>JADGBO010000100.1 GCA_015231465.1 Desulfamplus sp.
AGGAGTTTGAGGATAAATGCCTTGATGCAGGCATGGATGATTTCCTCACCAAGCCCTTGAAAAGGGAGCTTGTATTCCAGGCCGTAAAAAAATGGGTTGTAAGTCAGTCGGAGGGTATTCAATAGTCAACTACCCCTACGGCACTTCGTGACCGTAGGGGTTTCCCTGAGGAGGTATTTATGAAAGCCTATGAATGCTATGCATCGATTATGGCAAATGGTCAATTATCCATTCCGTCAAAAATAGTAAATAAATTAAAAAATCCAACAGAAATCAGAGTGATTGTTTTTGTAGAGGAAGAGGATTCGGAATGGAATGATTTTTCTATGACTCAGTTTTTTAAGGGATATTCTGAGGAAGATTCTATATATGACAGTTTATAATTTTGGAGATGTTATTTTGATCGGTTTTCCTCATACTGATTTGCACACAATATCAAAAAGACCCGCTCTAGTTCTATACGATTCTGGGGATAAAGATGTTCTTGCTGCAAGAATAACAACCCAGAAATATACAACAGGCTTAGACTATAA
Source organism: Desulfamplus sp. (assembly GCA_015231465.1). Classification (GTDB taxonomy): domain Bacteria; phylum Desulfobacterota; class Desulfobacteria; order Desulfobacterales; family Desulfobacteraceae; genus Desulfamplus. The sequence continues at coordinate 534 of JADGBO010000100.1, forward strand.
AATTCAGCATTGGAAAGAAAGCGGTTTAATTATAGAATCATACATAAGGCTTGGAAAGCTTGCTACAATAGAAAAGGCCTATATTGTAAAGTTCTTGGGTAAATTAAATGATTTAGAAACAGAATATATAAAAACGGTATTGAGAAGGATTTTTAACCTATAATTTGGATATCCACGATAAAATAAAGTTATTGAGGATTAGGCATCCTTCATTTGCCAGTTTACACATTCTGGAGCCACATTCCCATTTTTCGGGAATTATCTCAAAAAAAGTGTCAACTACTTTTGATGGATTATGAAGGAGGCCGAGGATTATTGAGGACAAAAGCATGACCCAGAAAAAACATACTGTTGTATTCCATCCCCACAACAAAACCATTGAGGTGGAAGATGGAGGAAATCTTATAAGGGCGGCCATGGAAGCCGGTGTTCATATCAATGCATCCTGCGGAGGAGAAGGAGTATGCGGTAAATGCAGGGTGATTCTGGAGCAGGGCGAGCTTGAGGGGGGAGCGGACAAGCTCTCCCGTGAGGACGGAGAAAAAGGTTTCCGCCTGGCCTGTCTCTCAAAGGTGAAATCCGATGTCATCATAAGAGTACCGGTGGAGTCCAATGTCGATTCATCCGTACTCAATATAGCTGAATCCCCCCGCCATACTGCCAGGATAAAGCAGGTCAAGCTTGATTCCTTGAAAGAGCAGGGAATGCTCATCCCGCCGGTGGAAAAGAAATATCTGGAGCTGCCTCCTCCCAGTGCCCAGGACAACCTTGCCGATGTGACCCGTCTGCTCAACTTTCTCAAGATTACCCATGATGAACACCGCCTTGAAGTAAACATAGATGTGATGCGTGGGATCCCCGACATTCTCAGGCAGCAGGATTTCAAGGTTACGGCCACCATAGTCCGGCCTGTACGCAAAGACGGCAAAAATCAGATTGTGCATATTGAAGCCGGAGATACTACGGCTCGTAATTTTGCCGTTGCCATGGATATCGGAACAACAACCATATATGGAGAAGTTCTGGATATCAACAGTGGTAAAATCCTTTCAAGCTACGGAGATTTCAATGGTCAAATCAGTTATGGAGAGGATGTCATATCAAGAATAATGTTTGCCGAAAAAGAGGGCGGTCTCGACATTCTCCAGAAGAAGGTGATTGAGACCGTGAACAAGGTTCTGGGAAAGATCATCAAACTTGCAGACATTGACAAGGCCGAGGTAACCACCATAACCCTTGCAGGCAACTCCACCATGACCCAGCTTATGCTCGCCATCAATCCCCGTTATATCCGCAGGGCCCCCTATGTTCCGGCCTCCATACTCTATCCCCCCTTCAGGGCCTCGGATATAGGCATCGATCTTGGCCGTCATACCATTGCCCTCATATATCCCGGTGTTTCCAGTTATGTGGGGGGAGACATTGTGGCAGGTGTAATGGGCAGCGGCATGTACCAGACCGAAAAGCTGACCCTTTTCATGGATATAGGCACCAATGCGGAAATAGTCATTGGCAACAGGGAGTGGATGGCATGTACGGCATGTTCTGCCGGGCCGGCTTTTGAAGGGGGGGGAATCTCCTTTGGCATGCGTGCGGCCAGGGGGGCCGTGGAAGATTTTTCCATTGATCCCATAACCTTTGAACCCATGATCATGACCAAAGGGAATGTAAGACCCAAAGGGATATGTGGTTCCGGACTCATAACCATCGTGGCCGTACTCTTTGAGAACGGACTGATCGACAACAGAGGTAGATTCAACCGAGATACCGGGACGGACAGGATCCGGGAAAGGGAGGGCATCTGGGAGTATGTGCTGGCATGGAAGGATACCACCCAGATTGACCGGGATATAACAATCACAGAGCCTGATATCGACAATCTTATTCGGGCCAAGGGGGCCATGTACAGTGGAGCCATGACCCTGCTGGAAGAGGTGGGTCTGGGCATCACCGACATAGAGCAGATAATCCTTGCAGGGGGGTTCGGCAGTTACGTGGATCTGGAAAAAGCCATGACCATAGGTCTTCTTCCTGAGATTGACCCTGAAAAGGTGATTTATCTTGGAAACGGCTCCCTTCTCGGGGCCAAGATGAGTTCCTTTACCAACCTTTTGAGACGGAATGTGGGTGAGGTTGTGAAGATGATGACCAATTTCGAGCTGGCAGAGACCCCTTCATACATGGATCACTACGTCAGCTCCCTGTTTCTTCCCCACACTGAGATGCATTACTTTCCCAGACTCCAGGGGAGAATGAACGCAAGAAAGAAGCATGGGTTAAAAAGCGTATGAAGTATAGCTTTACAGATAATTAAATTGGCTATCATAACTGTAGGCAGGTTAAATTGGTTATCATAACTTTAGGGGCAAGCTCCCTGTGGCTGCCCTCAAAAATGGATCTGCTAAAATATTTTTCTGGAAGTCTATACTAAACTAAAAAGTAAAAGGAGGCACAAGATGTTTTCCATTGTAAAAAAGAGTCTCAGGATAAAAATTTTGCTGATACTGATGAGCATACTTATCATCTCTTTTACGGTGCTCTCCTTTTCCATCGTAAAAGTACAGACCGCCCTGCTTGAGGAGATGACGGAGACGGTAAACAGGAACCTGACAGCTACGGACAGCAGAACCCAGACCCATTTTGACGAACTTGAACAGAGTCTTGAATCATCCCTGGGCACCATGCAGGAGGAGGTGATAGCCACCACATCCATCTCAACCGAAGAGGCAATTTCCCGGGAACAGACCAGAATGGAAGAGACCGTCAACAGCCTGGTAACAGACAGTGCCAAGGTGATAGCGGATCTCCTGGCCACCATAAGCCAGCCTTTTCTGATGGAGAAGATGTACAATCAGATCAACAAGTTTTTCATGTCGGTTTGTGAATCCGAAGATGTCATTTATGCATTCTTTCTGGATCCCCAGGGAAATCCCATTATTGATTACATTGATTATGTCAACGACAGAATTGACCTTTATCTTGACCAGGGTACCCAGGGTAAAAGTGATTTCGACATCATCATGAGCCAGTCAAAAATCGATGCCGAGGTTCTGATTTATGAAAAAGAGATTACCTATTTTGGCCAGCTCCAGGGTACCATACTACTTTGCATATCCAAGGCCTCGGCCCTGAAAGAGATTCAAGAACTTGTATTGAGGTTTGATAATTACAAAACAGGCAACGCCGACATCATAAAAAATACCATGGGCAGCCAGTCCGAAATGTTGAAACAGTTTATTGAGACAAACCTTCATGCCATTAAACGTGACAACTCTGGGGCCATAAAAGAGACCGGCGATCTCATACGGAACTCCATAATAAACATCAATGACAGAAACAGAAACGTTATCGTTACTGTGGGTATATTATGTTCCCTGATGATCCTCGGGGCCACAGCTCTTCTCTTTAGATTCATCATTCTCAATCCCTTAAAGGAGATTTCCGATGGACTCAAAGAGACTGCCCAGGGTAAAGGTGATCTTACCAAACGTCTTCATGTGAACCGCACCGATGAGATAGGCATACTTGCAGGCTGGTTCAATGCCTTTATATCAAGGATGAACAACATTATAGTCGATATTACCCAGAATGCCGAAACCGTTACTGCCGCCTCTGCCGAGGTGCTTTCCGTTGCCGAACAGATGTCCGAGGATTCCGCGGATCTCTCCATGAGGGCCAATACAGTTGCGGCGGCAGCCGAAGAGATGAGCAGCAATATGGGCTCGGTTGCCGCAGCAAGCGAGCAGTCTTCGGCCAACCTGACCATTGTGGCGGACTCGGCAGGGGAGATGAAGTCAACCATAGGAGAAGTTGCCGAAAGCTGTGCCAGGGCAAGGGAAATTTCAGATAATGCAGCCTCGGCCGTGGATATCGCATCGGGCAAGGTGACTCTTCTTGGTGAAGCTGCCAGGGATATATCCAAAATAACAGAAACAATAACTGAAATTGCGGGACAGACAAATCTTCTGGCTCTTAATGCCACAATAGAAGCTGCCAGGGCAGGGGAGTCGGGCAGGGGATTTGCCGTGGTTGCCAATGAGATCAAAACCCTGGCATCCCAGACCACCCAGGCCACCCTGGATATAAGGTCAAAGGTCGAGGGTATCCAGAACTCGACGGAAGAGAGCATAATGGAGGTGAAAAAAATATCCGATGTCATTACGGAGGTTAATGAGATAGTTTCCACCATTGCCGCGGCTGTGGAGGAGCAATCTGCCGCGGCAGCCGAAGTATCGGACAATATTCATCAGGCATCCCTGGGCATTGCCGAGGTAAATGAGAATGTGGCCCAGACATCCCAGGTCTCGGCTGAAATTTCCAGGGATATACATGGAGTCAATAACGTGGCCGAGGTGATGTCCCAGAAAAGCGGCCAGATGAATCTCAGTGCCCAGGACCTGTCGGATCTGGCATATAAGCTCCGTGACATGATAAGCGTTTTTAAAATATCCACAGACCATCTCACGGAACAGGAGAGGGGAGACAATGCAATGGAAGAGGGGAGGGGAGACAATAAAGGTGAGGAGCCTGGAGACCGGGGAGCGGGAGGGTCAAGTTTCAGGACCGGTGCCCATAAGACCGAAAAGAGAGCTGAAACGACCAGGAAAACCGGTTCAACCGGAACCCCAAAGGAGCAGGGCCGGGAAGTACACGTTGAAAATCTCATAACCTGGGGGCCAAAGCTTGAAACAGGAATAAAAGAGATTGATGAGCAGCACAGGAAACTTGTGGATATGGTAAACGCCCTTCACAGGGCCATGAAGATGAGGATCGGCATCGAAAAATCAGGGGCAGTACTTGATGATCTTGCAAAATATACGGTTTACCATTTTGCCCATGAAGAGAAACTCTTTAAAAAATATGAATATCACGAAGCCGTGGAACATAAAAAATTACATGAAGACCTTGTCTCTAAGGTGGTTGCCTTTCAAAAAGAATTCAAGTCAGGCAAGGCAAGCCTTTCCGTGGATCTCATGACATTTCTCACCAAATGGCTGAAAAATCATATCATGAAGTGCGACATGAAATATGCCCCGTTTTTCAAGTCAAAGGGCTTGTAATTGCTTTCTGTGCAGCAGCGGCAAGGCCATTTTGAGTTCTTGAAAATGCGTTATTCCATTTTGCTTCATCGCATATATCATTTATCATAGTGACAGTCGCTGTTGAATCCATAATTATATACCCTCCTTGGGAATGATGCTTGAGTCTTTATCCTGAGAGAAGATTTGCCTAAACCTTGCAACCTTGGATTTTTTATTCTTCTTGCGTATGTGTCTCTTCCTTCTGCCGTTATCCCTTCTGTTCAGGCAACAGTTTTCTGGAAATGGCAATGTCTTGTTTAATCAGTGAATTCACCATATCCTGCAACGACCAACTTTTTGTGGTTGAAGGGAGATGGCGAAAGAAAAATTTTTTGACATCTTGATCCAGGTAGATTGGTATATCCAATTCCTCAAGCGGTCTGTAGAATTTGCCCTGCTCCGCATTGGTAAAATCATATTCTTGTTTCATTTCGGACACCTCTTATGATAGGCTTGTTTTTCCTGTTTTGTTGCTTTTCTGGCACTGATAATTCTGACAAATTCTGTGCCATCAACCTCTCTAAACGTATGTACAACAACCAGAATCGCTTCGCTTAAAGTTTTTCCCAACAATATCCATCTGTCTTCGCGTTCCGAATGTTCGTCATCGTATTTATTTAATGCAAACGGGTCTGCAAATACGTAACCGTTCACTCCCCCCCCCCTCAAATTCTTAAGATTTATGTACCGATTGATGAAGGGGGGGAGTGAATGGTTACAATCATGGAGTCCCGGATATACTGATACGCATAGCATTGCCTTTTAGTGTCTCCCGGGTTGTCAGATATGCGTAATAGAAAAATATCTCTCCGTCATAGATAGAGGCCCTGGAACTTGTGGGTGCCAGGCGGGAACCTGGGCCTGGAGTATAGGTTCCGCATGGATCGCAGGTGGAGCCCCGGGGGGATTCCTGGTCACAGGTGGATTCCCGGGAGGATTCCTGGCCGCAGGTGGATTCCCGGGGGGATTCCTGGCCGCAGGCGGAGTCCCGGGGGAATTCCTGGTCACATGGCTTTGTAAAGACCGCTGTCAGATCAAACCCCCCCATATCCCTGGTTAGGGTGGTCACGGCAAAGGGGTGTATCTCTCCGCCTTTGTAATGGGTCCATCCTCCGGGTGTTTTTACAAATATGTCGGCTCCGGCAATTACTGCCGCAAAAAGGCCGGCATCCTTTCCAATATCCGAAAGGGCAATGTCCATGCGTGGGGCTATGGCTTTGCTGGTATTGGGTACTTGATTGAGGGGAAGGGTTTCTGGAACGATATTTTCAAGGGAGTCTGCCGGAAGGGTTATCTGGAAAGTATCCCCCCAGGCCTGATCCGGCGGTACCATATGAAAACGGAGGACATTTCCCCAAAACCGGCTGTTTCCATTTATGGTATAGGCATAATAAAAGATAAACTCTCCGTTATAATCAGTGGAATAATCAGCAGAATAATCAGCGTTATAATCATTGGAATAATCAGCAGAATAATCAGCGGAATAATCAGCAGAATAATCAGCGGAATAATCAGTGGAATAATCAGTGGACCTTGAATTTCCAGTGGAAAGGTCAAGATCAAAACCTGGAGTTTCATCTCCAAGGGTTATGGAGTCAAAGGGTTCAATCTCCTGGCCGTCATATATTTTCCATCCGTCTCGTGTTTTAACCATTACATCGTTTCCCATAAAAACCGCTGCAAATAGATTTGCTTCTCCATTCCTGTACTGCCGGGGAATTTCCAGACTCGGTGAGATCGTGCGGCAGTTCCGGGATATCTTTGTCAAGGGCAGGTTATGGACATCTAAGGCATCTAAGGGAACGGCCGGTTTGGATAGTTCAAAAACATCTTTTTGAATCTCTTCGGGAGGTATGAGGTGAAAACGGAGGGCATTACCGAAAAACACGGGTGAATCAACGGCATAACCGAAAAAAAGATCAATGCTCTCCCCCGGTGTCTTTATAAGGCGGGGGACATCAAGGGTAAAGGAGTTGAGGGATTCACTCAACCGAACATCATCGAACATGGTTATCTCCCCCATGTAGGGGGCCCATCCCGATGGTTCCATGACTATGGCCCAGTCGTCATGAAGGGCCAGGGCAAAGAGACGTGCCTCCATGCCCCAATCTACGGCCGGAACCGCCAGTACCGGGTCGATGGTGAATGGTTCTGCCGGAGAGGTTTTGAGTATTAGTTTTTCGGCATCCATTTCACCGAGGGGAACCACCTCCTGAGGTTGTTTAATAATTCTGGCATCTGCAAAACCGCAGTTAAGGAGGATTGCCAGGGCAATGAACAATGACGAGAATAGATTTGTTCTTTTGTACATACGGCACTCCTTTTTTCAAACCATTTTGGTCATGCTTCATTTTTTATCTTTTTTTTTAAACCATTTTGGTCATGCTTCATTTGTCAGTTTACAATGGCCCACATAATTGGAGATGTTATCTCTGGTGAAACAATGGGGTTTATTATCTATATTATTGTAGCTTTTGTCAAACTGTTTCCTAAAGTGGGACCTGACTTTATCAGGATCAAAATTGAGAAAATTTCCCCCCGATTCAAAATGCTGAATAAACACAGTACCCAGTGCATATGTTGCTGCACCGGCCATGGTGGGCATGATAAAAGGCATGGTAAGGCTACCTGCAACGGGTACGGCCTTGAGTACACTTACCATGAACCCCTTTGAGACAGCACCTGTTCCCAGGCTTGTACCCAGGGATATTATGGCAGCCCTGGTCCTCTCCCCGGAGAACGGTATTTCGTAGTGACCTGCCAGCTTGCGGATCATTTTTAACTGAACCGCAGTTATAAAGGTGATATCCAGGACAGGAACCGGAAAGATTCCGGCAGTGGTTGCCATCCACATATGTTTTTTGACTATTTCCCGTGCCTTTTCAAGCCTCTCATCCATATATTATCGCTCCAGAGTTTCAGATTCCCAGGGGCAGCCGCAAGGGACTGCCCCTACAGTATGTCTGCCAATTGCATTATCTGGAAAACTATAAATCGGGGTAATTATATTTTCATGGTCATCAGCTCCCTCTCTCCGGATGCAATATCCCTATTGGCTGCATCAATGGCCTCCCTGCTCGATATAACCGCGGTTCCCTTCTCTTTGGCACTCTCTTTGGCACTCTCTTTGGCATCAACTGCAAAATATTGCCCGGCTGCCGCCATGATATTTTTTTTGTTAAGACCCAAAAGGGCCTCTTTGAAGTTTCGGCGTTTCTCATCGGTGAGTCCGAGAATATCTCTGTAAAAAGCCTTTATGGATGCAGGGCCTGGAGTTTCGGGCTTGTCGATCTCCGAGCAGACCTGGAGTACCGCTTCCTTGACATCTTCCTCTGTGTAGGAGCCATCCATGATGAAGCGGCAGGCATCGTCAAAAACCCGTAGAGTCCTGCGTATATTGGGGTCCCTGTAGGAGGCAAAGGAGAAGATTCCCTCTTCTGGATTGTACATGGCAAATCCTCCATAGGCTCCGCCCTTTTCACGGATTTCCCGGTGGAGATAGAGGGCCCTGAGCATTTTTGCCATGGCCGCCATGGCAGGGGCATGATCGTGGCCCATGCGGACGGTTTTAAAGGATTGGGCCACAAAGGAGACCGATGTGCTGGTTGTCCAGCCTTCGTGGGGATAATCTCCTGTTTCGTTCTCCTGGTTTTTTCTGAAATCGCTGTTTTGACCGGCAGCCAGGGCATTCATAATGGCTCCAATGTTTTTGTTCGCTTTTATGAGTGCATCACGATCCCCTGCCATTCCTGGTTTCATGTTCTCCCTGAAAAAAAGGCTTTGGGCAATGGCATCAAGGGATTGGGAGAGCTGATCCAGGGCCGGGCACTCTCCGGCAACGGCCTCTGTTCCGGCTGATCCAGGAATATTGGACATTCCAGGCTCCTCGGTAAGTTCCCTTATGTACCGGAACTGGGTGATGCCGTGCCACAGCTCGGATTGGGCCGATGTGGGGCCCAGGTTTCTGCTGGCCAGGGATATGGCATATCTGTGTCCATTGGCCACAATCGAGGACTCCATGGATGCCCGGTACTGGAGAAGCAGGTTCCTGAGACGGGTGAGATTCTTGAAGCTGTAATCGGATATAAGCTCTTTTATTATATTGAACATGGGATCAATATTTCTGCCCAGGGCCTTGCCCTGGAGGGAAAGAAAGGAGATATACTCGTCATTGCCGTTGAACCCTGTTCCGATATAGGGAGATATTCCTATGCCGCCGGTGTAGAGATCCATAAGTTCGGCCATATCGGTATAATCCCGTAATGCTGTGCCTGCACCGGTGAATGCCCGGCAAAAAAACGGGATCAGGGGCATATGTTGGTCCAAAAGGGTTGCAAGTCCTGCGGGGCATGTGAAGTAGAGGATGTCGGAAGTGGGTTTTTCATAGCATACTGCATGGGGAATGCCTTTAATTTCATGGGCAGAGTCAAGTTCATGGGCATAGTCAATTTTATCCGGAGAGATGATCTCTATATCCGGTTTTATGTCTGTAAGTTCCAGGGTGGGAAGAGCGGTGACATCCTCCTGGGATTCCTGGATTTCCCTGAGTTTTCGGGCATCCTCCATGATGGCTTCAATGTCCTGGGGGGTGAGGGAGGCCAGTTTATCTTTTAGTTCCTTTTCCACCCGTTGGTTTTCACGGCTCTCCATCTCCTGGTCAGGCTCGAGTATGAAGAGTACCCTATGGGGGTTGTCTAGGAAATATTGCCGTATTTTCTCTTCCAGGAAAGGTCCCTTTGCGGTTTCGTCACGAAGCCGCTGGATGTCCTGGTCGAAGTTCAGGCAGGAGAGGGGATCGCCTTCGTGGATCCATGTTCCGGCAAAGGAGAGGAGGAGTTTTATGCCAAAGGGGTGGGGTGTGTTGGTGATCTCCTTTTTGTGGAACTCTATCTGATGTATGGCCGACTCCAGAAGTTGGGGATCCAGGCCTTTTTTCACAATGGACTCCAAGCACTCCATTGTCAGTTGCCCGACCTTTCCGGCATCCTCTTTTTTTATATCCTTCAGACCGCAGGCAAACATGGTATCCCGAAGATCTCCGTCAAAGCCTGAAGCGTCGCTGAGGGCGGAACCCAGTCCCGAGTCTATGAGGGTCTTTCTCAGGGGCGATGCTGCATTGCCGAGGAGTACATGCTCCAGAACTCCAAGGACCAGGGTCTCAAAGGGATCCCTTATGTCCGCGGTGAGCCATGCCAGACATGCCTGGTATTTTTTTTCGGGATTTTCATCCCCGGAAAGGGGATAGGGTACGGTCATCTCCCCTGGCGTATTCCATCGGGGCTGGGAGGAGACCTCGGAATCGGTCTGGATGGCTTGAAATCGGCTCATCACTTTTTTTTCGATGAAATCGAGATGTCTTTCCATGGGGAGGCTGCCGTAGGTGTAAAAAAACGCGTTGGAGGGATGGTAGTAGCGGGCGTGGAAATCCTTGAGATCCTTGTGTGTCAGGGTTGGTATATCCGAAGGTTCTCCTCCGGAGTTGCAACTGTAGGTGGTGTCAGGATAGAGTGCCTTCATCAGTGCCCGCCCCATGATCTGGCTGGGGGAGGACATGGCTCCCTTCATCTCGTTATAGACCACACCCTTGTACTCTAATTTCAGCTCCCCTTTTAAATCCAGCTCCCTTTGCTCTCCGCCCTCGCAATTTTCAGAGGCTCGGACAGGAACGAGTTCCATGCGGTGCCCCTCCTGCTTGAAACTCAGTTCATCTAACCTGGGGAAGAAGGCTGCATCAAGATAGACATCCATAAGATTGTAATAATCTTTCTCGTTGGGGGTGGAAAATGGGTACATGGTCCAGTCCGATGCGGTAAGGGCATTCATGAAGGTGGAGAGGCTCCGTTTGAGCATGGAGAAGAATGGATCCCGGACATGGTATTTTTCAGAGCCGCACAGGACGGTATGTTCAAGGATATGGGCCACACCTGTGGAATCTTCCGGAACCGTGCGGAAGGTCACGCCAAAGGTGTTTTCACTGTCCTGGTTGGCAATGTGAATGTGACGGGCATTGGTTGCCGTATGTTTGAGTTCATAAAAGGTGGATTTGATCTCTTCAAGGGGTTCTATGCGAAGCACTTCATAGCCGGATATTTTATCTTTTATATTAACAGTTGCCTTTCCGTTCCCGGAACCGGCAGCACAATCGGGACAGGATTGAGTGTCATGGTTGGACATGGGTTTGTTTGTTGATTGCACGGGGTCACCTTTAATTATGTTTATATTTTGAAGTCCGATAA
>JADGBO010000101.1 GCA_015231465.1 Desulfamplus sp.
CATGGGCCTGCTCTCAATGCTGGACAAAAATGAGTATGAGGGGCTCTCCAGTTGGACGACGACTCTCATAGGCACCCTTGAAGACGGCAGCGAAGTCTATGAGGGCACCTGGGCAAAGCCACGGGAAAACGACCCCCGTCACTTTGTCGTAGTTGATACCGGAGAAAGGGTGCTTCCCTACTGGGGCACATTAAAGGTCAAGGAGCTGCTTGATCCAATGGATTGGCCCAGTATCTACAGGGCTCGCACAGAAATCCAGGAGTACCGGTTCAAGGAGATGAAAGCCCATGGTGCCCTTGATGTCAATTACGGTACAAAAACGGTTACAGGCCCAGACAGGCATCAGCAGAGGGCATGTGACGAGCTGACCCAAACCCTTGAGAATGCCCGCCAAAAGGCGGTCAAGAAAGAGACACTGATTCAAGATCAGCAGCTCAAGGTGGCTGACTCCCTGGAAAAAGGCCACACGACTCGCCTGGTTCAGCGGGAGAATCGACTGGAGCAGCTTAACAGTGAGTTGGATAATGCAACCCAAAGGGAGGAGAAGCTGACCGAAAAACTTGATGCTCTCGGAGAACCCAGGGAGAGAGATGACAGGGATTTCCGAAAACAGACAGTCATGACCATCCGCACTCTTCTGTTGGAAAATGCACTGCTGGCCTTCATAGCTGCTCTATGTGCAAATCTCCAGACTCCTATCACCCTTGAATGTCTTCTCAAGCTGCTGTTTGTTCGTAATGCAGTATGTCTGGAGACCAGTTACGAAGTCATATATAAGGTCAATAGCAATGGGTTATCTACTCATTATAAAAGGACACTGATCAGCTTGATTGATGGCCTTAAAGCAATGAATTTGCACTGTAGAGGAAAACCGATTCGCGTTAAGATGACTTAAAGACAATTGTAACGACATGCCCGAATCACTGTCTGTTTTCGGTAATGTCCATTTTTAAAAGACTGTCAGGAGTCAGTACAAGCTTTTTATACTCGGACAGAACCTCAACATGGAGTAAAATCCAGTTTTCCCTGTCATCTTTATGGCAGTAATAAATCTTTTTTTGATTACATTAACTTTGCATAATGTCAAGATTTTATTCCCAGGGAGAAATGGAGTATGGCTCACAATTTCAATAAATTATTCAATGTGCATGAAAAGGTTTTGCCCTGAAAAGAATGATTTGATATAACCCCCCATGCCCTGGTGGGCACAACGAAACATAAGCGTACCTGACCTGCATGGTGCGGCATTGAAATATAGTTTTCCAGATAATGAAATTGGCGGAAATACTGTAGGGGCAGTCCCTTGCGGCTGCCCCCTGGGAATGAATTTGTTCAAATATTTTTCTGGAAGTCTATAAGGGAATAATTTTGCAATTGCCTTGAAATAAAGGCCTATGGAAATATCATGACAAAAAAAATATCCAAAACCAGAGCCGGAAATCCGGTCTGGAATTTTTTCACTTCGGTAAAACTTACGGTTGTGGTTCTTTTGCTGCTTGCATCCACATCAGTCATCGGAACATTGATTCCCCAGAACAGTTCAGAGGCTTTTTACATTCAAAAATATGGAGAAGTGTTCTACAATCTCTTTTCCTCCCTTGATATTTTTGACATGTACGGGTCATGGTGGTTCATCCTTCTTCTTGTTCTTCTTTCAATAAATATCGTGGTCTGTTCCATGGATAAGCTTACAAATACCTGGAAAATCATTTTTCCTCAAAAGGTTAACTTCAACATAGAGAGGTTCCGGCGGCTCAAGATAAGAGAGTGTTTTGATATAAAGGGGGATGTGAACGATGCCCTTGCCAGGTGTGAGGGCATTGTCAGGGGAGAATGGCAGACCACTGTGAAAGAGGATGCCGTTTTAAAAGAGGGTGCTGTTTCAAAAGAGAATGCTCTTTCACAGGATTCCACCGGTAAAACCTTGATGGGAGGCGGTGTGATTTTTGCCGAATCCGGCAGGTGGACCCGCCTGGGGGTCTATGTGGTGCATGTAAGCGTCCTTTTGATGCTTGCAGGTGCCGTGGCTGGTTCTGTTTGGGGCTACAAATCCTTTGTGGCAATTCCTGAAGGGGAGACCGTGGGCGGTTCATACCTTCGGGGAACCAATGAGTACATACCCTTCGGCTTTGATCTTCGATGTAACAGCTTCAGCGTGACCTTCTACGATACCGGTCATCCCGAGGAGTTTAAATCAAGCCTTACGGTTATAAAGGAGGGTGAGGATGTTCTGACTTCGGATATTGTTGTCAATGATCCCCTGCGTTATGGCGGCCTGAGCTTTTATCAGTCCAGTTACGGCACCCACTCCGCCAGGAACGTAGCTTTGAAAATTACGAGCAGCGGAAGCGGAATGTCCTATGTCAAGGTGGTGGAGTTCGGCCAAACCATTGATATGCCTGAATCGGCAGGCACTTTCACCCTCAATGAGTTTGTCCGGGGCTATAATTTCAGGGGGCATGATCTTGGAGAGGGTTTTGTGGGAACATTTATCCCGGCTTCTCCCATGGGAGATAGAGGGGATGAAAGCATGGGCATCCAAAGAGATGAAAGCATGGGAGATAAAGGGGATCAAAACGTTGTCTCCCCTGGGGTCGAGGTATATATGCCGTTGAAATTTCCATCCTTTGACAAGATGAGAAGGGGAGAGTTCATATTTGAGGTGGACAGTTATGAGAAAAAATATTACACCGGCCTCCAGGTTACCAAAGACCCTGGCGTTTGGTATGTTTATGCAGGATTTGTGTTGATGATAATGGGATGCTGGATAACATTCTTCATGTCCCACCGGCAGATATGTGTGGAAATTACGCCAAAGCCAGGGGGCATAGGTGTGACCATTTACGGAACTTCAACCAGGAACAGCCAGGGAATGAAGCTGAAGGTGATGAGGCTGGCCAAAAAATTGAAGACCCCATGAAAACCAAATCACTGACCAGATATAAAATTTCAAGGAAATTATTATGAACAGTTCAATGCTCCTCTCCATAACGACATTTGTATATGCACTGGCATCTGTGTTTTACATTGCCTCATGGACATTTAAAAAAGATATACTCTCAAAAACAGGTATGTTCATACTTGTTGCAGGATTTACAGGCAACACAGTGGGCATTGTCCTTAGGTGGATAGAGTCCTACCAACTGGGTTACGGCCGGGCTCCCCTTACCAACATGTATGAATCCCTGGTCTTTTTTTCATGGACCATGGCAGCCTTATACCTCTTTGTGGAGTATAAATACAGGGAGAGGATAATCGGCGTTTTTGCCACACCCCTTATTTTCCTTGCCATTGCCTATGCATCCCTTTCACCTTCCATAAGCAGCAGGATTACCCCTCTCATTCCAGCACTGCAGAGCAACTGGCTCATTGCCCATGTGGTCACCTGTTTTCTCGGATATGCCGGATTTGCAGTTGCCTTTGGGTTCAGTATCATGTATCTCATGAAGCCGGATATGCCTGGGCCGGGTTCTCTCATGTCAAGACTTCCATCTTTTGATACCATTGATGAACTGATTTATCAGATGGTGATGTTCGGTTTTCTTTTTCTCACCATCGGCATCATAACCGGTTCGGTATGGGCCAATTCAGCCTGGGGTACCTACTGGTCCTGGGATCCCAAGGAGACCTGGTCCCTTATAACCTGGTTTGTCTATGCAATCTTGATCCATCTTCGTCTTATGAGGGGATGGCATGGAAGGAGGATATCCTGGGTTTCCATCATTGGCTTTATGGCGGTTTTGTTCACCTACTTCGGGGTCAATCTTCTCCCCGGACTTCACAGTTACGCATTTCTGACCTTGGACTTTCTTCCTATTTTATCTTGACAATGGATAGCTATATTAATATAGATTGACGGTGATTACCAGCCTGGTCTATCATTTGTAAATAATGACAAAATATATGCGATAATATAGATTGGCGGTGATTGCCGGTCTGATCTTTCATTTGGAAATAATGACAAAATATATGCGGAAACAGGGAATATATACGGGACAGGATAACTTTTCCCGTAGATTATATATTTCAGTTTGGAGAGTATTTTCAGACTGATCGGCTATTAGTTACATCAACACTTTAATTGATGGGGTTTTCATGAATGAATTAAAAAGGAAAACTGAGAATGGTTCGGTGGAGGCTGAGGCAGAGGCTGTGTCCAGTGAACAGAAGGCAGGAGAGGATTCCGGTTTGGGTCTGGGAGTCCTTTTTTTCATTGGAGCTTTTGCTGTCTGTTTCCTGTCCGGGTGGCTGCTCTTTCCCAGCCTGCTCTACTCCAAAAAGGAGCAGCCCTTGAACTTTAACCACGCACTCCACGTAGATGAGATGGGCGGATGCGACTCCTGCCACTATTTCAGGGATGATGGAAGTTTTGCAGGCATACCAACAACCGAATCCTGCATGGAGTGTCATGAGAGTCAGCTTGGAGATACGGAAGATGAAGCCATCTTCATGAAAGAGTATGTGGAGAAGGGAAAAGAGGTTCCCTGGCTCATATATTCTGAACAGCCAGACTGTGTATTCTTCTCCCATGCGGCCCATGTCATTGCCGCCGGCATGGACTGCGTGAGCTGCCATGGACACATAGGCACCTCGGAAAAACTGAGGCCATACGAGGAGAACAGGCTTACAGGATACAGCAGGGACATCTGGGGTAAAAACATCTGGGGTATCAAGAAGAATCCCTGGGATCGTATGAAGATGGATGACTGTGCAGACTGTCATGAAAGGGAAACAGGAAGCAAGGGTGCATGTTTCCAGTGTCATAAATAGACAGCGGCCTTGCATTGAACGCTAACTTTTATACGGCTTTAAACTTATTGAGGTATAGAACCTATGAAAATAGACAGAAGAAGCTTCTTGGGACTGGGACTTGGTGCGGCAGCAGGGGTTGCGGCCTCTCCGATGACCTGGAAACTTACAGATGATATCTCCATCTGGACCCAGAACTGGCCGTGGACACCTGTTCCCCGTGATGGAGAAGTAACATTTGATAATACAGTATGCACCCTTTGTCCGGGAAACTGCGGCATCAGTGTCCGTAAAATAGCAGGAAGGGCAGTGAAAATTGAGGGTAGGGGAGGATATCCAGTAAATGACGGGGGGGTTTGCCTTCACGGCATATCAGCCCTTCAGTATCTTTATGATCCCTCCAGGATAAAGTCTCCCATGGTGAAAAAACGAGATGCCTGGAAGACTGTATCCTGGGATGAAGGCCTTGCCTTGGCAGCGGAAAAGATCAAATCCCTCAGGGACCTGGGCAGGGCCAACACCATAGCCTGCGTGGCCGGCAGCGGTGAGGGTACCATTGCCGGTCTCTACAGGCGGCTTCTCATGGCAGCCGGTTCCCAAAATTTCTACACCATGGACAGCATGGACAAGACCTGGAAAATGCTCATTGCAGAGATGCACGGATTTGACGGAACTGCCGGATTCGACATTGAATCCTCGGACTATCTGCTAAGTTTCGGCACTGGATTCATTGAGGGCTGGGGATCCCCGGTGGGTAATTTTATGGCCAACAGCTCCAGGAAAGACCGCAATGCCAAATTGGTTCAGGTTGAGTACAGGCTTTCAAGCACTGCCGCAGCAGCGGATCAGTGGATTCCGGCAAAGCCGGGAAGCGAGGCTGATCTGGCCCTGTCCATATGCAGTGTCATGATAACCGAAAATCTCTATGATAAAGATTATGCGGAAAAATCCGGTAAAAACTTCGATGATTTTGCAAAGCTTGTCACGGAAAAATATGCCCCGGAGTTGATAACCCGCACCACCGGCATTGATGTTCCCAAGATCAAGTCCCTTGCTGCCGGGTTTGCCCGGGCAAAGGCTCCCCTGGCAATTGCCGGAAGGGGCCGGGGGGATGCGGCCGGCAGCATGATGGAGTTTGCCGCGGTCCACGCCCTTAACTGCCTTGCAGGAAACATAAATAAAAAAGGCGGCTTCTGGATGACCAAGGATGCCGATACCATGATCTGGCCCTCCCTTGTGATGGATGATGCCGCTGCAAAAGGCTATGCCAAGGCTGCTGCCGGTCCGGGAGGTTCTCCTGACCGGCTATTTGATGCCCTCACCAGTGCCGGAGAAGATGAGACTCCTGTGGAGATGCTCATGGTTTACAATGCCAACCCCTGCCACACCCTCCACGATGCCGGGACTGTCCGGAGTGCCATTGAAAAGATTCCCTTTGTGGTCAGTTTCTCTCCATATATGGACGACACAGCCCGCCTGGCCGACCTGGTACTCCCGACTCACATGTTCCTTGAGATGGGGGAGGATATCCACGGCTGTGCATCTTCGGTTAAAAAGGTGACCGCCCTTTCAAAACCTGTGGCCGGACCATTGTTTGACACCCGTCATCCCGGAGATGCGGTTATAATGCTTGCAAAGGCCGTTGACGGCTCTGTCCGGGCAAGTTTTCCCTGGGAAAGTTATGAAGTTGCGATTTCAGAGGTAATGGGAGATACCTGGGATATTCTTGCAAAAGATGGATATATTAAGTGTGCCTCCCAGCCTCCGGCATTTCGCCCCGGGGTTGATTTTAAACTTCTCGTGGGCTACGACGGCCCTCCGGCACCCCTGGGAGACAAAAAGAAATTTCCCTTGATACTTGTGGAGATGGATCATATGCGACTCACATCAGGTGCGGTTGCATCATCGCCCTTTGCCGTTAAAACAGTGCCTGACACAATTCTTAAGGATAACGACATACTGGTGGAGATGAATCCTGAAACAGCCCGCCAGACAGGTGTTTCTCCTGGCCGTATGGCCGTTGTGGAGACACCTGTGGGAAGTGCCAGGGTAAAGGTCAATATATTCGACGGCATAATGCCGGGGGTCATTGCCATGCCCGGGGGGCTTGGGCATTTTGGCGGTGACAATCGTTATATCGGTGGCAAGGGTGTTAATGTTAACGAGCTTATCGGCCCTGTAATAGATCCTGTTTCCGGGCTGGATGCTGCCTGGGGAATCAGAGCCAGGATTTCCAGAGCATAACAATGTCAATAAATGGCTGAAGAGGTTCTGATGACAAAAGATAATCACGGAAAAGCATATAAATTTGGAATGGTGATTGATCTGGACAAGTGTACCGGATGCGGATCCTGCATGGTGGCGTGTATGTCGGAAAACAATGTTCCCTTCAAGGAGAATGAAACCGACAAAAAGGACAGCCTCACCTGGATGACGGTATATAAACTTACCAATGGGAAACCCTTTCCTGACACCGATATCTGCTATATGCCGAGGCCTTGCATGCACTGCGGGGGAAAAGGCGATCATGGCCACTCCCCATGTGTTTCGGTCTGTCCTGCCACGGCAACGGATTATGGATACGATACAGGTATCGTAAGCCAGATATATACCCGATGCTTCGGCTGCCGCTACTGCATGGTATCGTGTCCCTACCACGCCAGGTACTTCAACTGGTGGGATCCCAAATGGCCCCCGGGCATGGAGGAGTATCTCAGTCCTGATGTTTCGCCAAGGATGAGGGGTGTTGTTGAAAAATGCACATTCTGCTATCACCGCTACCAGGAAGCCCGGGACAGGGCTTACTATGAAAAAAGAGATACCATAGCCGAGGATGAGTATCAGACTGCATGTACCCAGGCATGTCCGGCAGGGGCAATAACCTTCGGGGATCTAAATAACCCTGATCATGAGGTTTACAAACTTGTCAAGCCGGATCCCCATAACTGCGGCCGTCCCAGGGACCCCAAGGCGTTTCGTGTGCTTGAGAGACTCCAGACCAATCCCAAGGTCTATTACATATCCGAAAGGGAGTGGGTCAGAAAGGCCGGAGACAACTACCGGAAAGGTGAATGGGATAAGAAAAACATGCTGACAAAGGCCGATGGTCAACATTGATATAGGCCTCTACCAGGGACACTGATATGACAGCATGGAAGAACGTATAACTTGAGTCAACTTTATAGGAGTTAGATAATATGGATTCTGCATTGATACCCGAAGGAGCCAGACGTTGCCCGTTTCCTGTGTTTGCTGCAGGTATTGCCGTTGCAAGCGCGGTTCTTCTGTGGGGCGTTTATGCCATGGGTCTGGTCTGGATCAAGGGCCTTAATCAGACCAATATGAATGATTATTATGGATTCGCCCTCTGGATATGGGCCGATCTTGCCGTTATCGCCATTGGAGGCGGAGCTTTTTTCACCGGCCTTCTTAGGTATGTGTTTGGAATTGATGAACTTAAACACATCATAAACCTTGCCGTTGTAATAGGTGTTATCTGTTACAGTTCAGCTCTTCTTATCCTTGCCATCGACATTGGCCAGCCCCTCCGGGGATGGTTTATCTTCTGGCACGCCAATGTTCACTCAATGCTCACCGAGGTAGCCTTCTGCCTCTCCCTCTATTTCAGCGTACTGATAATTGAGTTTATCCCCCTTGTCCTTGAGAACCGTCAGCTTGACAAGGTTCCTTTTTTCCACAATCTCGGCCACAACATGCACGGCATCATGGCTGTTTTTGCGGCAACCGGTGCTTTTCTCTCATGCTTCCACCAGGGCTCCCTGGGCGGTGTGGCAGGTGTTCTCTATGGACGGCCCTTTGCCTTTAGAGAGGGGCTTCTTATATGGCCCTGGACATTTTTTCTCTTTACCTGGTCCGCGGCTGCTTATGGTCCCTGTTTTACCTTGACCGTCTGCAAGATATTCGAAGGAGTCACAAGGAAAAAACTCGTGAAGGACAATGTGGTGGATCTCCTTGCAAAAATTTCGGGCTGGATGATAGCCACCTATATAATTGCAAAGATCATCGACACCATCTACTGGGCAGGTGTGACGGTTTCTGATATGGGATTCTCATTCATGCACTTCTATTCGGACAATGCATTTTACGGGGTCTGGATTCTCTTCACCGAGATTGTCATATGTGGCATTGTTCCTGCCATACTCCTTACGGTTAAGCGTTTCAGAGAGGATAAAAAACTTCTTATCCTTGCCATAGTTCTTGGAACCATTGGAGTATGCATCAACCGATGGGTCATGGTACTTCAGGTTGTGGCAGTGCCTGTCATGAGTTTTGATACATGGGCCCTCTATATTCCAAGCTGGCAGGAGGTTGCCACCACTATTCTGCCCATTGCCTACGGCATCATTGTACTATCGCTTGCATATCGTTATCTGCCCATGTTTCCCCAGGAGCAGGAGCTTTACGATGCAAAATAGATAATGGAAAGGATGAATATTCAGGAATCGACTTTAAATAACTTACCCCTTTACCTAAGCCCCATATCCATGAATGGAGAGGGGGATAAGGGGTAAGTTATCTTCTGCTCGTTCCTTAAGAAAATTTTCATTTAAATATAGATCAAGGAGAAGTTATATGTTTCCATTTTGTTTTGAATGGGTTTGGGATGTGGGGCATTACCTCTTTTTTGGGGCAATGTGGTACGCGGTCATCATTATTAGTCTCGGCATGACTTACTGTGTGGGGAAGTCTCTCGTGGATACCCTCAACGGCAAGGGTGCAGGTCACGGAGATGGGCATCACTGATAGAGAACCCGGCCCTCTTGGGTTTTCAGGATGAAAAATAGAAAGCTTCCATGTCGTTTTCGATGTGGAAGCTTTTTTTTGGGGTACAGGATTATCATCATCCTGTTGTCATTGCAGTTACAAAAGCTTCCGTTAGAATTCCTGTGAAGAGAACAATGGATATGAGGCTGTTTATATGGAAAAAGGCCATATCTATTTTTTCCAGGTTGTTGGGTGAAACCATGCGGTGTTCTGCAACGAGGAGTCCGCCTATTATGGCTGTGAATGGAAGAAAAACAGGATGCATATTGAATGTGAAGTGCATTATGACAAGAAATATGAATGTTGCCAGGTGCAGAAGGGATGAGACAATCATGGCCCTGGTCACGCCGATTGCCGCGGGAAGGGAGAATAGCCCCTTGTCTTGGTCAAACTCTGTGTCCTGGCATGAGTAGAGGATATCAAAGCCTGCTATGTATGTCATGAGGGCCAGGGTTAGAAAGATGACGCTCCATGAGAGGGTCCCGGTGACGGCGATCCAGGCCCCGGCAGGGGCAAGGGAGATGACAAATCCGAGATAGATATGGCAGTAGGGGGTGAACCGCTTTGTCAGGGAGTAAAAAAGCAGCAGGAACAGCACCGGAAAGGATAAAATAAAGCAAAGTGTTCCCAGCATTGCAGCGGCAAATATAAATAGAGCTGATGAGCCTGCAACAAAAAGGGCAGCATCCCTGGTGCTGAGAACTCCCAGGGGGATCTCCCGCATGGCGGTTCTGGGGTTGGCTGCATCAATGTCCGCATCAATGATCCTGTTGAATCCCATGGCAGCGGATCTTGCCGCCACCATGGCCGTAACTATCCAGATGATATCCCACGTTCCAGGAGGATGATCCCGCCAGGCCATTACCACAGCGGACATGGCAAAGGGAAGAGCAAATATTGTATGGGAGAATTTTATCATTCTGCCGTAGATTGTAATTGTTTTTTTCATGGCTTTTATATTCATAATTTATCATTCCTTGGGGGGGGGTATTTTTACAGCCGCAAGGGACACAGTAAGGACCGACCAGCAAGGGGCAGTTCCAGGCAAGGGGGCCAGCAAGGGGCAGCCGCAAGGGGCAGCCGCAAGGGACTGCCGCAAGGGACAGCCGCAAGGGGCAGCCGCAAGGGACAGCCGCAAGGGGCAGCCGCAAGGGACTGCCGCAAGGGGCAGCCGCAAGGGGCAGCCGCAAGGGGCAGCCGCAAGGGGCAGCCGCAAGGGACTGCCCCCTACTTTTTTTCCGGGGCATGGAAAATTCCATATAGTTCGGTTCCGCATTGGGGACACGCTCCCTCCGGGGTCATATGATTTTTGATGGTATATGAGTGGCGTTGGATGAGAAGTTTTCCGCAATGGTGGCAGAAGGTATTTTCCGAGTTAAGTCCCGGTACGTTTCCTGTATAGACATATCTCAGCCCCGCATCCCGGCCCATGGCACTGGCATCTTGAAGAGTGGAGATGGGAGTGGCGTTTCGATCTGTCATTTGGTAACAGGGGTGGAAACGGCTGAGGTGCCAGGGGGTCTCTTCCCCAAGCTCTTTTACGATGAACCGGGCCATCTCTCCCAGATCCCGGGGGGAATCGTTCAGGCCCGGTATGATGAGTGTCGTAACCTCAACAAGAATGCCCAGGGATTTCATTAAAACGAGATTATCCATCACCGGACCCAGGCGGGCGTTGCACCATTTTTTGTAGAAGCCGTCGGTGAAGGCTTTCAGGTCAACATTGGCGGCATCAAGGAAAGGGGCCGCCATTTTCAAAGCTTTCCGGGACATGAATCCATTGGTGACGAAGATGTTGTAAAGACCATTCTCCCGGGCATTTACGGCAATATCCAGGGCCAGTTCAAAATAGACCGTGGGCTCGGTGTAGGTGCATGAGATGGATGCACACCCCCGGGCCTTTGCCTGGGCAACTATGGTTTCCGGGGAGATATTGGTTCCTGGAACGACAGGCAGGTATCCCTCCCCCGGGGGGGCATCTTTTCCCATCCTTGATATTCCACTCTCTTCCTGAATTCGGGATATTCCACTCTCTTCCTGAGTTCGGGATATTC
>JADGBO010000102.1 GCA_015231465.1 Desulfamplus sp.
TATCCTATCCTATCCTATCCTATCCTATCCTATCCTATCCTATCCTATCCTATCATATTTGATCATATTTCTTCTTTAATTTTATTATCTGGAAAACTATAAAATCTATCCAAGGGAGTGCTTTTCAAGCCTGTATCTGATGGAGCGCAGGGTTATTCCGAGAAGCTCGGCTGCCTTGCTCTTGTTACCCCGGGCAATCTCCATGGCTCTTTTAAGATATGCCCCCTCTATGGATGAGAGAATATCATCAAGATGGATACCCTGCTCCACATCCTCCATATCAAAGTCCCGGAAACCCTTTCCCTGGGCAGTTGAGCGCATTTTGTGTATGGATATGGTAAGGCTTTCCGGAAGTATTATATTGGTTGAGGAGAGGGCCACACTGCGCTCAATGAGATTCTCAAGTTCCCTCACATTACCCGGAAATGTGTATTGGTTAAGAAATGCAATGGCATAGGATGAAATTTTCGAGATGTCCTTGCTCATTTTTTTTGAATATTTTTCAGCAAAATGGTTGGCAAGAAGCTCAATGTCACCTCTTCTATCCCTTAAAGGGGGAACCTTTATGGGTATGACGTTGAGTCGGAAAAACAGATCCTCCCTAAACCTGCCATCCACAACTTCCTGCTCAAGATTTTTGTTTGTGGCCGAAATAATACGCACATCTACAACAATTTCACGGGTGCTGCCCACCGGTTTTACAACGGTCTCCTGAATGGCTCGAAGCAGCTTTACCTGGAGCATGGGAGAGAGTTCTCCAATCTCATCAAGAAATATGGTACCTTTATGAGCTGCCTCGAAAAGGCCCTTTTTATCACCAGAAGCACCTGTAAAGGCACCCTTGACATGGCCGAAAAATTCACTCTCAATGAGGGTTTCCGGAATGCCGCCGCAGTTTACAACCACAAAGGGAAACCGGCTTCGATCACTCATGTCATGGATGGCCCGGGCAATCAGCTCCTTTCCGGTTCCGCTCTCGCCGGATATGAGTACGCTGGTCTTTGTGGCGGCCACCTGGCCAATAAGGTTGTATATACGAACCATGCCTTGACTGCCGCCGACTATTTTACCAAACTGCAATGGCGGCGATAACGGAGTTCCCCCTGACAAATCCTCCTTTTGAAAGCAGGGATCGCTCTGGTTCAGGGCTTTTTTTATTGCCTGGGTCAGTTCAGTGTTGTCAAAGGGTTTGGGAACAAAATCATAGGCCCCTTCGTTCATTGCCTCCACAGCGACCTCGGTGGTGGCATAGGCAGATATCATTATCACGACTGTATCAGGATTACTTCTTTTGGCGGCCCTTAGAATATCGAGTCCCGTGAGATCCCCCAAACGTATGTCGCACAAAAGAAGATCAAATTTTGTCTCCTGGAGGATATTCAGGGCCTGTTTTCCACTCTCTGCAAGGGTGACACCATAACCCTCCCGGGTGAGCAGCACCTCCAGAAACTCACGCATGCTAAGCTCATCATCAACCACAAGAATAGTTGCCCCAGGCGAATCAGAATAGTTCATGGGTTATTATCCTTGACCATATAGTTCATGGGTTATTATCCTTGACCATCAGGAATTCCATGGGCAATCCTTCCCTGGACAATTGTCATGAAAACCTCTCCCTTGAGATTGTAACCCTGGAAAGGGGTGTTTCTTCCCTTGGATGCAAAGAGTTTGGAGTCAACGGTCCAGAAGGCTTCCGGATCAATGACCGTTAGATCGGCAGGGTTACCTGGTTTGAGATCATTGTCGATACCGAGAAGCTTTGCAGGATTTTTGGACATTGCCTTTATCAATGCCGCCATATCCATAACCCCGTCCCGGACAAGCTGCAAGGATAGTCCCAGGGAGGTCTCCAGCCCCACAATCCCGAAGGCTGCCCTGTCAAACTCCACATCCTTTTCCAAGGAAGAATGGGGGGCATGATCCGTTGCAATGATATCCAGAGTGCCGTCACCAAGGGCATCAATAATGGCCATGCGATCCTGTTCCGTCCTGAGAGGAGGGTTCATTTTGGCATGGGTATCGTAACGTGCAACATCTTCATGAGTGAGGGTAAAGTAATGGGGGGCGGTTTCAGCAGTAACAGGAACTCCCCTCTTTTTGGCCCGGCGTATGGCATCCACCGATTCACGGCAGCTTACATGGGCAATGTGAAGGGATGCACCGGTCAGCTCGGCAAGGGCTATATCCCTCATGACAATGGTGCTTTCCGCAGCATTGGGAATGCCTTTCAGGCCCAATCTGGTGGCAACGACACCCTCGTTCATGGAGCCGTCACCGGCCAGGGAGATATCCTCGGCATGGGAGATAACGGGAAGACCAATACCCCGGGCATACTCCATGGCCCTGCGCATCACCCCGGCTCTCTCCACAGGTCGGCCGTCGTCGGACAGGGCAACGATCCCGGCCCTTTTCATTCCGGCATATTCACAGAGGGTCTCGCCCTTAAGTCCCCGGGTTATGGCCCCCACAGGATAGAGTCTGGATCCGCCAAGTTCCCTGGCCCTGCTCACCATAAATGCCGTCATTTCAATGCCGTCGTTCACTGGAAGGGTGTTGGGCATGGCACAAACAGCGGTGAAGCCCCCCCGGGCCGCAGCAAGGAGGCCGGTCCTGATGGTCTCCTTATACTCATGGCCAGGTTCCCTGAGATGGACATGGATATCAATGAGACCCGGAACAACAATCATGCCGGAGCAGTCTATGTCAAAAGGATTGGATTCATCCGGAGGGGTGCCGGGTTCCAGAAGGGCCGAGATTAACCCGTCCTCCATAACGACATCAAGATAATCGTCAATACTGCCGGGATCAATAACCCGTGCCCCCCTCAACCTAATTCGCATTTTTCTGTCCTCCAGATACAAGATAGAAAACCGCCATTCTCAGGGCTACCCCGTTGGTCACCTGGTCAAGGATCACTGAATGCCCCCCGTCGGCAACATCTTCGGAAATTTCAACTCCCCTGTTCATGGGACCCGGGTGCATCACCGTGACATCCCTATTTGCACGTTTCAAACGCTCCAAAGTTAGTCCGAATAGATTTGAATACTCCCGCTCCGAGGGGAAGAGGATATTCTCCTGACGTTCTTTTTGAATTCTGAGCATCATGATAACATCGGCCCCTTCAATGCAGGAATCCATGTCCGGTGCAACCCTGCAACCCAGGGCTTCAATGCCCATGGGGATCATGGTTGGAGGTGCGGCCACCACAACAGATGCCCCCATTTTTGTAAACCCCTGGATGTTGGATCGTGCAACCCTGCTGTGGGCAATGTCTCCAATGATGGCTATTTTCAGCCCCTGGATTCTGCCTTTCTTTTCCCGAACCGTCATCATGTCCAGAAGGGCCTGGGTGGGATGGGCATGGAGACCGTCTCCGGCATTCACAACAGATGCTCTGACCCGACGGGCAACAAGCTCAGGTGCACCGGAGCTGGGGTGACGCATGACGATGATGTTGGGATTCATGGCCTCCAGGTTCCTTGCCGTGTCAATGAGGGTCTCACCTTTTACAATACTGCTGGTCCCCGATGAGATTGATATGGTGTCGGCACTGAGGCGCTTGCCTGCAATATCAAAGGATACCCTTGTACGTGTACTGGGCTCCTGGAAAAAAAGAACAATGGTTTTACCCCTTAGAGTAGGTACCTTTTTAACGGGTCTCTCGGAAATCTCCTTCATGCCTTCGGCAGTATCAAGGAGCATGGTAATATCCCGGGGAGAAAGGGATTCAATATCCAAAATATCTTTATGCTCAAAGCGCATCATAATAATGTAACCATCCTGTCCACTGGCAGGTCATAATTTTTTTGATAAATGTAATAAATGGTAGTTCCATGTTAGTTTCATGGTAGTTTCATGGATGGGTGCCAAGATAACATTACTGTTCCACGACAACGTTCCAGTTCCGCTATCTCAACATATCCCCAATGGTATTTTTAGAGTATTTTCAGGGATGGGTGCCAAGATAACATTACTGTTCCACGACAACATTCCAGTTCCGTTATCTCAACATATCCCCTATCCTGCTCCACCGGACCCCGGGTTTATCCCTGTCCCAGGACCAGTAGATCATGAATGCCTTACCCCGTATATCTTTCATATCCACAAAACCCCAGAATCGGCTGTCATGGCTGTTATCCCTGTTATCCCCCAGGACAAAAAGGGAATTTTCAGGGACAAATGTCAAGGGCAGGTTATCCCGGGTGCTGTAGTCCGGCGGAATTTTATGTATATCCTTGAAAACAGCGTAAGGTTCATCTTTCTGCAGCTCTCCGTTTACATACAGGGCCTTGTCCCTGATCTCCACAGTGTCGCCGCCCACTGCAACAACCCTTTTTATAAAATCCTTGTCACGGTCTTCGGGGTATTTGAACACAACAATATCCTTCCTTGCCGGCTCCTTGAAAGGGATAAGGGTAAAACCATCGGTAAAGGGAATCTTCACTCCGTATATAAACTTACTGACAAGAATGTGATCCCCCACAAGCAGGGTGTCCTTCATGGAACCGGAAGGTATCTTAAAGGCCTGAACCACAAATGTCCTGATAAAAAGAGCAAGGACAATTGCTATGAGGATTGCTTCAATATTCTCCCTAAGTTTACTTTTACGCTTTTGAGAAGGAACTGTTCCCCCATGGGAAGCATCGGGAACTGTTCCCCCATGGGAAGCATCGTCTTGTTTCTTGCGGAACAGACTCTTTCCGGCAGCGGCGGTCTCCTGGACCGAATGTGGTGTCTCTTTCAATTTGTTTGCCTTATAGCCTTTAATTATTCTCAATTATAACAAGAATTACTATCAGAAAATTACTATCAGAAAAAGTGCTGGGGCTCCCCAAGAAGAAAGCTGCCGGTCTCAATGGAAACCTTCAAGAGCTGTGCAATTTTCCTTGCTTTGACCATGCTGGAGAGGGGAACTGTCTGTACCTCCCTGCCCTGGATCATAATTGTACCGCTTTTGAGTTCGGCATAGCTCACCTGGCCATAACTTTTTGAAACTCCGTTGGGATAGTCGTGGGCATAGTCAATAACCTGGGTGAAAAGTTCGTCATCGGAAACCGCTGTAAACTTTGCCATCTCTTCGTTCAAAAGGGGGATGGGTATTCCAAGGCCCACGGAGAGGGAGCAGCCATAGCCCCTTATGCTCTGTCCCACAAGCCATTCCGGAGACATCTCCTTTAAGTTTCCCATTACAAAAAGAGTGCCGGCCGGAGTAAGGGGTACCCCGTTCAATCCCCGCCGGACATCCACCTTATGCTGTGTTCCATGCCATGTGACATATCCCTGGGCACCGCCGAGGAATATCCTTGTGCCCAGTCCGATGGTCCTGAGATACGGATCGTTGAACAGGGGGCTGAGGGCCCCTGATGTGGAGTAGTTGGCATTGGCCATCCCGGGCTTCAATGTACCCATGTATGTGTAAAGGATTCTATCCGAACGGTTTACGGCACAATTATAGTTTTGATAGGCATTGCGGGGATTGCACATGATGGCCTGGGGAAACTGGTCCAGGGTCATCACCTTTTCGATTCTGCGGTTGGGATAGCAGTCTGTTCCGTAACTTTCCGCCCTGACTTCAACCTCTTTACCGGCGGTGAGATCCTGGATGACATGACCGCCTCCGTAATTGAACTCTCCAGGATAAATTCGATTGAGGGGATCGTCATCACTGGTCTGGGTCGCACCCACAAAGCAGTCAACGGCAGCCACTCCTGAATAGGCAGGAACATTGTTAAACCAGGTTCTGGTGGTTCTGACAAGGGGATTGGACTGACCAATATTGAGGAATGCTCCGGACGAACACATGGGGGCAAAGGTTCCGGTGGTGACCACATCCACCTCCTGGGCAGCGTTGACGGGACCCTCATCCCTTACAATATCGATAATTTCCTCGGCCGTTACAACCACAGCCTTACCCTGCCTTATTTTTTCGTTAATCTCGGCATAGGTCTTATTCACTTTAAATTGAGACATTGATTCCATCCAAGTAATTTATAATAAAATTTAATCAACGCCAAGCTTGCAAGTTACCGCACAAGCCTCTCCCCTTGCGGGCGAGGTCGTTGACTTGTTTAGAGCCTTTTTATAGTCCTTCTCAGATGAATTGATACCACATAATAATAAGGCATGAGAGTATCAATTCAATCTGCATATATCTATAAACCTTCATGGCTGGAGGCCGGCCAGCATTGATCATGGAGATAATGTATCCATTTCCACGGCAAAAAACTGTTTTTCAGGGCAATGGACTATCAAGTTTGGCGTAGATGTTGTTCTCTATCCAGGACTGATCCCACCACTCAACCGGATTGACAAAAACATCATGCACAGAAATGCCGAAATGGAGGTGATCTCCCCCTGCAAGGCCTGTGGTTCCTGTTTTTGCAATAATATCCCCCTTTTTCACCATATCTCCTTTTTGCACATAAACGGTACTCAGGTGAGCGTAGGATGAGCAGAGCCCGAATCCATGGTCGATGAGTACGGTCTTTCCAAAAATGCCTATTTCGTCAACTCCGATAACCCTGCCCGAATTGGCCGCAGGAACATCTGCATATGTCACCGAAGCCAGATCCACTCCCATGTGTGTCTGGCGGTCAATCTCTTTGCCATTGTTTTTGTAAATTCTGTGATCCGCAAACCCGGCCTTTGTTGCTGAACCAGGAAGCCTCAAAAAACGATCCTTCCACATCATCTCATTGCTGGTATCCTTTACCGGCTCCAGTATTTTTAAGATGTTCAAAGGCCTAATTTCCCTGTTTATATAAAGAAATTTTTCAAGCAGCCCCTTTTCCGAATCGTCAAAAAGCATGTCCTGGGCCCCAAGATCAAACTCCGGCATTTTACTTTTCAAAAAACCGTCGGATATATTCAAAATATCCGTCTTAAACTTCTTTTCCTTTATATAATGGTAAAATCCCCTTTTGGCAACATTTCCGGCAGGGTCTTTAGCTATTACATGGATATCTGTCCCGGGCCCCTGGAGGTGGCTCAAGGCAAAAAATGCTGCCTTTATGGACGGGTCCTTGAACATCCCGGAATATCCAGGATAGAAGTGTTCCCCCACCTGAACACCGCTCTCTATGCCATTTTCCTCTATCTTGTAAATCACAAGGCCGGAACCACCCCTGGAAATATTATGGCTTCTTGAGAGTACCTCAACATCAGGGGGTTTCGTGTCTATGACGACCTTTTTTTCCAGCTCGGCCACATTGCCTCTGTTCCAACCCCGCCATGAAAAATCAGAGACATGGATATTTATCACGGCATCCCCGTCATCCATGCCGTATTTCCAGGATTCTATGGGAATTTTAAAGGAATCTTCAAGAATACCTGAACCTGCATGCCCTTTTTTAAAAACAATCTGATAACCCGCGAAGGGGTAATCCCTGTTGATGAGGGTTTTCTCTTTATCCCCCTGGGCAATGGTTATGATAACCTGTCTCAGCCCTGTACCCTTGTCGGTTACAGTCAGCTCAAGCTCATAGGATTCGGTAAGATATATGGAAGGCAGCTTGATGGTTATTTCAGGTTGTTTCCCCTCAAACACATTAAAGCAAAACCAGGAAAGCGGCATGACAATACAGACAAAAAAAAGAAAAATAATAAGCTTTTTCACATTAACCCCGACTCTTCGGCACGGCTCATCTTATCCGGCAAATTATGTCCGGCAAATTATGCCCGGCAAATTATGTCCGGCAAATTATACCGATTATTGTTACAAGATTTGGCATCCTTCATAAATACCTCATCAAGGAAACCCCTACGGTCACGAAGTGCCGTAGGGGTAGTTGACATCATTGTTAAAAGTATAGAGGCACCGTCGTGGATTCCTACACTTTTTTGCAGTTGGCTGAATAACAAATTGCCATCGCAACTTTTTTGCAGTCAGCTCAATGACGGATTGCCATCGTAGGTACCCCACGGAGATGGGTACCTAATCAATACCCATACCAAACCATGTTAAAATAACAGCAATCCCTTAAGTTATCAAGGCATTTTCAGTGACAAAAAAATGGACAAGTTGTGAATCCGGTATTGGCAGTATTCAGAAAAATTCATTGACATGCGACACGCCTGTGATAAATTTATCAAATTAATTTGCTTCCAAACCTGAAAAGAGAAAGAGTGCCAAAGACTATTTCAGGAACAGTCAACTACCCCTACGGCACTTCGTGACCGTAGGGGTTTCCTTGAGCAGGTATTTATGAACCGCAAACAATTAGATAAAAACAGGAGTACAGCAGTATGTCAACCAAAGAGAACATTGACAAAACAGATTCCAGCATCAAAGATTCGGCTGCCCACAAATCCGAAGAGATGACACCAAAGGAGAGATTGAGCAAGGCCGATCATATTGTGAAAAACCGGATGATTGCATCGGTGGGAGCGGGTCTGATACCCTTTCCCATAATAGATCTGGCTGCCCTTACAGGAATCCAGATGGATACCGTAAGAGCCCTTGCCAAGCTCTACGATGTAAAATTTACAAAAAATCTTGGAAAGACAGCCATTTCAAGTTTGACAGGAGCCCTTTTTCCTGTTGCAACGGGTCCGTGGGTCAATTCTGCGGCAAAAACAATCCCGGTTGTTGGGCAACTTATGGGCACCATATCCATGCCGGTCATTGCCGGAGCCTCGACATATGCCCTTGGAAAAGTGTTTATTCAACATTTTGAATCCGGCGGAACATTTCTATCCTTTGATCCTGAAAAGGTGAGAAATTATTTCAAGGAAGAGTTTGAAAAGGGAAAAGATTTTGCCCAAAAGGAGACAAAGGCAAGTTAATCACAGAGATACAAAAATATCTTTTATTTTACCCATTCTCCCCCTCTCCATGAATGGAGAGGGGGTTTGGGGGTGAGGTAAAGGGGGCAAGTTATTTAAGGTCGCTTCCTAAATTATAATATTCAATTAGTTCTCTGGTGTTCTCAAGAACACCGGCTTTACCTTTCTCAAGAACACCAGCCTCACCGTTCTCAAAAACACCGGCTTTACCATTCTCAAGAACACCAGCCCCACCTTTCTCAAGAACATCGGCTTTACCTTTCTCTAAAATACCAGCCTCACCGTTCTCAAAAACACCAGCTTTACCATTCTCAAGAACACCAGCCCCACCGTTTTCAATAAAGGAAAGGAATGAGCCTGTCACCATTACCGGCAGAAGAAATGATCGTATCTCCTTGTTGGCATAACGGTCGGTGAGCCATGTGAGTCCTACCCCCACCGTGGAGACCGCCACAGGGTGCGTAAGAAAAAGCACAATGGGAATAAGGGATTTCATAAGCGGCCTGGCAAGATAGAAAGAAGCCACGCCGGAAAGGGCAACAACGATTTTTGCAGCGGCCAGATATGCAGTGTATTTTCCCATGGTAATCAATGTGACAATGGCCCTGCTCAATGTATGATCGTAAATGGCACTCTGGAGCTGATCCGGTGAGAAAATATCCATGCCCATGAGTTGTTTAAGCTCCTCCTGCTGGTCCCAGGGCATATTTTTCAATACATCCACAATTCTATCGACATCAGCCCTGCGGTCAATCTCATCCCTGGCCCTGAAACCCTGGGCAGCACCCTCCAGTATTTTTGTCAAAATATATCTCGTCATCTCATCCAATGAATCTCCCTGGAATCCAGAATCGACCTTTTTTAGACAGAGAATGCTTTTTTCCTCTATGAAACCTCCGGCTTCATTTAATTTCTTACTGTCAAGGGGAGCTTCAAGGGAAATTGAACAGAACTCAAGCATCTCGTTGAGCTTCCATTTCCGGAGTTCCAACGCATCAATCTTTGCAGCGGACTTGAACTTCCCGTCAAGAAAGTTTCCCAGGTGATCCTTTTGCATGACCCAGCCGGTAAACTTTCTCTGGATAATATTTCTAAGGGTAAGGTGATGCCATAAACCCATTTGAACTGCCAATGCATCCGGCTGCTCGGTTGCAAGTCCGGTTATCAATCTGCTCTGTTTCTCTTCCATACAAAATCCTTAGTGTTTAGCAGGTCGTTGACAAACACGATATCTATTGGTTAAACAAACATGATTGGTTAAACAAACATGGCTGACGTTCAGCCAACCCCGGAAGATGAAAATTTATATCCATTTCCATGGTAAAAAGAGAAATCAGCATACACGAATTAATCAGGAGGAGCTATCAAAAATTCAGACAACAATGCAGCCAGGGCCTACAACCTGTCCATCCGGTTTCTTGCACCGAGGGCAAGGAGCATACACGAGATGGAGGCATATCTTTTAAAAAAAGGTATTGACCAGAATACGGCTCTTAATACCATAAAAAGGCTTGAAGATGAAAAACTCCTTGATGACCGAGCCTTTGCTGCCCAGTTTGTGGAGCAGAGGGAACGATTCAATCCCAAATCGAAATTTGCTCTCAAATATGAGCTGAAAAAAAAGGGCATAGACACCTATACAATTGACGAGAGACTCATGGATATTGACGAGTTTGTATCTGCATGGAACGGGATTGAGCCAAAAATTCGCATGTGGCAGGGATATGATGACGATAAATTCAGAAAAAAGGTGATGAACTTTCTTAAAAACAGGGGATTTGGATACGAGGTGTCTGCCATCACCCTTGAACGGGCCCTGGGGCAGAAAGGCCAGGGTTGAAAAAAGTTTCCATAAGGCTTGAATTTCCGAAAACTACGGGTTGCCTGTTTTTCCATGGCCTAGGGATATGTCTCTGAACCAGGATTTACTGAATAATCAGGATTTTTATCTTTGTAAATCCTTTCAATCCTTAGATCCTGGTTCAGATGGTAGAGTCATTTGCCAAGATTTTTCAGGGCATCACCAAGGTATGTACCTATTTCCTGAGAAGCCCGGGCAGCACCCTCAAGATGGTGGGCAGCCTTGTCAAGCTTACCCTCCCGGGCTTTTTCCGCCCAGGAGAGATAGGTCTTCATATGGCTGTCGTTATGGTCGATCCAATGTTTTAAAAGTACCATAAGCTTGTCTTCAAGTCCCATCTCGGCTCGTTTGGACTCTTCTCCGTGGCAGCATCCCCCGTGGGAATGGGTGTGACATTCCTGGGAATGGGTGTGATCTCCCTGGGAATGGGTGTGACTTCCGTGGGAATGGGCATGATCTCCCTGGCAGTGGGTGTGACCTCCCCGGGAGTGGGTATGACTCTCTCCATGGGAATGAGAATGGCAGCAGGAACCGGATAACTGGAAACCATTCTCCGGGTTTTGGCGATCTTCATTGCTGTTATGATTGTGTGTCATATATTACTCCTATTTCTGTTTTAAACCCGAAGGAAGAACAATCTTCCCAAAATATTATTTCCATACAGGTTAACAGATTGTCCCCGGGTTTTCATAATTAATAAAAAATTTCAAATCAGGACATCATTCAAGACAAATTATCACTTTAAAAAAATAGAAATTTACACTTTAAAAAAATAGAAATTTACACTTTAAAAAATTACTCCGCACCAATAACCTGGTTTCTTCCTTT
>JADGBO010000103.1:0-4259 GCA_015231465.1 Desulfamplus sp.
GTTGATCTAAGGTTTATTGTGGCAGTTATAAAAATCAATAACGACCTTGAGAGGGTAGCGGATCAGGCCGTAAACATATCAAACAGAATTAAAAGCATTTCCGGAAAAAATCTGGGAAACTACCTTTTCGACTATGGCCGTATGACCGAGCTTGTAAGGGTCATGCTCAAAAAAAGTCTGGATGCCCTTGTAAATATGGATGCTGCAATGGCCCAGGATGTGAGGGATATGGATAAAAAGGTCAATGCCATCCGTAATGATGCCTATGATGCCATGAAAAAAGCGGTTAAGGAATCCCCTGATTATGCAGGGCAGATTGTCAACCGTTACCTCATTGCCATGCACCTGGAGAGAATCGGAGACCATGCCGGCAACATTGCCGAAGAGGTGATTCATCTTGTAGGCGGAAAAATTGTAAGGCACACCGATTGATTTCTCCACGCCAATGGATATATATTTGATAATAAGGAGTTACATGTCCTGGCACAAAAAAAAGCGTAAAAAGATAATATGGCACATATTCCCGCCTTTTCTCATCATTACCTTTATATCCCTTACAGCAGTGACATGGTATGCAACCACATTTTTTAAAGACTTTTCCCTTAAAAACACTGAAAGGGAGCTGATTATCCAGGGGGAGCTTATAAAACGGGATATTCTTGCCAGGTACGGGGACAATGTTAATGACCTGTGCCGGGAGATCGGCTCTTTAACCCATAAGCGCATCACGGTGATATTGCCCTCCGGAGAGGTTATAGGGGACTCTGTCTCGGAAATCAGTGCAATGGAAAACCACAGGCATCGTTACGAAATAGCCCAGGCCTTTGAGTTTGGAAAAGGTGTCGCTGTCCGACACAGCGAGACCCTGGATAAAAACATGATGTACGCGGCACTCCGGGTGGTACCCCAGGCCCATGGACCATACCCGGCAATCCTGGACTATCCCCTCATTGAAATGCCATGGGTGTTAAGGGTATCGGTATCCATTGAATCCATTGAAAACGAGATACGCCATATACAAAAAAATATGGGGATTGCTCTTCTAATAGCCCTCCTGGCCGCTGCCGGAGCCAGTCTGATTGCAGCAAGACGCATCACACGGCCCATTGAGCTGATGAAAGTCGGAGCCCGTCAATTTGCCGAGGGCAACCTGAAAGCCAGGCTTATAATTCCAGACT
Organism: Desulfamplus sp.; assembly: GCA_015231465.1. Taxonomy (GTDB): domain Bacteria; phylum Desulfobacterota; class Desulfobacteria; order Desulfobacterales; family Desulfobacteraceae; genus Desulfamplus. The sequence goes on from JADGBO010000103.1 coordinate 1,179, forward strand.
CCAGTGAACTGTTCCAGCTCGGTATAACCATGAACCAGATGGCTGCCGCACTGGGTGAAAAGATCAAAACTATTGAAAACCGCAGCATGGAGCTGGAGGCCATCCACTCAAGTATGAAAGAGGGTGTCATTGCCATAGATTTGGATGAAAATATTATTACGGCCAATCACGCGGCAGCCATGATTTTCAACCATCCGCCATCCATGATAAGGGGGAAAAATGTAATTGAAATTGCAAGATTTTACGAACTTCAGGAATTTATTAAAAAGGCCCTGGCAGATCCCGAGCCCCTGGAAGATGACATTGTAATAAGGAAAAGCGAGGACTACATATATAATGTAACTTCAACTGCCCTTTGCAATACAAAGGAAGAGAGGCTGGGAACACTCATAATTTTCCACGACATAACCAGAATACGTCATCTTGAAAAGATGCACAGGGATTTTGCAGCCAATGTATCCCACGAACTCAAGACTCCGCTTACATCCATTAAGGGCTTTGTGGAGACCTTGGTTGAACTCATGGAAAACGGAGCCTCCCCCAGCGAGATCAAGTTTCTCACAATAATCGAAAAAAATGTCAATCGCCTGATCTCCCTGATTGACGATCTTCTTGCCCTGTCCCGTCTTGAGCTTGAAGACGGTGCCGATGCCCTCCTTGAAGCGCATTGCCTGGCAACTGTTGTGGAGTCGGCCGTTGAGACCTGTTCGCCTCTCATGGAGAGGGATGGAATAGATATTGTAATGGAGTGCAACCTGGAAACAAAGGCACTTGTGGAGCCGGTACTCATGGAACAGGCACTTGTAAATCTCATTGAAAACGCCATAAAATACAGCAAAAGCGGAGATGATATCAGGGTTATCTGTAAAGAGGAACAGGGCAGGGTTGTGATAGAAGTACAGGATTTCGGCGTGGGAATTCCCGAAGTGCATCTGTCGAAGATATTCCACCGTTTTTACAGGGTGGACAAGGCAAGAAGCCGGGACATGGGGGGAACAGGTCTCGGCCTTGCCATTGTAAAGCATATAGTGAAATACCACCAGGGAAGTATCACGGTCTCCAGCGTCCCTGGAGAGGGGAGTACCTTCAAAATTATCCTCCCATCCATTGACATTAGTCAGAATGGAAACGAGGGACATCCTCCCCGCAGGCGATCCAACAGGGTGATTCAGATAAATTCGGTTCAGATAAACCGAAGTTAATAATCCAGGGAGGAGACTTCCAGGGCATTGGTCTGGATAAAGTTTCTTCTTGGTTCCACCTCTTCCCCCATGAGCAGCGTAAAGATGTCGTCGGCCTTTTCGGCATCCTCAATCTGAACCTGGAGCATGACCCTTTTTTCCGGATCCATGGTTGTCTCCCAGAGCTGATCAGGATTCATCTCCCCAAGACCTTTGTAACGCTGGATGGATATTCCCTTTTTAGCCTCTCCCATTATATAGTGAAAAAATGTCGAGGTATCTTCGCATAGTACCTCTTTTTCGGTGGTGCCTGTGGGCAGAACTTTGAATGGGGGCAGGTTCATCTCCTGGATTTTATCAAAATTTCTAAGCATGATCTTGTAGTCACTGGTTGATATGAGGCTCTTGCCCACCCTTAATATAACCTTGTCCATGGAAGTCAGGGCAGCATTTTCGGATCGCTGCCCCTCCATCACATCCATTTCGTAAATATCTAACTCGCTGCTGTACTCCATTTCGCCGGTTACGTAACCTGCCTGGTCAAGGAGATTTTTAAGACTTGCCATGTTGTCCCTGCTCTGGAGAAAAAACTTGTCCCTCAGATCTGCCCGGATCAGCATTATGAGAAGATTTATGTCATACTCCTTTCTCTCAAGGCGGTCCACGGCATTGTAATAGTCAGAGAGATCCTTTAAAAAAGTGTAAAGCTGGTCATCTCCCAGGGGGGTATCGCTGCCGCATATATAGACATCCTTCTGCTCACATACCCGCCTGACAAGATAGTCCCTGTACTCGGCCTCGTCCTTGAGATAGATACCGCTTTTACCCTTCCCCACCCTGAAAAGGGGAGGCTGGGCAATGTAAAGATAGCCTCTGGTGATGAGATCCGGCATCTGACGATAGAAAAAAGTGAGCAGAAGAGTCCTTATGTGGGAACCGTCAACATCAGCATCGGTCATGATGACGACCTTGTGATAGCGGATTCTGTCAATGTCATACTCCTCTTTGCCGGCACCTGTGCCCAGGACGGTGAAGATATTTTTGATCTCGTCGCTTCTCAGGATTTTATCGAATCTCGCCTTTTCCACATTTAGTATCTTACCCTTCAAGGGTAAAATGGCCTGAAAACGTCTGTCCCTGCCCTGTTTGGCACTTCCGCCGGCAGAATCACCCTCCACAAGAAAAAGCTCCCTCTCTTTGGGATCGGCAAATTGACACTCGGCAAGCTTTCCAGGCAGGGTGGAGTCCATGAGGGTGCCCTTTTTCCTTGCCAGCTCCCGGGCCCGTTTTGCAGCATCCCTGGCCCTTGCGGCATCCACCGCTTTCATGAGTATCTTTTTTGCCACAGATGGATTCTCTTCAAGGAAAAATGAGAGCTTCTCATTGACAAGGGATTCCACAATACCTTTGACTTCACTGTTTCCAAGCTTGGTCTTTGTCTGGCCCTCGAACTGGGGATCCATCACCTTTACACTTACAATGGCGGTCAATCCCTCACGGACATCATCTCCGCTTATCTTAACGCTCTGTTTGTTTTTGGGAAGATTACCTGACGAGGCATATGTATTCAGACTTCGTGTAAGGGCTCCCTTGAAGCCGGAGAGATGAAATCCCCCTTCAATGGTGTTTATGTTATTGGCAAAGGAGTAGAGCTTCTCCTTGAAGGTGTCATTGTACTGAATGGCCACTTCAACCTGGACATCGCTCTTTTCACCCTCAATGAGAATAGGGTCGTGAAGTGCCGAAAGATTCCGGTTGAGGTACTCGACAAAGGAGACAAGCCCGCCTTCATAACGGAACTCATCCTTTTCAGCAGTTCTCTCATCTTCAATGAGAATCCGCACCCCCTTGTTGAGAAAGGCAAGTTCCCTTATTCGCCTGGAGAGCTTCTCGTATTCAA
>JADGBO010000103.1:4359-11431 GCA_015231465.1 Desulfamplus sp.
GAGACAAGCCCGCCTTCATAACGGAACTCATCCTTTTCAGCAGTTCTCTCATCTTCAATGAGAATCCGCACCCCCTTGTTGAGAAAGGCAAGTTCCCTTATTCGCCTGGAGAGCTTCTCGTATTCAAACTCATTTTCGCTCATAACCGTAAAATCAGGTGTAAAAATGATTTTTGTGCCCCGCTTTTCGGTTCTCTCCTCCTTCACGGTCAACTCGCACTGTTTAATTCCCTTGGAGTAACACTGATAATAGACCTTTCCGTTTTTATAAACTTCCATCTCAAGTTTTTCAGAAAGGGCATTGACAACGGATATACCCACACCGTGAAGGCCGCCTGAGACTTTATATGAGTCCTTGTCAAACTTTCCTCCGGCATGGAGTTTTGTCATTACAACCTCGGCAGCAGGCATATTTTCTGTTTCATGCATCTCCACGGGAATTCCCCTGCCGTTGTCTTCCACGCTGACACTCATATCTGTGTGGATAATAACGGTTATGGTATCGCAATAACCTGCCATGGCCTCGTCAATGCTGTTATCCACAACTTCGTAAACGAGATGATGCAGCCCCTCGGTGCCCACATTTCCAATGTACATGGAGGGTCGTTTCCGCACAGCCTCCAGGCCTTCGAGTATCTTTATGTTCCCAGCACCATACGCCTCGGAATCCATGGAGGATTTATCGGTTTTAACGGCGGGAGCAACGGCCTGATCCCCGGAGAGGGTCACGTCAGATTGGGATACGCTGGTATTGTCTCCAGGTGTGGACAGGGGTATAGATACATTTATTTCAGACATATTCACTTCCATATTTTCCATTTAACACCCACGGGCATGTGTGTTTGATTAAACCGACATGGCCATGATGGCACATACAAATCCTTTGTCATCATGGCCTTTTATTATACAGGGATTGCGGTTGTCTTTAATATTGAGAATAACATCATCCCCTTTCATGGCATTCAATGCATCTATAAAATATTTGGGATTAAAGGCACTCTCCACATAATCTCCGGTATATCCAATGGCTATGACCTCCTTGGACTCCCCTATTTCAGGGTTTGTTATTGTGGCCACAAGCTCATTTTCCTTGAAATTAAAGATAACACTTTTAAAATCTTCGGATACAAGTATGGACATTCTCTTCATCATCATCATGAAAACCGTGCGATTTATGTGTATCGAGGTAAAACCTGCTATGCTGAGAACACGCCTGTAATCGGGATACTCTCCCTCAAGAAGTTTGATCATCATGGTTTCATTGTCTCTTTTGACAATGAAATGGTTATTTTTGACACCTATCTGTACAGCATGGCTGTTATTTAAAAATTTACCGAGTTCGGACAACCCCTTTTTGGGGATCACTATCCCCTCATCAGGAAATTCGAAATTCCCTGACAAAAGCATATCAAAGGAGTAGAGGCGTTTTGAATCGGTGGAGACCATTCTTAATATGGAAAAATTATTGGAACTTGTCCCGGCCCCTTCATCTCCAGTGTCACTGCCGGGATCATTTTGGGTGTGATTTGCGGCATCATTTTTGTTATGATCCTTTTCATCGGAAGAGTCTTCCGCTCTTTTATCACTACCATTTTCACCGCCAACTCCATGGGAAACATCAGCAGTAACGGAAGCCCCTCCCCCGTCAGATAAAGACTGGGACAATGCTGATATGGCATCTATTCCCTTTCCTTCTTCCTTGACATGCTCAAGCAAGGCTCCGAGAACATATGGGCGCTTCTCTTCTTTTGAGTAGGCTATGGAAGCCGATACATCAACCATCTTTTTCAGCATGGCCGAATCAACTTCTGTAAAGGCTACATCTTCAATAATGGGGAATTCCGGAAAATTTTCATGATCCGAAGATACAATATGATATTGAATGTTTCCCTCTCCAATCTCTATCCAGCGGTTCTCTATCTCGTTCACTGGAAAATAGGCATCCGGATACTCCCTTACAATCTCATATAATTTTTTAGCATTGATGGATATAACTCCCCCTGACTCCACATCGGCTTCATAGTCCCCCTGGAAAACCGTCTCAAGGTCATTTGCAGTTACAGTTATCAAGGAACCTTCGGCCTTGATAAGAACATCGGACGTAATGGCCAGGGTGGTAGTCCGGCCGGTTATTCCCTGTATAAGGGAAAGTGCCTCAGAGATACTTTTTCGATCAATGGAAAATTTCATTTAGATACCTTAATAAATTATTTTTACCGTGGAAATAGATACAAATTTCCATATTTGGGGATGACTGAATGGCAGCCATGTTACCCAAACAATATTATTCCATAGTATTGTTTAAGTTTGGCAACAGGCACCATATCGTCCTGTGAGAAATCGATTTCGAATATTCAATGAGCCGACATACCCATTTACATCTTAATTCAAGAAAGCCCCTACGGTCACGAAGTGCCGTAGGGGTGATTGACGAGGCTGTGCCAAATGGCTATATATATCATTCTGACATATTTTTTCAATGAAAAACAGGCATCCCCAGCATATGTTCCCAAAAAGGGTTTTACACTTTTCGGCCTTGATCATCGTTTGGTCCAATTCGTAGGGGCAGATTCCATATTTTCCCTACTCCCCCTCTCCATTCATGGATAAAGGGACAAACTATTTAGTGCCCATTCCTAAAGGCAAAATTTCCACCATTATAGATTTCAGGGTCAGCATCCGGATAGGCCACACGCTCACCGGTCCAGGGCTTTATCAAAGTAACCACAGGGTCTTTCAATGTTTCACTCTTATCATGAAAATCCTCGGCTATGTTGCTGCGATGCAGGGGAACCTTGCCTCCGGCAGTGGCGATGTAACGGGGAATGGCATCTCCTGAGAGGTTTCCGTACATGCTCTCCACAATGTCTCTACCTGTCTCAATCGGAACCCTGAAGTGTGAAAACTGGGGATTTCTGTAGGAGCAGTTGAACAGGTAGTAGGGCCTTACATAATTTTCATGTATGGTTTCGCAAAGTTTCCACATCTTTATCTTTGTGTCGTTGACACCCCTCAAAAGCACAGCCTGGTTTAAAAGAGCCGATACGGTTTTGGACAACTCCTTGAACACATGGGCAGAAGCAGGTGTAACCTCCTGGGCCGTATTGATCTGGGTGGAGACCCGGAGGGGTTTTTTCTCATTGCTGGCAGCAAGGATATGGAGAAGCTCACTGTCCACCCGCTGGGGAGCGGTGACCGGAATTCTTGTTCCCAGTCTTTTTATCCGCACATGGTCAATTTCATCTAAGGCTGTTAAAATTTTTTCTATTACCTTGTTTGGAAGAACAAAGGCATCTCCCCCGGTCACAAGAACATCCCTGATACTTCTGTTTTTACGGATATAATCCAGGGCCTCTTCATAGGCATCCCGGGAATAGATTTGATCTCTCTTTCCAATATGGGCGATGCGAAGGCAGTGGGTACAGTACATGGCACACATATTGGTTGCCTTTATTATTGCGGTTCTCGGATAAAATTGATCTATGAGGCGTGCAGGGGAGTGATCCGCGGCCACCGGAGGTATCTCCCGCCCTTTATTTAAAATCATTTCGTGTGTAGGTACCGATTGCAGGAGTATCGGGTCGTTTACCCTGCCCTTCTGAATCAGGCTGGCATAGTAGGGGGTAAGACGCATACGATACTGCCTTGTCACCTGGGTAATTTCCTCTACTGCCCTGGGAGAGAGTTCCACAATTTTTGCAAGATCTTCCACCGAATCTATGCAGTGGCGGATCTGTCCCTCATATGAGTTCCACCCATGGTCATCCATACCAAGGAGAGTCATTATCCGTTTTTTATTTTCCAAAATGGAATCCCAGATTTCAAATCCGCTGGGGGCCTCAATATCCTTTTCATCAAGGTAGGCATCAACCCTCCTGACGGCTTTTTCCACAATGGTCAAGGCACTCCCGACCCTGCCGCCCACAGTGACACCGTGTTCATCAATACTCACATGCTTCAGGGCAAGGGCTTCAAGGTCATCCCTGGCAATACCCAGGGATGATGCTGAAATACCCATCTCATCTTTTACCTTTGAAAGACGAGAAAAAAGCTCTATGATGGGAGCTGTTAAAGTGCTGTCCTGGGCCCTTTGAAGGAGATGCTTAAACTCATGGCCAAGTTCAGGGGGTACCTTTGCCGTTGATCCGCTGAATATATTTTTGAAAAGAGTTTCCGTAAATTTATCTGGATTGTTCATCATTTTTTTGTTCCTTGTCGTGATTCTTGATTTCAAAAAATATTTCAAGTGTACATCACTTTTTGAATTTTATGAAGAATGTTTTCAATTGATGGTAATATTTTTGCATACAAAGCATCAACTGCTGCTTTCAAATCACTTCTTTTCAAGAATCCCGGGGAGGAAAAAGTCTGCGATGGGAAATAAAAAAATATGCCATATCAATCTCACAACCGGAAACCTTTTTACTGAACCCTTTTCCCGGGACTTGATCACAAAGGTTCTTGGGGGATTCGGTTTCAATACCTGGTATCTTTACCATCATCTCGGGGCCGGCCATTTCAACTACAACCAACCAGTGTGTCATAATCTTGTGGATCCCCTGGGACCGGAAAATATCCTCATGATTACCTGCGGACTTCTCACCGGCTCCGGCGTGCCTGCCTCATCCCGGGTTCACCTCAGTGCCAGATCCCCGCAGTCCGGATTGATGGGCAGTTCCAACGTGGGGGGGCATATCGGTGCCAGGATGAGTTCCATAAATATTGCATCCATAATCATCACCGGCAGGGCAGAAGCGACCTCCTACCTGCTGGTAAATGAAGCCGGTATTTCCCTCCGGCAGGCCCCCTGGCTCCGGGGGGAGGATACCCGCCGGACACTTACTCTCCTTCAGGAGTACCACCCGTCAAGATACACGGAAGTTCTCACCATCGGCATTGCAGGGGAGCGGATGGTGCCCTTTGCATGTATAATGAACGGCACGGATCATGCTGCCGGACGCACCGGCCTGGGGGCTGTCATGGGCTCCAAAAATCTCAAGGCCGTTGTGGTCCAAGGGAGGTCTCCGGCTTCCGGAACATCTGGAAAAAAAGATAATGGTGCCCAAAAAGAGAACATCATATCCTCCAAGGAAGGGGAAAATGGCCAGAAAGAGAACATCATATCCTCCAAGGAAGGGAAAATTGGTCAAAAAGAGATCGTCAAATCCTATATTGAAGCCATCAGGAACTCCCTGCCCATTTACCAGGACTTTACCACCCTGGGCAGTGCCGGCCATATTGTACCCCTTAACCTTTCAGGCCAACTGGGCACAAAAAATTACAGAGAAGGGTCCATGCAGGATGCCCATAAAATTGACGGCAGAAGTTTAAAAAAATATGTAAAAAAGAGTACCGGCTGCCAGGGCTGCCCGGTCCGATGCAAGGCTGATATCCGCCTTGAAGCCCGCCGTTACAGGGGCTTTACCGGTGGTCGCCCCGAGTATGAGACCGTCATCAACCTGGGCTCCCTGTGCGGCCTTGATGATCCGGAAGCCCTTATGTACCTTAGCAATCTTGCCAATATTTTGGGGCTTGACACCATCTCGACCGGATCTGTGATAGCCTTTGCCATGGACCTTTTTGACCGGGGAATACTCACCCTTGAAGATACCGGAGGACTGGAACTCAAATGGGGAGATGCCCATGCCATGGAAAAACTCATGTATGCCCTGGCCCGTCGGGAACCGGGGCTGGGAGAGACCCTCTCCCTCGGAGTAAAAGCGGCCGCCGAAAGGATCGGAAAGGGATCCGAGACCGTTGCTTATCATACCAAAGGGGTGGAGATCTACGGAGCAGATCCCCGGGGCAACCAGGCCATGGCCCTTACCTATGCGGTATCCCTAAGGGGAGGAGATTTCACCAGTGTATATCCCATACCCGCCTTTCGCTACTCCAGGGAGCTGGCACTAAGGGATTTCGGCACAGAAAAGAGCATTGATCCCCTATCTTCGGAAGGCAAGGCTGCATTGATACGAAAATCCCTTCTTGTCAGTGCGGTGATAGATTCTCTTGGGATATGCAAGGTTCCAGCTCTATCCATCATTGGAAAATTTGATCTTGAAAACGAGAGTGGCATTGTTGAGGCTTTTACAGGAATAAAACTTTCCAGCCGTGATCTTTTTCAAATCGGAGAGGGGATCGTCACCATGGAGAAGCTTTTCAATGCCGCCCATGGTGCCACTGCGGAAGATGACACACTGCCCGGGGCATTCATGACCCAAACACTTACCAACAATTGCGTCAAAGGCCAGGTTGTCCATGGACTTGACGCAATGGTCCAGGAGTTTTACCGTTTGATGGAGTGGGATGAAAGGGGAAATCCCCAGGGCAAGCTGTTGGAGAGACTCGGAAAATCCGGCCTGTTCAATTTGTGATCCCATGCCCAATGCTATCCTGCTTCCCCATGTTATCCCTCTCCATCATTGACCAACCTGGAAGGGTTTGTCCAACTTATGATTGATTCCGGATGTGTAATATGGTAAATTCACCGGCATAAATTTATTTTTTGGCAGGCTTTACATCTCTTTAATGTTCATGTTTTTTCACTTAACCACATATAATATCAAAAAGGTCATGTTTTTTAAAACTGAAACATTGAGTTATAGTAATCATTGTGCAATGAAAACAGAATTTTTTAATAAAGCTGACTATACTAATGAAAATGTTAGTAAAAATATGGCATTTCAACAGCTTGCAAAAGCAAAAGAGATGATGAAAGCAATCGGAAAGGAGTTAGAAATATGAGAATAAATTTTAAGCAAAAAGAATTAATAAATGAGATTATAAATATGATCAAAAGTAAGTTCCCTGAAGTTAAGTTTATTGATGTTACAGAAAGCCCAGAAGATTCAGAGAGTCTTTGGATTAACGTAACTGCTCCACAAAACGAATCCAGAGAAATAGAGTTGAGAGAGTTTGCAAGTGATAAAACGACAGATATTTTAGTTGATTATGGTTACCATATGTTAGTGATGCCAACCCATTTAAGAATATCAAATTGCTAACTAATCAGGATTGAGCTGATCTATCCGCCCATAAAGACAGTTTTGGGTACATATACCCGAAATATCAAG
>JADGBO010000104.1 GCA_015231465.1 Desulfamplus sp.
CACCCCTGAGTTCACGAAGTGAGGACATTTCCGTGTTGGCACTGCACTTTATGAAACATTTTGCGAAGAAAAATGAAAGGGATATAAAAGGATTTACACCCGAGGCAATGGATGCCATGATCCGCTACCACTGGCCCGGTAATGTTCGTGAGTTGATGAACAGTATGGAGAGGGCGGTGGTACTGGCCCGTTCTGATTATCTCTCCCTGGAAGATTTTCCCCTTATTGCCCGAAAGGAAGATGGAAGTACTGCCCGGTATAATGGAAAGGATAGAGGCAGATCCAGTGATAATCGGGATAATTTTTGTGCCATCCTTGAAAATTCCACGGAAAAAGTTGGTATCACAGTGGATCTCCCCCTTGCCCATGTGGAACGTGAAGCTGTTCTTGGTACCCTTGAATCTGCAGGGGGTAATCGAAGTGAAGCCGCACGCCGTCTCGGCATAACCCGTAAAACCCTGCTGAAAAAATTGAAGAGCTATGGAAAGGCATGATCTCTCTTCAAGAACTGTGACGAGAAAATACGCCATTCCATATGTCAAACAATTCACTTGACGCAATAATTCAAATGGGTTTTTATGCCTTCATAGTCGGGATGGATTGTGTATTTAGGAATGGTCTGAAATACCTTACCCCATTTAATAAACCCATGCAGCGGAAGGGCGGTTTGTGGAATTTGCCAATTGGGAAAATCATTTCGGATTTACTCCTTAATGGTAAAAATAGTAAAAATATTTTTTTTAACAGCATCCAGCAACATGGATGACAAAATAACAGGAGATGAAATGGGACAGAATTATTTTAATACATTACCTTTAAGACTTCAATTGGAAGAGCTGGGGCATTGCCGATTCATGGAACCATCCGAGTTCGATGGTGTGGATGCCCTTAAAGGCAAAAAAATCGTTATTGTGGGATGCGGCTCCCAGGGTCTGCACCAGGGATTGAATCTCAGGGACAGCGGCCTTGATGTTTCCTATGCATTGCGGGCCGAGGCCATTGAGGAGAAACGGCGATCCTGGAAAAATGCCACTGAAAACGGTTTTGCCGTGGGAATCTATGAAGAGATGGTTCCCCAGGCTGATCTTCTGATAAATCTGACACCTGACAAGCAGCACAGCAGTGTTGTTTCACAGGTCATGCCCCTCATGAAAAACAACTCCTGCCTTGCTTACTGCCATGGTTTCAACATTGTGGAAGAGGGTATGAAGATCAGGGATGATTTGACGGTTGTCATGGTTGCCCCCAAATCCCCGGGTACAGAGGTCCGGGAAGAGTATAAACGGGGGTTTGGAGTTCCCACACTCATTGCCGTTCACAGAGAAAACGACCCAAGGGGTGAGGGGTGGGACATTGCAAAGGCCTATGCAGCCGGTACCGGTGGCGACAGGGCAGGTGTTCTGGAGTCGTCCTTTATTGCCGAGGTGAAATCCGATCTCATGGGCGAGCAGACCATTTTGTGCGGCATGCTCCAGGCAGGCTCACTCCTGTGTTACGATAAAATGGTGGAAAGGGGCATTGATTCAGGATATGCATCCAAACTGGTACAGTATGGCTGGGAGACCATTACCGAAGCCCTCAAGCACGGCGGTATCACAAACATGATGGATCGTCTCTCCAATCCCGCAAAGTTAGTTGCCCACAATCTGGCCGAGGAGATCAAGGATATTTTGACACCCCTTTTCAATACCCACATGGACGACATCATGTCCGGTCATTTTTCAAAAACAATGATGGAGGACTGGGCCAATGGAGATGCCGATCTTCTGAGATGGAGAGAAGAGACCGCACAGACCCCCTTTGAGAGATCCATATGTATTGATGCAGAAATAGGTGAGCAGGAGTATTTTGATCACGGCATACTTATGGTGGCCATGATAAAGTCTGGTGTGGAGCTGGCTTATGATACAATGGTAACTGCCGGTATAAAGGAGGAGTCTGCCTATTATGAGTCCCTTCATGAGGTTCCCCTCATTGCCAATACCATTGCCCGGAAAAAACTTTATGAGATGAATGTGGTCATATCTGATACGGCAGAGTATGGCTGCTATCTGTTTGCCCATAAAGCCGTGCCCCTTCTTGAGGCCTTTATGGAAAAAATAGATACGGATGTCATTGGCAAAGGGCTGGATGTAAAGGATAACAGTGTGGATAATCTGGAGCTGATCGGGGTCAACGAGGCCATCAGATATACAGGGGTGGAGATCATCGGACATGAGCTTCGCTCCTATATGGGAGCCATGAAGCCTATTATTTAAGGAATAGGTTTTAACTCAAGAGTATTAAGTTCTCAGGTTTGCAACTATATATTGTGGTTGTGACTTACTAAAAAATACCATCTGCGGTAGCCATTCGAAGAACTTATGACTGACGAGGTTTTAAATAAACGGCCATGGCGGCATCACCGCCACAATCGAAGTGATGAAAGTCCTGAAACGGCGGGGATTTTCATATAACGGCCATGGCGGCGTACCCCCACAATCGAAGTGATGAAAGTCCTGAAACGGCGGGGATTTTCATATAACGGCCATGGCGGCATCACCCCCACAATCGAAGTGATGAAAGTCCTGAAACGGCGGGGACTTTCATATAAAAACACTCATTTTTACTTCTCTCCTCCTCTCCAGCTCTGGAAAGGAGGAGAGAAGTACTGCATTTTCAGGCATCCTTAACGACTACTTTACACTTTCCGAAGTAAAGCCCTTTTTCCAAAGAATCCCCTCAAAAAACTGTAAACTACTTTTTAGAGGAGAGTAAGGAAGCCCATTTTTACTACAGGCACAAAAAAAGGGGTTACAGCCTGTTGACTGCAACCCCTTGTATTTACTGTGGTGCCGGAGGCGAGACTTGAACTCGCACACTGTTGCCAGCGGAGGATTTTGAGTCCTCTGCGTCTACCAATTCCACCACTCCGGCAAATCGACAAATTTGACGTTATATAAATGATAGAAAATAGTTTGTCAATAGGCTTTTTCCTGGGATTACTCAAGCCATAACGGCATTTTTCATCAAAGGCCTGTGATTCTAGGAGGATTTCGTGGTGGCATCCTGTGATAGGCATATCTGGGATAACCAACCATCATTGCCCCGTAACTTATATGCCCCTGCTTCAGTCCAAGCTCTTTTTGAAGGGGAGGCCAGAACATGGCCGCAGCATTGAAAAAACCGCACCAGCACCCTCCCAGACCAAAGGATGGGAGTGTCAGCTCCAGCCAGGTGAGGGCAATGGTACATGCTGGCTGTGCAATCGGACTTTTCTGGATGCCATGGGCAAGAATCAGATGGGGAGCATCCCTGGTTATTATGTCGTTGCCCGCTTCCTGACCTTTAACTACCATTTCCAGTTCAAGGAGGGCTGCTGCCTGGGGCTGCTCTTTGATCATCCACCTCATCCAGTCAACAACATGGCTGCACAATTTTGTCAGCTCTTCCCTTTCATGGATCACATGCCAGTGTACCGGCTGGAGGTTGTGGCCTGAAGGGGCATGGCCTGCAAGTGTTATAAGTTTTTCCAGAAGCTCCTTTTCAACGGGCTTTTTTTTGTATGACCGGATGGAGCGCCGACTTCTTAAAAACTGCTCTACCTGCTGGGGCCCAATGGCAAGGTCGGGGTTTATCTCCAAGCAATCCTCAATAGAAATATTCTTATGGGAAAGTGCAGCCGATGGACAGACCGCAACACAATGGCCGCAGTTTATACAGAACTTTTCTGTGCCCTTGATTATTTCAGGAAAACCATTTTGCACATCAATAATTTTCACAGGACATTCTGCTGCACATATGGCATCTTTGACGCATTTTTCTCTGTCTATTGATATAAGATTCATAATTTGAACTCCTTTTTTTTTTGGAACAACTGCAATGGGTAAGGAATGGATTTTTAATAACGGACATGATGCACATTGCATCACTATCGAATGGATGAAAATCCCCTGAATGACGTGGACTTTCATATAACGGCCATGGCGGCATCACCGCCACAATCGAACCATGAAAGTCCTCATTATTCCCCCTTTCCAGCCATGGAGAGGGGGCCAGGGGGTGAGGTAGACTTTCATATAAAAAAACGTGCCCATTTCAGAATAGAGCGCCGTTGAATGGCGGTCTATCTCATTTTAAAAACGGGTAAGTTATTTCGGCATCCTTCATATCCGACTAAACCTTCATGGCTGACCTTCAGCCATCCCCGAACATGGAAAATATGTATCCATTTCTACGATAAATGTACCACTCCCGATTATGAAAATGATGAGGGGTATTTTCATGGTAAACAGCCTTAAAAAACAAGGTTTATCATATACCATATCATGGGGAGGAAAATGCCTGGGATCATGCTTCCAATACGGATTTTTGCAATACCCAAAAGGTTTATTCCAATGGCCATGATCAGTACACCGCCTACCGAGGACATCTGGCTGACCACTTCCGGCAGAAGGAAGGGTTTTACAAAAACCGCTGCCATGGTGATGGCTCCCTGATAGATGAATATGGGAATGCTTGAAAAGAGAACACCAATGCCAAAGGATGATCCAAGTATGATGGATGTGATCCCGTCCAGGGCGGATTTGGCAAAAAGAGTCTGATGATTTCCGGTCAGACCGCTCTCCAATGAGCCGACAATGGCCATGGACCCCACGCAGAAAATCAGGGTTGCTGTAATGAAACCCTGATAAAATCGTCCATCATCCCCTTTAGAGAAACGTTTTTCAAGGGTTCGGCCAATGTATTCAAGGCCATCTTCAATGTGCATCAGCTCTCCTATCAAACTGCCCAGGGCCAGACTGAAAATTACAATGAGCAGGGCATCACTTCCCAGAGCTCCCTTGATACCTATGACAAGGACTGCCAGGGACACGGCATGCATGATGGTTCTGTTATACCTGTCAGCGATCCCCCCCCTGAACATGAGACCCAGCATACATCCTGCAATCACGGCACCGGCATTAACAACTGTTCCAAACAACGCGTTCTACCTCCTTGAATTGATCTGTAATCTTTCAAACAACGATTCCTATCCTCTGGTCTTTATCTCGTAAGTCATAAGTTTGCCGAATGGCTACCACAGATGTTTTTTTATTAAGCCATGAGCACAATATATTCTCGTCAGTCATAAGTTTTCTGAATATCTACTACACATAGTATTGATTTAAATAATCAAAACACAATATATGGTGGTAGATGTGAGAACTTACAATTCTTGAGAATATATAGTGGCTTACTCAAAAATACCATCTGCGATAGTGTTCTTTCAAGGTATAGCTGTCAGGTCATCAATCTCCCCCTCTCCAGACATGGAGAGGGGGCAGGGGGGTGAGGTTACATTTATACCCAACAGTTTAAACTTGAAGAAGCACTATCCATTTGGAGAACTTATGACTGAAGAGATACCCTTGATGTATCTATCTGTAATCTTTATAATCAATTCCATATTTACCGGCTTTGTATGCAAATTTTCTCACTGTAGTGCCGATAAGCTCCGCCCCTTTTTTTATATTGCCCCTGGTGTTTTTAAGGGAATCAATGATCATCTCCTTTTCCAGATTGGCAACTGCCTCTTCCATTGTAATTGGGGCAAGTGTGTGGGATACCTTGCCGGTCTGGAGGCTGGGGGGAAGATGGTAACTGTGAATAGCTCCTTCATTACATAGAAGCACAGCCCTTTCAATGCAGTTTTCAAGCTCCCTTACATTGCCTGGCCAGTGATACTCCATGAGCATGTCTATGGCAGGTGTGGAGAATCGTTTTATCTCTTTGAAGTGCTCTTTACAGCACTTTTCCAGAAAATAGTCGGCCAGCAGGATAACATCGGTCTTGCGCATTCTCAAACTTGGCATGTAAATGGGAAAGACATTGAGTCGAAAATAGAGATCATCCCTGAATCGTCCCTTTTCCACCATATCCTCAAGGTTGCTGTTGGTGGCGGCAATAATCCTCACATCAACCTTGATGGTACCATGCCCCCCAACCCTTTCAAACTCCTTCTCCTGTAGAACCCGCAAAAGCTTGACCTGTACCCCGAGATCCATGGTGCCGATCTCATCAAGAAATATGCTGCCCTGATGGGCCATCTCAAATTTGCCCTTTTTCTGGTGCAGGGCACCGGTAAAAGAACCCTTTTCATGACCAAAGAGTTCGCTTTCAATAAGATTTTCCGGCAGTGCTGCACAATTGATCTTGACAAAGGGGTGGTTGTTTCTGAAGCTGTTGTAATGGATGGAGTTGGCAACCAGCTCCTTGCCTGTGCCGCTCTCACCCCGGATCAGTACAGTGGCATTGCTTCGGGATACCTGGGAGATCATCTGGAAAACCTCCCGCATTTTATTGCTGTTTCCTATTATATTGGTAAAACTGTAACGATTTTCCAGCTCCCCCTTGAGCCTGATATTCTCCTGTCGCAGCTTCTCTTTTTCCATGTGAAGCCGTTCCAGATTGATCACATGACGGGCGATCATTGTGGCAACAACCGAGAGGGTCTTTTCACCCTTTTGCAGGGCGGTTGCTCCCTCGTAGGGACGATCGGCACTCAAGGCACCCACAACCCGATTTCCCTTTTTAACCGGCACGCAGATAAATGAGTAATCTGCTCCCTGATATTTGTGGGAAGCCGTGCGATCCAGAAACAGCGGCTCTTCACTTATCCTAGGAACCACTGCCGGCTCCCCTGTCTGGATCACCTTTCCTGTGATGCCCTCTCCGAGTTGATATTTGGCACGACGTTTGGCCTTTTCAGAGATGCCGTGGGCAACTTCAATTCTGATCTCACTGGTCACAGGATCCAGCAGGGTGACTGTTCCCCTTATCAAATTAAGGGATTCTGCCAGAATATCCATAACCCGGTAGAGCCCCTTTTTCATATCGAGATGTTCATTCAATGCTTCATTTATCTCATAAAGCAGTGAAATCTCCTCAATGGACTTCATGTACAAACCTCACTTTTATTATCACGTCATGGTCAACAGAATTCCAATAAAAAAACAGATATATTAAAAATGCATCACCGAACTCTCTTCTTTTTCAAAACAGGAAGCTACATTATCATAAATCTTGATTTATAACACCTTTAATGAGATAATCACTGCAAATAATAATGCTTCTTTTGTATTGCAATGTATATTGTATCTATATTTTTGCATTGTATTATACCAATGTCTGATTTTTCTATTTAAAGAATAAGGTTGTCCCTGGAACCAGTAATGAGGCCAATTATAAACAAAGATACTCAAGATATACCTGATATCCACAAGAGCATCGGTGTGATGCTTGAAATTGCCGATGCAGTCAACAGGACTTCAGATCTGGACCAATTTTATAGAGCCATCCACAGATCCCTTGCCGCAATTCTCAATGTCGATAATTTTTTCATTGCCATCTACCATCCTGATCAGGACAGGGTGACATTTCCCTATTATGTGGATCAAAAGGATACGGCGATTGCCTCCATTGATAACATAAGCAAAACAGCATCCCTGACGGCAAGGGTTATCAGGAGGGGGGTTCCCATGATGCTGTCTAAGGAAGATATGCTTGATTATTCCAAAGAGACCGGCCTGCCCCTGATGGGAACTCCCAGTCTCACATGGCTTGGGGCGCCTTTAACCGTCAAGGGTGAGGTCATGGGAGCGATTGCCGTTCAGAGTTATGCCTATGAGCGGATGTATGAAATCACGGATTTGAATATCCTCAATATCGTTGCCCAGTATATTGCCCTTGCCATTGAGAGAAAGGAGTCGGATCAGGCATACAAAAAACAGCGTAAAATTCTGGAAAAAATTCTGGAGACTTCTCCTGTGGGGATTGCTCTGCTTGAAAACAGGGTTTTCAAATGGGTCAATCCCGAGATGCTGACCCTTTTTGGTTATGAAAAAAAGGAGGATTTTCAGGGAGCCAATGTTTCAATGATCTATGACTCCCGTGAGAACTACAGAAAAACAGGAGAGCAGATATACTCCAGCTTCAGTGTCGGGGGCAGAATAGAAATAGAGGCAACTCTGCGGAAAAGTGACGGACGCACCTTTCCCGCCAACATCAATATCAGCAGTCCCAATCCCGCCAATCCCATGTCATGGATAATTGCCACATTCACTGATATGTCCGGCAAAAAACAGGTTGAAGAGGAGAAGATCAAAAATGAAAAACTCCAGGGTGTCCTGGAGATGGCCGGAGCTGTCTGCCATGAATTGAATCAACCCCTGCAGGCCATTGTTGGTTATTCTGAACTTATAATGATGGATCATGGAGAAGATGCCCAGCTTGTAAAGGATCTCAACTCCATAAAAAAACATGTTGACAGAATTGTCAGAATCACCCGGCGACTCTCCAATATCACAAGCTACAAAACCGTTGAATATCCTGGCAATAAGAAAATTGTGGATATATGGGGAGCAAGTGATCATGGTTGATACAATAAGGGGAATGGCGGCATCACCGCCACAATTGAAGTGATGAAAGCCCTGAAACGACGGGGATTTTCATATAACCGCCATGCCTGGGGTGTCAAAATCTGACATTTTCGATTGCTCATTTTTTGACCATCAACGGTAGAGACGCAATGCATTGCGTCTCTACATCATCACGATTTGGACATCAAATTGGTTTTTAGACACCTCACTCTTATACCGAGGAAAAAATTAATTTAAATTATTTTTTATGCTTTCGAGATATTTTTTAATCTCTTCTGCCCCAAGCCCTTTGAGTCTCTCTTCCGGTTTGTAGTTGGCAAGAACCTCTTCCGGTTTGTAGTTGGCAAGAACCTCTTCCGGTTTGTAGTTGGCAAAAACCTCTTCCGGTTTGTAGTTGGCAAAAACCTCTTCCGGTTTATATTTTTTCAAAATATCATCCAGACTGTAAACATTGAGAAGTGCTTCACATATCTCTTTGCCCATACCCATGATCTCTTCGGTTGTATATCCGCTCGTCTCCTGCATGATCTCTGCTCCTTTGATTTTTTTGGCAAAAATATTGAATAAACCCGTAATAACATAAATTACATCTGAGGTTAATGTCTCTTTTTTACAATCAAACAGTTTATTGAATGACTTCTCCCTTACACCTTTTTTACTTGCAAAGCACTTTATGTACAGGTTATGGGGTTCATCGGAAAGATCGTTTATCGATATCAACTGCACTGAATCTATGACAGCGTGGGAGCTTTTGAAAACACCGGGTTTTATCTCATCTTTAAATCCGACCATCTTCCTCAGCTTTTTATCTGGTGTCTTTGAACTCAATATAAAAGTTTGAATCCGTTTCTGTTCAATTTTTTCATTGGCTCTTTTGTAAAAAGTATCATATCCCAATGCCTGGGCTATAACTTCCTGGTTTACCGATTCCGTGAATTTGAATTCCAGAAGTATATGATCCGCCCTGGTATCCCTTATGCCATCGGGAAGACGTTGAAGCTGTGCCTTTGTCCACTCCGGACTCTCCCTTCTCACCAGTAAAATATCACTCTTTGGCGGGCTGCTCATTACGGAAACATCAATTTCAACAGAAATATTTACCGGAGTTAAAAGTTTGGACAGTATATCGCCAAAAATCACATGCCATCGGGTCTTATCGTTACTCTCGGATTTCTCTTTTTCCTCAACTATAATTGCATTTTCTTTGACTATAGACTCTTTCCCTTCCTTTGTCATATTTTGCTCTGTCAAAAGTTGTCTTCTCCTTACTATTTAATGATGCAGATGCCTTTTGTTATTATCAGGGTGATTATTCTGACAATACAACGAAAACCGCCCAAATCCTGAACAAGCCAAAGCTTGCCATTTAGACACCCATGTTTACTCTGTTTTGAAAAATGCAATTACCTTGCAGGGGCCTGTGATCTCCCCGGTGGTAAAACTCCCGATACCTGTACCGGGATCAACACTCAAGGTGCCGTTGCATCCCAGTACCTTGTTGATGGCGTATCCTGAAGCCGGGGTCACCGTGAAGGTTGTTGTACTGACATGGCTGACATCCACGGTGGCCGGGGCACTGGTTCCGTTGGTGTGGGAGACGGTTCCGTTGGCCGTGGCAAGGCCGGTGACGGTGTAGGTTTTGGGTGCAAAGGTTACCGTCAAAGTACAATCCCCGGTGACATTGCCCGTGGTATGGATATCCCCGGACAGCCCCCCGGCACAGTCACCGGTCACTGTGTCCACCACATATCCCCAGTCCGGCAGAAGCGTGAAGGTGGGTGTGGCATTGTAATTAACTGTTCGGCTGGCGGGGCTTATGGTGCCACCTATGCTGGCAGAGCCTGTGACTGTGTAGCTGTTCAGGGTAAATGTTGCAGTTACGGTGCAATCGCCTTTGATGAGGCCGGTGGTGAAGGTCGTGCCGGTCAGGTTGCCTCCGCAGCCTGTTGCTGTGGCAGTAGAACCTGCTGATGGTGTGATGCTGAATGTTGTTGTTTCATTGAAATTTACAGTTTTGGTTATTGTTACCGAAGGTGTTGTATTATTAAGCCTTCTGCAGAGAGGATTCAGAAAGCCTTTTCAAAAATAAATCTGACAATCATTAGAGACATGGCCGGTAATGTCATTCTCAGTTCTTTACCCCCTCTGTCCTCTTTGCAAAAAGAAATACTTCAAAGGTTAAAAATAGATTTACTTGTTTATCGTCAACTTGAAAATTAAAAATACTGGATTACGAATGAGCGAATGGAGAGCTATATAGTATAAGATAAAACCTTTAATTTTTTCATTAATATGGTCATAAAGAGATTGACGGATATCATCTAAATTTCCAGAGGCATCAATGCACGAAAAATCCCACTTCAGGATAAAATATGAGCTGCGAATAGGGGTAGGATTTCTGCCGATTTTAAGGCTACCAAACATAGCGTCAAACTCACTTTTTTTTGCAATGTCGTAGTAGTTCTCAAGCATGGAAAGCAGGAGAGATTTTCCAAATCGGCGGGGGCGTAGAAAAAGCTGAAATTTATTTTCTTCAAGTTGGTTAATTAAATCGGTTCTGTCGCAGTAAAAATAATTTTTAAGTGCTATTTCTCTAAAATCGCTTATTCCATAAGGCAGCTTCATGGGTTCTCCTAATTATTTTTTTACCGTTGAAATAGATACATTATTTCCACGGTAAACTATAGACTTCCAGAATAATATTTCAGCAAATCAATTCTTAAGGGCAGCCGCTCAAAAAGGCGGTTTTTACAATGAGTTCATTGGCCCACGGTAATAACGGTTATTCTATAGCATTCCAGATAATGAAATTTCCCGAAGGAATCGTAGGGGCACGGCGTGCCGTGCCCTTGAAAGAAAATTATTTATCTGGAAATCTATACTTCAAACAAAATATGCAATTTTTTCCGCTGTACCTATTCCATTCTCCTCACAAAAAAGAAGAGCCTCCCCGGTAAATCCGCCAGTGGAAAGAAAGGCAGGCAAAATCTTTTTATCAGGAAACAATGCAGCA
>JADGBO010000105.1 GCA_015231465.1 Desulfamplus sp.
GTTCATGCGGCTCATCTCTTCAAAGGCCGATTCCGGAATGGAGCTGTCAGTTGCCTCGGCTGTGTCGGATAATTTTGACATTGTGTTATCTTTCATAAAACCGTTTCAAGGAAACCCCTGAATCACGAAGTGTTCAGGGGAGGAATTGAAACATGCGTTAGTGAGCGGTAGCGAATGATCGCACTACTACACCACGCAATGTTTTTCGAATAACAATGTTTTTGCCGATTCCAATAATTTTAGTTCCTTTGCTTTCGCTGAAGCATGAATTTTCGTTCCGTCTAGTTTCCGCAAATCAAAGTATCCTGTGGATCGGCGACCAAAGACAAAGTAGTGACACGACAAGCCCCTACGGTCACGAAGTGCCGTAGGGGTTCCGTTGACTGTGCGTTATTAAAAAATCTCTAAAGTCTCTCCTAAACATACACCTTAAAGGATTTGGTTTGCACGCTTATGAGTGACGAGATTTAATGAGATCATCGGCAACTTCAAGGGCATGGACAGCATCCATTGCAAAACCGTCTGCACCTATATCTTGCCACAGTTGGGGCCGGGCATTGAAAACTCCGCCGCCCACCATAATAAAAAGCCCGGGGGTGTTGCTGCTTTTCACTTCCTTTATGAGGTTTTGCACATTGGGGAGATGAAAATTCATGGTTGCCGAAATGGCCAGGAGATGGGGTTTTTCCGAATCTATTGTCCCGACCACTGTTTTTGAAGAAGTGCCGGCACCGAGAAAGAGGGTTGACCATCCATCCATCTCGAAGATGTCTGCCACCATTCGTATTCCGATCTCATGCAGTTCGCTGCCCACGCATGTTGCAATCATCTTTTTATCCCCTCGCAGGCCGGACATGATAAAGGGATAGAGCTGGGCCATGATGGATTGGGTCATGGCCGTGAAAAGGTGTTCCTGGGCAACGGAAATGATATTGAACTGCCACAGACGGCCAATGAGATAGAGTGAAGGCTGAAATACATGGAGATAAATATCCTTGATGGCAGTGCCTGATTCCACGGCTTCAAGAATTATAGCCGAAGCTTTGCGGCGATCACTTGAAAAGACAGCTTCCGAGTAGGACTCGGCAAGTTCCCTGTAGGGATCGTCATGGGCTGTAATGATATCAAACTCTTTTAATATAATATCCGAAAGCATGGTCTTCTCCATCAGGGCCGGCCGGCGGGCCGACCTGAGCCTTGAATATCCTTGTCTGGAAAGGGGCGGCCTCTGGTTCTCTCCTGCGGCCGCCCCTGGGCTTAAAATATCTTCTCAAAAACAGCGGGTTGTAAAATCACTTCACAAGCCGAACCGCAATAAAGCTTGAATTGCCGCGTCTGAAAAGGAGCTGTACCCTTGAACCTTTCTCTATTCCATCAATTATATCCCCGTACTGTTTCAGGGTTTCCACAGGTTTTCGATTCACTTCCTTGAGCATGTCCCCAACACGTATTCCAGACTGTTCGGCCTTGCTGCCGGATTCAAGTTCAGTCACAACAAGTCCCCGGGTTCCTCTCTCATAACCGAATCTGCCGGCTGTATCATCATCAAGGGCACCGAGTTTCATGCCGAAATCATCAAAACCTGCCTCGGAATAGAGTGTACCGGGTTCCGACTCGCTTCTCTTTGCAAGGACAACGGAAGCTTTGTTCTCTTTGCCATTGCGGATATAAGTCACTGTTACCTTTTCTCCCACTCCATGGCCTGCAATGGAGGCACTCAGCTCCCTGCTTGACTTCACCGGAACATCATTGACCCTGGTGATAATGTCACCGGCTTCAATTCCTGCCTTGTCTGCGGGATGATCTTTATATACCATGCCCACAAGAACACCCTGGGTATCTTTTATGCCGTAATAGTCGGCAAGTTCAGGTGTTATATCCTGGATGGCAACCCCCATCCAGCCCCGGGTCACCTCTCCCTTGTCCTTGAGCTGGGCAACTATGCCCCTGGCCATATCCGATGGAATGGCAAAGCCTATGCCCTGACCCGATTTGATAATGGCGGTATTGATGCCCACCACATCGCCGTCAAGATTGAGAAGAGGGCCGCCGCTGTTGCCGGGATTTATGGAGGCATCGGTCTGGATAAAATCATCGTAGGGTCCGGAACCCAGTATGCGTCCCTTGGCACTTACAATGCCTGCAGTAACGGTCTGCTCCAGGCCAAAGGGGCTGCCGATGGCCACAACCCATGTTCCAACCTTGATATCCGATGAGCTGCCAAGCTTAAGGGGTACAAAATCGTCCCCTTCTATTTTTATAAGGGCAAGATCAGTGTTGGGATCACGTCCCACCACCACAGCATCATACTCTTTGTCATCATATAGCTTGACACTTATGGCATCTGCTCCGTCAATTACATGAAAATTGGTAACTATGTATCCGTCTCTGCTGATAATAAAACCGGAACCAAGGCTGTTCTGCTCATAGTTCCTGCGGGGGGTCTGGTGACGGAAAAAAGGTTCCATGAATTCACGGAACATATCTTGACCGCCAAAGGGCTCGCCAAAAAAATGGTTGAACACCCTGCCTCCGCCCCGGATATTTTTTACGGTACGAATGTTTACCACAGCCGGCCTTGCCTTTTCGGCCAGCTCACTGAAGCCCGCCGGAATCATCCGAACCCCTTGGGCTCCGTTCAATGGAGAGAGTAACGCAAAAAAAAGAACCATGACCGCAACTGCAATACCTGTTATTTTGACATTCATTTTCATAAAAACCTCCTTTTGTTTTATAGACTTCCAGAATAATATTTCAGCCGCAAGGGACAGCCCTCCATCCTGTAAATCCTGAAAATCCTGATTCAGACAAACACCATTATGCTATCTGGAAACACGATGAACCTGTCGATTTTGAGCAAATCTCAAATTACACAACCATACCTCTTACCCAACCATACCTCCCTTCAATTTTGAGTATAGTACATGAATATGATTTTTAAATGATGGGAATATTACCATATGGCAATGTAAGGGTAAAAATGGAGCCCTGGCCCGGGGTGCTTTGGACACCTATATCTCCCCGGTGTTCCCTGGCAACGGCCCGGGCAAAACTGAGACCCAGGCCGGTCCCCCTTCTGTTCCTTGAAGGGTCAGCCCTGTAAAAGCGGTCAAATACCCGTTCAATATGCTCAGCAGATATTCCCTGGCCGGTATCCATAACCTTTATCTCAATAACTCTACCCATTCCGGTCCCGGAGGAATCCTCTTTTGCACAGGCACGCACCTCTATCTTTCCAGGGGGCGATGTATATTTCAATGCATTGTCTATAAGATTGGAGATGGCACGCTGGATCATGCCCCGGTCAGCCCGGGTCAGTAGATCAGGCTCCGGTGTGAATGTAAAGTCAATGCCTGCATCTTCGGCAACGGCATGGAAAAGCCGGCAGGCATCTTCAAGAATATGGGAGATATTTACCATTTCAAGCTGGAATCCCCCCACTCCGGCTTCGGTTCTCGATATTACAAGCATGGTGCTTATCATGTCCAGGAGCCGGTCAGCCTCTTCAATGGTTGATGCTGCCATGGCTTCATATTCGTCATGGGTTCCGGAATGGAGGAGGGTCACTTCTGCAAGGCCCCTAATACGGGTGAGGGGACTTCTGAGATCATGGGCAATGTTGTCGCTCATCTCACGAATATTCTTTACCAGGAGTTCAATTCTGTCCAGCATGCTGTTGAAGGTCTTTGCCAGCTCATTGAGTTCATCCTGGTGTCTGCCCTCCGGTACCCTTGCGGAAAGGGTCCCCCCGGATATCTCCCGGGCAGTTCTGGTTATCTGCCCAAGCCCGCCCAGGGCCTTTCTGGACATGAAACCTCCGCATACGGCCGACAGAATCACTACAATGGCCATGGAACCCCCGAATATCCGCTTGAAGGCAGCAAGGAAACCCGAGTAGGTGTCCATGGATATGCCGGTCTGAAGAACCACGCCCGGAGCAGATAGATGGTACAGCACCCGAACCCTCTGGCGGTCAGGTTCAATCTCCAGGGTTTTAAAATGATACTTTCCCGTTTTTATAAGGCCGGATACAATATTGGAATCAACCTTGACGTTGTGCCAGTAATCCATGTATGAGGATGCAAAAACCTCTCCGTTAAGATAAAGAAGGCGGAAGAATATCTTTTTTTCACCTGCTGCCCTGGCCTCGAGAACCGCAATCCTTTTCAGGCCCGGAATACCCTGGACCGGGAATACCGCCGAGAAGAGCCCTGCCTTGTCCAGGAGGTCTTCATCCAATCGGTCCAGGATGGTCTGGGATACAAGAAAATAGAAAAGAAGAAATACCGCACAGGAAGAGAGTGTAAATATTCCCGCATACCAGACGGTGAGACGGAAGGCAAGGGTCTGAAAAATCCGGCCCGTTGACAAGGGATTGGAAAAAAGGGCACCGACTTTATTTTTCAATGGTTTAACCGTGCTGGTTGTCCCTGGTGACACAATGACTTAATCCTTTTCCCTGGTGACACAATGACTTAATCCTTTTCTCTGGTGACATAATGGCTCAACCCTTTTCCCTGATGACATAATGGCTCAACCCTTTTCCCTGGTGACACAATGACTTAATCCTTTTCCCTGATGACATAACCCGCACCCCGGACGGTGTGTATAAGCTTGACTGGATAATCCTTGTCGATCTTGTCCCTCAGGCGGCAGATACGGGCCTCCACAACATTGGTCATGGGGTCAAAGTTGTAGTTCCATACATGCTCCATGATCATGGTTTTGGACACCACCCGTTCTTTGTTTCTAAGGAGATACTCCAAAAGTGAAAATTCCAGGGGCTGAAGCTCAATAACCTCGCCTTCCCTTCGCACTTCCCTTTTAATTATATCCATGGTGAGATCCGCACAAAAAAGAGTCGTGGCCTCGACAATTCCCCCGGCCCTTCTTATCAGGGCCTGAATACGTGCCAGAAGCTCCGAGAAGGCAAAGGGCTTGGTGAGGTAGTCATCCGCACCAGCTTCAAGACCCCGGACCCTGTCGGCCACCCTGTCCCTGGCACTCAATATTATGACAGGAGTGTTTCTCTTCTCTTTTCTCAATTTTTCAATCAATGCTATTCCATCAAGCCCGGGGAGCATTATATCCACTATGAGAAGATCATAGGGAGTCATCAGAGCCAGGGAGAGCCCATCTTTACCGCATGATGCATGATCCACGGCAAAACCCGCAGAAGCAAGACCCTTGAGGACAAACTGGGCTATCTTGATGTCATCTTCAATGAGAAGAAGTCGCATGGTGCTGCTACTCCCCTATGATCTTCACAAGAACCCGTTTTTTGCGTCTGCCGTCAAACTCACCGTAAAATATCCGCTCCCAGGTGCCGAAATCCAGTTTTCCGTCGGTCACGGCCACCACAACCTCACGGCCCATTATCTGGCGTTTCATATGGGCATCGGCATTATCCTCATAGGTGTTGTGGTGATACTGGGAGACCGGCTCATGGGGGGCCAGTCTCTCCAGCCAGGTTTCATAGTCCCTGTGCAGGCCGGATTCATCATCATTTATGAACACCGAAGCCGTTATATGCATGGCATTACAAAGAAGAAGGCCGTTTTTAATGCCGCTCTCTTTCAAACATATATCAACATCGGGGGTAATATTTATAAATGCACGCCTGGTGGGAATTTCAAACCAAAGCTCTTTTCTGTAGTGTTTCATAAAAACTCTCCTTTTTATATAAAAATCCCCATATTTTAAGGGGCGTATGCAATACGCCCTTCGATTGTGGCGGGTTCACCGCCATGTATGTTTATATGAAAGTCCCCATATTTTAAGGGGCGTATGCAATACGCCCCTTCGATTGTGGCGGTGATGCCGCCATGGCCGTTATATGTCTTTTAACAGCCTGGTGCCTGTGGCTATACTTCCGGCGGCAGCCATGCCCTCCACAGCCTCTATCAGTGCCTCAAACTCCAGGCTTCCCAGGAGTGGAAGATCGGTGGAGTCTCCATACTCCTCCAGGGCCTGGGAAACAGATGCCACGGTCAGGGTCTGGACATCCCTTGCGGGCTGCCAGGCCCTTTCTCCTTCCCGGGTCACATCTTTGCAGCCATCTCCCTCCTCCCTTTGCCGGCAATGGGCAGAAACTTCCGAGAGAATACCGCAGCCCTTGAGTTCATCAAGTATCGTGCCCGTAACGCCCATGGGAATATCCAGACCCCTGGCTATTTCAGCCTGGGTCATGGGAGGGCCTCCCTCGATGAAACGTCTCACACATAACATCACAATGGCAAGTCCCATGACTTTTTTCATCTTAAAACTCACAGCCCGGAACCCCTCCCGGTCCGCCGAAGGGGAGTCCATGTTTTCCCAGGAATGGGCAAAATGGGCTCCAAAGAGTACGATGGTCCAACTGACATGAATCCAGGTAAGAAAGAGGGGCAGTGCTGCAAAACTTCCGTAAACGGCATTCTGATGGGAGACCCCCACCTGAAAATTTATATATATGGTCTGAAAAACCTGGTAAGTGGTGCCGGTAAGAATGCCTCCTATGAGGGTTGACCTGAAGTTGATCTGACGATAAGGGATAAAAAGATAGAGAAAGACAAAGAGTCCCGACATGGTTATAAAGGGCAGGAGCTTTAAAAACAGAGGCACCGTGGCATCAAGAATGCGAAAGGGATCTTCGGCTGCCATCAATGCAAGTCGTGCTTTCACGTAAACCGTAAGGCTGCCCGCAAAGATCACCATGATGGGGGCAGTAAAAGTCAGGGCAATGTAGTCGCTCACCCTGCGGAGAAAGGGACGGCCCTTTTTAACATGCCATACATCATTGAACGCGGCCTCCATGTGACCCAGCATCTTGAACACTGACCATAGCAGAACAAGAATACCCAGGGAAGCCACTACTCCTCCCTGGGTCTGGGCAAGCATCCTTTCTGAGAAATCTATTATTTTTAGGGCAACATCCTCATGGCCGGAGAGGCTCTCCATCACCTCTTTTTCAAGCAGCTTTTCAAATCCAAAACCCTTGGCAATGCCAAAGGCCATGGCCATGAAGGGCACCACCGACAGTATGGAAAAAAAAGTCAATGCCGATGCCCGAAGACCGCTCCTCTGTTCCATAAAACCCCGAAAGGCAAGGACAAGGCAACTATATGCCTTTGTCATAAACTCCCTGGTTCCATTGAAGAGCAGCGACATTTGTTCTGCAATAATGCGTATCAGTTCATCCAAATATCTGGGTTCCTTAAATATATGGGTTCCTTATTCAAATGCATTAATCATCTGGATTGCAATTTTTCATTCAAAAGAGACTGAACTTCCTCCATGGGAATTGACAATATATCTGAAATGTTTTCTAAAGAAATTCCCTGCTGCTTCAATTTTAATATACTGTTGTATTTGAATTTTTCCATTTGTTTAACAGCCGATTCTTTTGCCTTTTTCTCTTGTTCCCGTTCTTTAAAAGCTGCTTCTTTTGCCTTTAAAGCTGCTTCTTTTGCCCTTCTCTCTATCTCCCATTGCTTTTGCACAGCTTTTTTATCTTTCAGGACACTTTGATATTTCTCGGTCATTCTCTGATATTCCAATGCCTCGGTTCTCTCGGTTCTGAGAAACTCCTCCCGGAGACGGTACTGCTCACGCAAGTGATCTTCTTTTGTAAATGTTTGAAGCATATCATATACCTCCACAATTCCCTGGTTTTCTTTAAGTGCAGGATCAAG
Source organism: Desulfamplus sp. (assembly GCA_015231465.1). Lineage (GTDB taxonomy): Bacteria > Desulfobacterota > Desulfobacteria > Desulfobacterales > Desulfobacteraceae > Desulfamplus. The sequence goes on from JADGBO010000105.1 coordinate 7,674, forward strand.
GGGTTTTTCATTATCCTGGGGATTGGCAAGAAAATATGCCCATTGTTCCAGCGGGGTCTCAAGAATTTTTCTCCCTTTTTCACCCCTACTGAGCTTTTCAAGGCATTTCTGAAGCTCAATGTAGTAAAGATGCCAGTGTCCTGTAAGGGGAACGTGGGAACGAGTGTTGAGCATTGTATAATGATTGAACCAGAAATCCTTGTCGCTCTCTTCTCTGAAAAGGTTTTCTAAAAGCAAATGTATGCCGTAAACAGGGTTAAGATCACAGTAGTTGACTTTCTTGTCTTTCTCAAGCTGATCCCTGTAAAGTCCGGCAAGGTAATATTTTGACCGCTGGGGATAAACTTCGCTGTATTTTACCTGCATCTCAAGATCAAACCATTGATCTGTATATTTATCCTTGGCCCTGATATCAAGTATCCCCTGCTTCTCATTCTTGAACGGTTCTGAAGCGTCATAGGGATTGAGGACCAAAACATCTGAAAATAACGCTGACTCTTCCTCATGGGAAAGAACCGTATTGATCAGGTCCAGTAGCGGAGCCGTCCGGCTCTGTCTTCCGAATATCCACTTAAATGCAATGTCGTTGTAAAGTTTTATCTCCATTGGATTCCGATGCCCTTAGCCTTTAAATACATTCCCCATCCGTTCATTGTATCTCCTCATCTCACATCTTTATTCATTCAAAAGAGACTGAACTTCCTCCATGGGAATTGACAATATATCTGAAATGTTTTCTAAAGAAATTCCCTGCTGCTTCAACTTTAATATACTGTTGGACTACTTTCTAAGCTGCCTTGTATCCCCCACACGAATGGTAAAATTGATGGAGTCGAAATATTCTATGAGGGGGATGACATATTTCCTGGAGATGCCGGTCATATCCTTGAAAACCGGGGTTGTTATCTCTCCTTCCCGTGTGAGGAAATCCCGCAGCCTTTCCTGGAGATTTTTAATGGCTTCCATGTCGAAGTAGAGATCATCCTTGGTTTTGACAATGCTCTTCTCATCTATGAGCATTTGAAGTACATCCCTTGCTGTTTTTTGATCCACATCAAGATCGCTGCATATGGTTCTGAAAAAAGGGGGTGTAAGCCCCCCTGACCTGTATATTGCTGCAATTTTCTCCTTGATATTCTTTAAATCCACCTCAAGGGCAACTTTATGGGTTGCAAGGCGTATGGTATTTGCCTCCTGGGCAATTTCCCCATCTTTGACAAGTTTTGCCGTGACAAGGGGAAAAAGCCTGGAATCCCTGGGCTTGAATGCCCTGAATTTTGATTTGAGTTCCTCCTTGGAGATACCCTCCTTGAGGGGATTGTCCCGATGATACTCCCCAAGGTAACGGAGAATCTCCCGGCACAGGGCATCAATAATATCCCGGTGAACATAGATTTTCCTCTCCCTGTCACTCTGTATCAGATCCCTTGATGCCATCATGCTTTGAAGTACGGAATCAAGTTTTTTGTCTGAAAGAGGAACCATTAGCCGAAGTTCTCCAAGGGATATGCCCTTGTAACCGCTTTGTATCACAAAAAACGAGATATTCTGCCTGGGATCATTTTCCAGAAGGGTGGCAAGACCCTTTATGATATCCTGATTGAAGAGCTTGTGCTTGCCTGGAAAAGGATTCAGAATACGGCCTCCTCCTATGGTTCTCACCGGGGAGTAGCTCCTTATGACAAAGTGATCCCCGTTCATGCATGATACAGGGCTCTCCAGCCGTATCTGGACGGAAGCCGAATCTCCAGGCATCAGTTCATCCCTGTCGAGCAGTATCACGTTACCCATGATCTCGCTGGTGCCGGAGTGAAACCTTACCCTGGTCCGGGCCCGGGCCGGTTTTGTGTTCGAGGAGAGAAATGTAAGATGGGCATCCACCATGTAGGAGGGTTTCAGGGTGTCCGGCGTGGAGAGGACATCCCCGCGGTTGATCTCTTCCCTGTCCAGTCCCTGGAAATTGATGGCGGTGCGGGTTCCTGCCCATGCGGTCTCCACACTGCTGCCGTGAACCTGTATCCCTCGCACCTTGGATGTTATCCTGGTGGGAAATACCATTATGTTGTCTCCGACACTGATGCTTCCGGATGCCAGTGTTCCCGTTATCACGGTTCCAAATCCCTTCATGGAAAATACCCTGTCCACCGGAAGGCGGAAAATGGGGGAAAAGGGCCTTTCAGGAATCTGGGCACATATACCTTCCAGGGTATCTCTGAAGAGATCGAGACCTGTGTTTTTTGTGGAGGATATGGGCACAAGCGGTGCATCCTGAAGAAATGTACCCTGGGTGAACTCCCTTATATCTTCAACAGCCAGCTCCATGAGTTCTTCATCCACAAGATCAATTTTGGTCATGGCGATGAACCCGTGCCTGATGCCCATTAAAGTGCATATCTCCATATGTTCCCGGGTCTGGGGCATGACACCTTCATCTGCTGCAATAACCATGGACACAATATCTATTCCGCTGGCTCCGGCCACCATGTTTTTTACAAATTTCTCATGCCCGGGCACATCCACAATACCGATTACGCTCCCGTCGGAAAGGGTTAAGGATGCAAAGCCCAGCTCAATGGTGATACCCCGCTGCTGCTCTTCTTTGAGCCGGTCAGTTTCAATGCCGGTGAGGGCCCGGATAAGGCTGGTCTTTCCGTGATCAATGTGCCCTGCTGTTCCCAAGATAATCTGTTTCAATTTATGACAGGCTCCTTATATTTTATGAGTCTGATCGGTTTTTCTGTTTGATGGCCTGCACCGCATAAGCTCCGGCCACAAGTGCGGCTCCCATGATCAGTCCATGAAAAATAGACCATTCCGGTCTGAAAATTCTTGCCAGTAAAATGCCCAATCCCATACCGAGCATGAGTCTTACAACAAATATATAAAAATTGTTCATAATATTCCTGTCCTTAAATCAGGTTTCATAAAAGATGTGCGGAACTGTCCAGACTGCTACTGTAAAACATTGCTGCGAAGCGTGTGAAATGCTGCTTTAAAAGGCTGCTGTGAACTGTTGCTGTGAACTGTTGCTGTGAACTGCTGTTGTAAATTAATCTTAAAATAATAGAGAAACTCCTCCAATGGGTCAACATGATTTTTCTGCCCCGGACATAAAGCACAATATGGTTCCGCATGACGGATCAGGATAGAAAAATATGCCATGATGATTCATCCCAGTTTTACAAGAATCCCAGTTTTACAAGAGCTGCTCCGCCGAGGATAATTCCATCATGATTCATCCCAGTTTTATAAGAGCTGCTCCGCCCAGGATGATGAGAGAGCTTATGATCCTTTCTCTGCTGATTTTCTCTTTAAATATAAAAATGCCTATGATAATACCGAACAGGGTACTCACCTGTCTCAATGCTGATGCATAGGCAGCAAGGGCCTCTGCCAGCCCCAGGCGGAATGTTATGAAGGATAGAAGCATGATAATGCCTCCGGAGATTATAATCAAAGGACTATGCCGGATTTCAGGGACTATTTTGGATGTGTGATTCTGGCCGATGATCCGGATGAAATGAAATATAAGCATGGCAGCGGACAGATGAAAGGTATATATAATGATATGGCCGGTCATGACACCCATTTTATCGGCAACGGCACCAAATGAGTAGAAAAATGCGGCCAGAAGGGCCGCAAAGGCACCGGCTGGGGGTGTGGTGAGCATAGAAAGTTTTGATCTTGGAACAATCAT
>JADGBO010000106.1 GCA_015231465.1 Desulfamplus sp.
CATTATAAAGGTGATAAGCATACTTCCGTCACGTATCATGTCTGCTTCATGTTTTCCGGTTTTGCTGTTGAACTCCGGCTGTTTTACTTTAAGGACAAGATCAGATTTTTCAAAAAGAGCTTCTGTGTCGGATATTATTTCAGCTCCCGCGTTTATGTAATCATCATCGGTTATCATTATGCCTTTACCTGCCGATGATTCAACCGCAACTTTAAAGCCAAGGGCAATAAATTTTTTTACAGTGTCCGGAGTGGCTGCCACTCGGTTCTCTTCTGATAAAATCTCTTTGGGTATTCCAATTAACATCTGTTCATCTCCTCTTTTTTGTTCTGTTGTTTAACAGCCTGTTTGAGAATTCGCCTTATGGGCGGATCCATGTTACTGGGTGATTATAATACAATATCAGTTTAAGGGGTGTCTAAAGTTGCCATTTTTGATTGTTCATTTTTTGACCATCTTGCCAATGGTAAAAATAACCGACCGGTAGAGACAGAATGCATTGCGTCTCTACATAATCACGATTTGTGCATCAAATTGGTTTTTAGACACCCCGGTTTAATATAGTATCATTTAACTTATTTCAGTAGTGCGGCCCTGATTATCCATTGCCGATGAAGCTGCCCATTGTCGATGAAGCTGCCCATTGCCGATGAAGCTACCCATTACCGATAATTGCCGATGCAGCTCTGGTCAATGCTTCCTGGAAAAAAGGGGGGTGGGGGGTAAGATTCAATCTTTCCAGAACAGTTTTTATTTTACAGATAATTTCATCGGATATGCATTTTTTGCTCTTTTTAAGCAGTTGAACCATAGCTTCACATGCAAGTATCCTGGCATCATAGTAAATATTGTCATTATCAAGCATATCAAGTATCTGTAAAACAAGATCGGAAGAGGGCGGATATATATCTCCTGCCCTTTTCAAGACAGCTTCCCGAAGCCTCCAGTTAGCTTGGTAACGTAGTATCCTGATCAGACCAGGCTGGTACTGGACAAGTGAATCATTGTCCGCAGACTCAATGAGATTCAAGACAGGTCCCCAGTCGGCCAGGTTTCCAAACGGATCTTGTTTCATTATCGTTTTTTCTCCTTGGGGTAATGATTGCCGCATATTCAAGAACGGTTTGTTTCAAATATTCTTAGCAATGTGTATGCCATATGCTTGAAAAATCTTTTCTGAACCGGTTGTGTTTTTATGGAGAGGGCTGGTTTAATGGTCAATGAATGACAAAATGAATTTTATTTAAAAAGTTTATTTAAAAAAATGAGTGTTGCAATGCCTGGATCAATGAGCATCCTGATACAGGGACCATTTAGGGATCGGGAAAATAACGCCCGGAACATCTCCTTTGATTGGAATAGATTCTCTGCAAAATACCCGAAATATGTTTGCTGTCAGGGTCAATTATTTGAAAAACCAGGCTAAAATTCAATGCGGGCAAAATTCGCCCTGACGGGCGGTTTTGGCACTTACAGGGTGGATATTTTTCTGAACAGTGCCCTTCGGGATATTCCGAGAAGCTCGGCTGCCCGGGTGCGGTTTCCGTTGGTATGTTCCAAAGCCTTTTTGATGAGGCTCCTCTCGGTCTCCTGCACATGCTCCCGGAGATTGAAATTCTTTTCTCCAGGGGAAACAGACTTTAGTTCATGGAGACTTAAGTTCTCCTGGGAAGGCAATTCCAGTTCCCGGAGATTGAATATTCCTCCGGGAGGGATATTCCCTCGGGCAGGTCTCTCCTTTACGGCAGATATATTCCCTCCGGCAGGTCTCTCCTTTACGGCAGATATATTCCCTCCGGCAGGGGATGATGTTAATGCAAGTTCTCCCAGGGTTAGATAACGCTGCAGCACATTGCGCAGTTCCCTTACATTGCCTGGCCAGTCATACTCGGTCAGAGCATCCATGATATTGCCCGGAATCCTTGGAATATCACTATTCTTGGTCATTTTACCGAGGAGATGTTCAACGAGAAGGGGAATATCCTCTTTTCGGCGGCAAAGGGGTGGGAGTTCCATCTGGATCACCTGGATACGGTAGAAAAAATCGGAACGCATGGAACCTTGGGCCACCTTATGGGTCAAGGGGGTGTTTGATGCTGAAATAACACGAAAATCGGATAAAAGGGGTTCTGTCTGTCCCACAGGTCTGTACTCTCCACTTTCAATGGCTCTCAGGAGTTTGGCCTGCATGTTCACGGTGAGTTCGGCAACTTCGTCAAGAAAAAGGGTTCCTTTGTGGGCCATGTCGAGATAACCCCGGGAATGGGCATGGGCTCCGGAAAAAGCCCCTTTGCGATGGCCAAAGAACTCCCTCTCAAACAGGGTGTCCTGGATGGCTCCGCAGTTCACGGCCACAAATGCCATGCCTTTCCTGGAGCTGTGGTCGTGGATTGCCCGGGCAGCCAGCTCCTTGCCAGAACCGGACTCTCCAAATATTGCGACACCGGCATCTGTGACTGCAGCCTTGAGTATCACCTCGTAAACCTTCTGCATCTCACTGGATCGTCCAAAAATATCCCCCAGCCGGTATCTCTCCCCGAGGGAAGATCGCAGAACCCTGTTTTCATTATCGAGAAGATGGGCTGTCTGTTTCAGGGTACGCTTCTCTTCTCTTATGGCTTCTTCATAACGTTTGAGCCATACAACCTTGCTTAAACGCTCTGAAATTGCCTTGACAACTCTTGATTCCTCTTCAATGGGCATATCCAGGCCCGGTTTTATGTGATATATTTCAACCCTGCCCACCGGCTCATCGTTCAGGATAATATCCGCCCTCCGGCACCATGGCGTTTCCATAAAGTTTCCGGATGCATGGACTTTGCCTTCCATATGGATCCTGGCACATACATTTTCTGGAAACCGCCATGCCGAAGGGATAAGTTCCGCAGCTCTCTCCATGATCCAGGATAGGGAGACTCCCTGGTTCTCCAGGAGATTGGCAATGCCGTAGAGGCAGGTCAGTTCCCGGACTCTTTTTTCCAGGGGGTGGTACTCTTGTGCGACTTTGTTTTTCATAGCTTCTTTTTCGAGAGCTTATCTTTGGAATCTTTCTCTTTCACGACCTTGCAGTAACAATGGCCCTCACCGGTGCGGGGTAGCCTTCAACGGTTTTCGAAGGATCATGGGGGTCCAGGAAATCCGTGAGTGATTCCGTGGCTATCCAGGGGGTTTTACGCTGCTCCTCTGGGGTTGTGGCCGAGATGTCAATCCATCTGATATTATGGAAGCCGGTTCGTTTCAGCCAGGACTCCATGGTTTTGGGGTTGGGAATGAAATAGACGTTTCTCATCTTGGCATATCTACCTTCGGGGCAGAGGCAGAGGGGCATTGGGGAGCCGGGGTATGGTTCCGCCACCCGGGAACCCCGGAGCAGGTCAGGATGGTCGGTGACGATGAGGTTTTCCAGAATAATCTCTCCTCCCTTTTTCATCATGGCCTGGATATTTTTGAGCATGTCAATGGGTGATTTTCTGTGATAGAGAATTCCCATGCAGAAAACAGTATCAAAGAATCCCTCCATCATGGGGAGATCATCAAATGGTATGGGCAGGCAGAAGACCCGATCCAAATTCAGGTATTTTTGCAGGGCAAGGTATTGAAAATAGAAGGTGTGCTGGGGTTCCACCCCGAGGACCATCCAGGGTTCCCGGGCAGCGGCCCGGAACATGTAGTAGCCGTTGCTGGAGCCTATATCAAGGATGCGTCTTCCCCGGAGGGAAGATATCTCATGGGCGAAACGATCCCACTTCAGGTTGGATCGCCATTCGCTGTCAATCTCCAGGTCAAAGAGCCTGAAGGGCCCCTTTCTCCAGGGCGAGAGTGCCATCAGGGAGGATTCAAGGTCATTCAGGGCATCCCTTCGACCCTCCATGGGAATATCCTGAATGGTACCGGCCGTTACCTGGTCTTTGTCCAGGATAACCAGGGAGGGCTTTATAGCGGGCAGTCCCTTTAATGCATCGGTGTATCTTTGGGCATTTCCCCGGGGGAGGTCAAGGTCTTTTCGCAGCTTGGAGATTAGAGGTTCAAGGCTGTACAAAAAAGGAGTAGTGCCCAGTTGCCGGTGATTTGTGAGCAGTGTTTCCATTTGTGGTCAATCCCCGGGTCTCTGCAGTTCTGACCTCTGGATCATTCCCATTACAAGATAGGTAAGCTGGGCCGCGGCAAAATCAGATGCAAAATCCCCATCTGCCGGGGCCAGCTCCACCACATCGAAACCGACAACCTCACGGCCTGCCATACAGTTTTCCAGAAGGGCAAGGGCATCATGCCAGCCAATGCCCCCGGGCACCGGGGTTCCCGTAGCCCTTATTACAGAAGGGTCAAGGCCGTCCACATCAATGGTTATATATATTTTTCCAGGGAAATCCTCCGGAAGAAGCCCGGGGTTCCTTATAAGCCCAGGGTTTTGTGTAAGCCCTGGGTTTGGTATAAGCCCGGGGTTTTGTACAAGTCCTGGGTTCCGTATAAGCCCGGGGATGCCTTTCATATATATCTCCCTTGCATCTATGAACCGGATTCCCTTCTCTTGTCTCACTTTGGTCTCCTGGAGGGAAAGGGCCCTGACACCCAATTGAAAAAGGGGCAGGCCCATCTCCTCCACTGCCCGTCGCATAACGCAGGCATGACTTAGAGTGTTCCCATCGTATTCATTGCGAAGGTCGGCATGGGCATCAATCTGGACAATGCCCAGGGCCGGGGGGGAAGCATTGGATAGGTATTTTCCGCTCATATTCCCTGATGTATTACCCCCAAGATGCCTGTGGATGGCTCTAAGGGCACCGAGGGTCACGGTGTGTTCCCCTCCAAGTATAACCGGGATTGACGATGTCCCCAGGGTTTGGGTCACGGTGCCTTCAATGTTGCCAAGTATCTCCTGAACAGAACCTGTACAATCAACAGCTTCCGTGGTGTGGATTCCCATCTCCAAGGGAAGGGAGGTGCCGTCCCAGGCCTCAAGCTGCTGGGATGCTTCAAGAATGGCCCGGGGGCCGTCCCATGTGCCGCTGCCGTAGGATACGGTTCTCTCCATGGGGGTCGGTATGACATGGAACCGGGAAAACTCCCTTCGGCTTTCAATGAGTTCCGAGGCTAAAAAATCCGGCAGGCCCTTTGGTATGATCATTGACATCTATTCCTTTCTTCTTACCGTGGCAATGGATACATTATTTCCATGATTCGGGGTGGCGAGTCACCCGCCATGCCCGTTTACCGTGGAAATAGATACATTATTTCCATGATCCGGGGTGGACGGACTCAGACCATGAAGGTTTGCCGTGGAAATGGATACATTATTACACTTTTTTTATACACCTCCCAGGGTTATCACCTGGCCGGTTATAAATCCGCTCTCCTTCCGGAGAAAAAAATCAATTACATTGGCAACATCTTCAAAGGTGCCCAGGCGGGGAAGGGCCTGGCGTTTCAGAAGGGCTTCTATCTTGTCAGGGCCTACACCGGCGATGAGATCGGTTTGAATGGGGGTGGGGCCCACGGCATTTACTGTAATTCCAAGCTGGGCAAGCTCCCGGGCAGCCACATGGGTGAGGGTGACAACAGCGGCCTTGGATGCTGCATATATGGCCTCGCCCTCAAGTTTAAGAGGGACTGCCACCGTGGAGAAGTTGACAATACGGCCATAATTGTGTTTTTTCATGAGCCTTGCAGATTCCCGGCAAAAGAGAAATGTTCCCAGGACATTGGTGTTAAGTACCCTTTCCACCACTGCCGTGGGTGTTAGAAGCATGTGGTTCATGGCGGCAATGCCCGCGTTGTTTATGAGATTGTCCAATCTGCCGTAGCTGTTTCGGATGGCCTTGAGTACTGTTTTAACGTCCTTTTCCTTTGTGACATCGGCAATGTGATGGTCATAACTGTCGTGGGACCAGTCACCGGGTTTGCGGCTGCATCCTATCACCTTGTGGCCCATCCCCAGGTAGTGGCGGGCAAGGAATCGTCCAATGCCCCGGCTGGTTCCTGTTATAAGGGTTACGGGGGTTCTATTTTCATTGTAGTCTCCTGGGTGTTCCATCTTTTCACCGGCCTTTTTTTCAGGTGATGGGTTCATGCCTGGTCCATCTCCTCGTCCATTCGTTTTTCGATATAGGCAGCCAGGGCACCTATGGTTTTAAAGGGGCTGGTTTTCTGGCTCATGGCCTTTTCATCGGCCAGGGTCAGGAAAACATCGAACTGATCTTCCACGGCCTGCTCCACAGCCACGATGAGGTTTACAAGTTCAATGGATTTGAGTATCCCCTCTTTTCCAAATAGCGGTGCATCTTCCCGGGCATCCACATCAATTTTATCTTCCAGCTCCTCGTTGAGTTCCTGGGCCTGGGTTATTATGATATTAACCAGCTCTCTAAATCTATCTGTCGCCATTAATGTCGTTTCGCTGTTTCCGCTCATGAAAGTATCTCCAAATAGCATATTATTTCAATTTGTTAATTCAAACAAACACGTAGATAGACCCATAAGGATTTTTTGGCAATATATTTTTCCATTGCCCAAAGTATTGACAAAATTCCGGCAAAGCATAATGGAGAAAAAAATTTTATGCCATAGATTATTAAAAATAATGATATAATATTCTCAAAATCGACAGGTTGATCGCTTTTCCAGAACAGCATATATGAGCCTATCCCAAAAATACTTTTAGGCTGGCTTTGGCCGCCAAAATACTAATGGGCATGCCTCCCTGACTCCAGATTTTGGATTTTTGGGATAGGTTCATGGAAATAACCATTAGGAATACCAGAAATGCCGGAAATAAAACACACGGAACTCTCCTCTTTTCTAAAAAAAATCAAAGGCAGTGATCCTCCCCCGGTGTTCTTCATATGGGGAGACGGATTTCTCTGCAAGAAGGTTTTCGAGACTGTTATTGAATTTCTTCTTCCTGGAAGTAAAAAGGGGATGGGTTATGAACTTCTGGAGGGAGACGATGCTTCTGTTCCCGCCATAATGGAGCGCCTTGCCACCTACTCCATATTCCAGGAGAGGCGTGTGGTGGCACTGAGGGATGTGCCCCTCTTTCCCATGTCAGGCAACCCTGGGCCCCGGAATGTCGGCGGGAAGGAAGACGACCCCGCAAAACCCATGCCCGGCACCCCTGTAGCCCATGGTTTTAAACCGGAACTCTTAGAACAGTTAAGACTGTTTATCGAAAAGGGTTTTCCCGATAACCATTTTCTTGTCATGACCTCGGCCGGGGGAGATCGTCGCCGCGTCCTTTTCAAGACCCTGGCAGATGTCGGTGCCGCCGTGGACTGTACCGTCCCTCCTGGGAACCGTAAGGCAGATAAAATGCAGCAGACCGAGGTTTTAAGGTTCACCATGAAGGAGATACTTGATAGATTCGGCAAGACCATGGAGAGCAGTGCATTCAATCTTCTCACTGAAATGACGGGGTTTGATCCCGGGGCATTTTCCCACAATATCGAGAGGCTTGCGGCCTTCATAGGCCCAAGAAAAACCATATCCCCGGCAGATGTCCAGGCTGTTGTCAAAAGAACCAAAAAGGATGCCATTTATGAGCTTAACAACGCCGTCTCGGACCGCAATGCAGACAGGGCACTGTTCTATTTCAAATCCCTTTGCAAGGATGGGGGCTTCCATCACCTCATGATCCTTGCCGCCCTGGCAAACCATTTTCGAAATATACTGATGGTCAAGGAGTTTATCCTGACATGCAAGGCCAAGGGTTCTCCCTGCTGGCATCCTGGAAATAAAAATTACAACCATTTTATGGAACATACCATGCCCATGGTGGTTGAAGGTGATTCAGCTCTTGTTCAAACCATGGAGGCGTGGGAACATGAGCTTGGCGACCTGGGTATGGAAGGGAAAAAGAGGAGCAACTCCATCCCTGATGACTCCCCGGGAGAACCGGGCCCGGGGGGGGATGACGGAGCCGGGGCAAAAAAAACCGGAGAGAAAGGGAGCAAAAAAAAGCCAGGCACGGATTTGATCATTGCCCCTAAGCCCAAAAACGGGTACCCTGTCTATCAATTGTTTCTTAAATCCGATCTTTTCACAAGGGATGAACTTCTCACCTTTTTCCTCTCCCTGTGTGACCTTGACTATACGTTAAAAACATCTTCGGACAACGATCCTCTCATTCTTTTGGAGTCTTTCATCCTTGGGGTATGTTTGCAAAATTAAATTATAAATGGAGAATTACCGGCAATGTATAAAAAAACGAAAATTGTGGCAACTATATCGGACAAAAACTGTGAACCTGATTTTCTTAGGCAGCTCCATGTTGCGGGCATGGATGTTGTGCGGTTGAATACGGCACACCAGACCCATGAAGATGCCCTGAAGGTGATTGAAAACGTGAGAAAGGTTTCTGACAAGATAGCTATTTTAATTGACACCAAAGGACCTGAAATCCGCACCTGTGCCATGCCGGCTCCCGTGAAGCTCACCTATGGAGACTATGTGCTGGTAAAGGGTGCCCCGGTGGATCCCCTTAGAAACGACATTATCTATGTGTCCCATCCTGGATTTGTGGATGACGTACCTGTGGGAAGCTCCATACTCATAGATGATGGAGCCCTGCTCATGGCGGTTACGGATAAAAATGAAGATCATCTCATATGCAGCGTTGAAAACGACGGTGTCATCGAGGGAAAAAAGAGTGTCAATATCCCTTCTGTACACGTGAAGCTGCCTGCCCTGAGTGAAAAGGACAAGGGATTCATCAATCTTGCCGCTGACCATGATGTGGATTTCATTGCCCACTCATTTGTCAGAAACAGAAACGATGTGCTTGCTGTTCAGGATATCCTTGACGCAAAAAATAGCAAGCTCAAGATCATTGCCAAGATAGAGAACCACGAAGGGGTCACCAACCTTGACCAGATACTGGATCATGTCTATGGGATCATGATTGCCCGGGGGGATCTGGCTGTGGAGATTCCGGCTGAAAAGATTCCCCTCATCCAGAAAAAGATGGTGAGAACCTGCATCGAAAGAAGGAAACCCGTGATAGTCGCCACCCAGATGCTTCACTCCATGATCAAATCCCCCCGTCCCACAAGGGCAGAGGTTTCCGATGTGGCCAACGCGTGTTTCGATTATACCGATGCCCTGATGCTCTCCGGGGAGACCGCCGGCGGAGACTATCCTGTGGAAGCGGTTAGAACCATGGCAAGTATCGCATCCGAGGTGGAGTCCGGCCGTCAGAGTTTCCTGGACGTTCCCTATGTCCATGACAACAAGGTTGTGGCCTATCTTGCCAAGGCAGCTGTGAAGGCATCCATGCGCCTCAATACCAGGGCGATCATCGCTGATTCCATGTCAGGGGAGAGTATCCGGGCCATTGCCGCGTACAGGGGGGATAATCCTGTCTATGCCCAGATATATGATAAAAGGGTCATGCGTGAGCTTGCCCTCTCCTTTGGAGTTTCCGCCGATTATGTGAAGATGGAAAAGGATGCGTCCGATGTCATAAGAAAATCCATTGCCGATCTGGTAAGGAGAAAACGTTTTGCACCGGATGCCCTGGTGACTGTGCTTGCCGGCCATTTTGGGGTGACCCACGGAGCATCATATATTGAGATCAGCACCGCAGAAAGTATCATGGCCGGTAGATGACCAAATCAATTAAAGCCTGTGATTTTTTTTACCGTGGAAATGGATACGTTATTTCCATGATCGGGGGTGGTCGGACTCCCACCATGAAGGTTTGATACAGAAGGTATATCCACGGTAAAGAGATTGTTAACCCCTTGTCGTTGCAAATTAAGTTCAACAAATGCTCGGTATGATTTATTGTCATACTGGAGGTACGATATGACTACATCAAAAATAGCTATAACAATTGATCAAAACACATTGACTCGATTGGATTTTTTGGTAAGAAATAATTTTTTCCCCAATCGTAGTCGTGCTATTCAACAAGCTGTATCAGAAAAAATTGATAGGCTTGAAAAAGGCAGGCTTGCTCGAGAGTGCCAGAAAATGAACCCTGATTTTGAACAAAATCTTGCTGAAGAAGGTTTTGGTATGGAGTTAGATGAATGGCCGGAATATTAAGAGGCGATATTATCTGGGCTGATTTAAATCCGGTGATTGGGCATGAACAAGCCGGTTTACGACCTGTACTGGTGTTGAGCCATGCAATTTTCAACAAACATTCGGGGACTGTGCTTGCTGTGGCGATTACAAGTCAGCCTCAAAAGGTGGGGTTTCCCTTAACTCTTGAACTTGATTCCACCGATCTTCCCAAGAAATCATGGGTGAAAATAAGTCAAATTCGAACATTGTCAGTTAAACGCCTCAGAAAAAAGATTGCTTCAGTAAAACCTGAGCATCTGGATCTTATTATCGAAGGGTTAAATGAAATCATTGGTGGATAATAAGCGATTAATCGGAGACGGGGTTAACAAGTCGCTTCGGAGACGGATGCCGTGAACGGGAGTCGTTTTCCGCGAAGGCTGTGGGCGGTGCCCTGGGCTTAGCCTTGACAAGAAACCTCAAATTTTAAGGGGTATTCCATCCAGAAATGATAGGCTTTTCCTCCATCTCGCCATGGATGTATCACCGGCGGAGATCATGAGAAGCCTCTCGATGCCGAAGCCCATTCCCACCCATGTATCGGTTATGCCCCAGGCCGGATCAAGGTCATGGGGCCCCATGGCTCCGGAACCGAGTTCAACGGTTCCGGACTCCCCGTGCCGTGCCACAATATCCAGGGTGGTTCCGTAAACATCGGATATCTCCTCCTGGAACCCGACATCACCTGCACCGGCGGTTTTTGTCACCACCAGGGCAAGCTCTTTGAGCCGTTGCAATCGACTTTCACCCGGGATACCCATCTCCACCAGGTTTAGCATGGTAAACTCACTGCTGTGAAGGGCTCCCTGGGACTCCTTTCTGAAACACGGTCCCATTTCATAGATGCGGACGGGCCCGGAAGAGATGCGACCCAGATCATGCATGAGGGTGTAGAGACCCGGGGCAAGCATGGGACGCAGGCATCTCTTTTCGTCGAGCCAGAATATCTGTTTGAAGAGCGGATGATTCCCATCAATGGTCATCCTCTCCATGGCCGATTTCGTTATGATGGACGGGGTGGAGACCCTTGTGAAACCAAGATTGAAAAGGGCTCCTTCAAGTTTTTTTTTGAGAATATCCATCCTTGTGGGACCAGCTTTTTCCAGGAGTGATGTCAATTTTTTCCGGAGGAGGCCCACCTGTTTTTTCTCCATTTTCTGGAATGCCTCCTCCCTCTC
>JADGBO010000107.1:0-10684 GCA_015231465.1 Desulfamplus sp.
TGGGCGGCCCAGGAGAAAAAGTGGGAAGCCCAGGAGAAAAAGTGGGAAGCCCAGGAGAAAAAGTGGGAAGCCCAGGAGAAAAAGTGGGAAGCCCAGGAGAAAAAGTGGGAAGACCAGGAGAAAAAGTGGGAAGCCTGGGAGAAAAAATGGGAGAACGAGCGTAAAGAACAGGAGAAAAAGTGGGAAGACTGGGAGAAGAAATGGGAGAATGAGCGTAAAGAACAGGAGAAGAAGTGGCAAGAGAATCAGCGTGTGATCAACGAGATGCTTCACTCCATCAAAAAGCTCCATCAGAAACATGAATCTACAATCGGAGCACTTGGATCAAGGTGGGGACTTCATTCTGAATCGGCCTTCCGGAACGGACTGAAATCCATTTTGGAAGACTCTTTTGGTGTGTCGGTGGATCGTTATCAGGATTATGACCATGAAGGGACAGTTTTCGGCCGCCCCGATCAGGTAGAACTTGATGTTATAATACATAATGGAACCCTGATTCTTTGCGAAATAAAGAGTTCCATGAGCAAGTCTGATCTCTACTCCTTCTGGCGTAAGAAAAATTTTTATGAAGCGAAACATTCTCGAAAGGCTGACCGCACAATTGTAATCTCTCCCATGATTGACGATCGTGCCCGTAACCCTGCCAGGGAGTTGAATATTGAACTTTTTGGATATGCAGATGATGTCGAATTTTGACCGGCGAGTTCCTTGAAGAGCCTGATTCAAACTTAAAACAGAAGGTGACATGAACGAAAATACTCATATTAACGAACATGGCAGACCCATCTGCCGTAATGGAAGCATGAAAGGCCAGGGAGACTTAAACGGTAAGGACTTTCATACAAAAATAAAAGGTGCGGATACCCTTACCGGAATAACCACCACAGGAACCCCCCACCTTGGAAATTATGTGGGGGCCATACGTCCCGCCATTGAATCCAGCATGGAAGAGGGTAAAACATCTTACTACTTCCTGGCCGATTACCATGCCATAATAAAGTGTCAGAATCCGGCAAGAATACGCCGGTCAGCCCTTGAAGTTGCCGCAACCTGGATTGCCATGGGTCTTGATACGGATAAAGCCGTGTTTTATCGCCAGAGCGATATTCCCGAAATTCCGGAACTTACATGGATACTCACCTGCATCACTGCCAAAGGTCTCATGAACAGAGCCCATGCTTACAAGGCAGCGGTGGCTGAAAATCAGGAGGCGGGCAGAAAAGATCTGGATATCGACAAGGATATAACCATGGGGCTTTTCAGTTATCCCATACTCATGGCCGCGGATATTCTCATGTTCAATGCCCGCAAGGTTCCTGTGGGCAGGGATCAGATCCAGCACATAGAGATGACCCGGGATATTGCAGGAAGATTCAACCATCTCTATGGAGAACACTTTGTGCTTCCCGAAGCGGTTGTGGACGACAAGATGGCTGTGCTTTCGGGCCTTGACGGCAGGAAGATGAGTAAAAGTTATAATAACACCATCCCGCTCTTTGAATCTGAAAATAGGCTCCGAAAACTCATTATGAAAATCAAGACCAACTCCCAGGAACCCGGGGAACCCAAGAATCCTGCAGGGTGTACCCTTTTTGCCATATACAGGGCATTTGCATCCCCGGGGGAGATTGTCGAAATGGAAAGGCGTTATGCTGAAGGCATAGCCTGGGGTGTCATGAAGCAGGAACTTTTCGAGTATCTCAATGGGATACTGAAGGGGCCCCGGGAGACCTATTGCAAGTTGATGGAAGCACCGGAAGATATGGATGATGTCCTTAAAAAAGGTGCCCAAAGGGCCCGGGAGTATTCAGCACCTTTTCTTGCGAAACTCAGAAGAGCTGTTGGCATTGAGTCATTGGGATAGTAATTATTGGCCATCAGTACTCATCCATCTTGCAAAATTGCAACAGGCCGCCATCACCTGCGGCCTGTTGGATCATGTTGTATGGCAAATGAAAAGTCATGACTCTTGAATAAATTATGAGTTACTCCAAATAGTCTCTCCATTGCTGTTCTTGATAGATACGGAGATAACGGGCACGCCATCCAGGCGGTGGGTTGCACAGGAGATTCAGGGGTCGTAGGCACGCACCGCCATCTCTATCCTGTTGAGGGTGCCCTCGTCATAGGTGCCGTCTTTGATGAGCAGGCGGGCAGCCTGGTTCACACTCATATTTATGGGGCCCAGGTTGTGGGTGGTACCCACAATGAGATTGGCACTTTTGATGAGGCCGTTTTCATCGGTGGTATAGTCATGGATGAGAGTTCCCCTGGGGGCCTCCACGCATCCCACTCCCCTGCCGGCTTTGGGTTCCACCTTTGCCCGTACATTGGTATCTGTGATCTCGGTATCCTCAAGTATCTCAATGGCCCTCTCACAGGCATACACTTCCTCGATGAGACGGGCATAGTGGTACAGCAGTGTGGCCTGGGCCGGCCTGCCAAACAGGGATCTGAACTCCTCCAGTTCAGCCTGGGCCCTTGGAGTTGCCATCTTGTCTGCCACATTTATGCGTGCCAGGGTGTTGGCCCTGTATATACCTTTGGGATTTTCCAGATCCATGGAGAACCCTTCGTTCCAGGATTTGGCATAGGGGAACTTCCCGTAGGAGTGGTCAATGATCTTTTCCGAGATATGGTCGGTGTAGTCGGCCGGGGAGAACTCTTCAAAGGTCATGTCAGGTTTCATGAGCCGGAGTTTGCCGTCATAGAGGTTCAGGGCACCGTCATTATCCACGGTACCTATAAATCCTGTCTTTATAACGCCAAGTACCTGGATTGTATCAAGATATTTGGGAAAAACCTCCTTTTTTGCAAACTCCATGGTAAAGAGGGCAAAGTCCAGTATCTGGCGCATTTTATCCAGGATATCAACCCTCTCCTCCTCAAGAAGGGGTTTGGCAAATCCCCCGGGCACACCGGCCACCGGATGGATGGTCTTTTTGGAGAACCTGTCCAGTATCATCTTGGCCATCTGCCTCATTTTGACAACCTGGGTGGCAAGTTCAGGATTGGCTTTTACAATGCCGATGACATTTCTCACAGCATAGTCACTATCCGGGCCGATGACAAAATCGGCTGCGGCAAGGAAGAAAAAGTGCAGAAGCTTGTCTTCGGCGTGGGATATGGTCTGCATAAGCTCCCGAAGTTTATGCCCGGCAGGTGTGGGCACGACCCCGAAACAGCCGTCCACTGCCTTGTTGGATGCAAGATGGTGCATCCAGGGGCAGATGCCGCAGATGCGGTTCACAATCCTGGGAAGCTCCTCTGCCGGCTTTCCCTCCACAAATTTCTCAAATCCCCTGAGGGACATGAAATTTACCCGGGCATCCTCAACATTTCCATCGTCATTGAGATGGATGCAGATGGATGCGTGCCCCTCAATACGGGTGATGGGCTGTATATTGATCACTTTTCCCATGGATCAAATCTCCTTTCTCTTGAATTTGGGGCGAAGCATGCCGTGACCTCCTGAGAATCTCAGCAGGGAGGTGCTTTCGGGCAGGGATTTAACATCAATGCCGTTGGATGCCAGGGCGTTGAGCATATCAAGACGCTGGTTGCCCTCATGCCTTACAGGGCCGTAGCACCCCCGGCAGGGAACCCTGGCCGATATGCAGCGGGGCAGAATTCCGTCTCCGCCGCAGCCGCCCCGGGTGACAGGCCCCATGCATAGAAATCCCTGCTCCAGAAGGCATCGCATCTTGTCGATGGGCTCCCCTGGTTCTCCATAGGCAGGAGATTCCAGGAACCTCCTCAACTGTTTGAGCTTCCCCTTTCCCTCCCGGACCGTGGGGCAGGTATCGCACACCGATTTATCAGGCAGGCTGATCTCGGTACCCTGCACCAGGGAGACCAGGGCATGGAAGATGTGATCAGGATGGGGAGGGCATCCCGGCAGATAAATATCCACTTTGATCTTTTCATCAAGGGCATAGCAGCTATCGAGAAGTGCCGGGATATCCACCGAGGGATACCCATGTTCCTTATCTTTTTTATCAACATCTGTACTCTCGGTATTGTAATAACGCTCCAGGGTCTCCTCATTGTGATAGCTGTTGGTGAGGGAGGGAATGCCCCCGTGGGTGGCACAGGTACCCAGGGCTATTATGAGACCGCACTGTTTCCTCATCTCCCGGGCCACCTCAAGATGTTCATGGTTTCTGATACTGCCGCTTATTATTCCCACATCGGCACTGGGGATGCTCAGGCTCGTCCCGTCCCCCAGACCGCCGAAATATTTACTGTCCATCAGGGCCGGCAGATGTACGATCTCTGCAACCTGAAGCACATCAAGAAGCCTCTCCCCCATGTCGATGATGGATATTTCACATCCGGAACAGGAGTTGAGCCATTCACTTGCAACATTTACTTTCATAGCGTGTTATCTCCTTGCCGCACCCATGGGTTTCTGTTTATGCAGTTCTCTTCGGTTGAGCCGGGACTCCTTGCGCTTGGCCGATGAGGCACTCCTCGCCTCCTGGAGAGCATTTCCGGAATAGTTGGGATCGTCATCCATGCTGAACTGTTCAAGGCTCAGGGAGTTTCTGGCATCCGCCACAACAGCCCTGCCCAGGGGAGTTCTGATGAGAACCGAGGTCCATCCCTTTGCCGCACCGATACCCCCGAAGGATACATCGGCAAATTCGGAAGTGTAGTCATTGCAGTAACGACAGGCGTATCTTCTTATGGGCTCCAGTCGATCCAGGGAGATGGATATCTCCTCTCCGGAGTCCAGGACTATGTAAAATTTATCCCTGAGATTTATCTTGACTGCATTTTCCCAGGAGAAATTTCCCATTTCAGCTATCATACTGCGTTCTTTGTCTTCGAATATAAAATTTCCGCTGCAGTAGAGTCCCAGGCAGAACTTGATGGAATCCGAGGGAACCAGGTTCATCATCTGCATTTTTCTAACGGACTTTATCTGACACGGCGTACCCACCAGGGCCACTCTGTTGAGCTTTTTCCTCACCATGGGATCGAACTCTTCTATGGAGGAAAAGGTCATGTATTCGTCGCTGAAGTTTTTCATGCCGTGGGAGCTGTCAAAAAAGAAGCCGGCTGCATCAAGTATCTCCTGCCTGGTGGTGGCAAGAAAGGGACGGCGCTGGAATTTCCCCACGGCCTTTGTGACAATTGCCCCGTCAATGCGGTTCCTGTCAAAAAGGTGCAGAAGAAGTGCGGTGACGGCACCGCCGTCGGTGGCATGTTTCCTCACAAGGGGATCCGCTGCCCGCAGAACCGTGCTTTCTATAACCCGGCCAATGGGCTGACTCCAGGCTGCATGGCGTTTTGTCTCCTCATCAAGATCGTCTATTTCAGGACATATGGCATAGCAGAGACCGCACTCTATGCACTTTTCCATATCTCCGTAAACAGGTTTTCCATCATCATCTATTTTCAGGGCACCGTAATTTATGGCAGTGCAGAAGGTTACACATGCTCCACATCTATGGCACAAACCTATCTTCTGGACATCCTGGACAAGGTTAAAAAATGTTTTCATGAAACCTCCTTGACAGCTTCCAGCGGTCTCTCTTCATATCCTGGGCCGGAAACCGGAAATCCATCCCCCTGGTGTGCCGGGGAAGGGCCGGAATCACGTTCGGGGGCATGGGGACCGAGGGCTTTTATCTTTTCAGTGAACCGGCTTACCACCCGTGCAAATCTCGGTGCTTCCGCCGAGGATACCCACTCAATGGCGAAACGTTCAGGGTCTATTCCGCTCTCTTCAAGTACTATGGATATTATTTCCGATCTTGCCTGTGCTTTATAATTACCATCCAGGTAATGACATTCTCCCAGATGTCAACCCATCACAATTACGCCGTCGGCTCCCTGATTTATGGCATCGGCCACGAGATTGGGGTGGACCATGCCGGAACACATGACCCGTACTGCTCTCATGTTGGGAGGGTACTGCAGCCTTGAGACCCCTGCCAGATCTCCGCCGGCATATGCACACCAGTTGCAGAGGAACCCGATTATTACAGGTTCAAAATTATCGTTCATGCTCTTTTTCCTTAATTTTTAATTTATTTGTAAATAACTCGTGAGTGATAACTTATCATTTTTTATACCACATATGCCGTCATCAACACCTGCCTGATTGCATATTTAGTGTTTGACAAGAGAACTTACCACTCTTGAGTAAATAACAGGTTAGCTGAAATGGACAGATTAAGCCCTGTCCCGTTTCAGGCAAGGGCCGCGGCAACCTGGGCCTTGAGTTCATTCATGGTAAATCCGTGTACCATGATGCCCTCCTTGGGACAGGTGGCAAAGCAGATGCCGCACCCTTTGCAGAGGGCAGGATCCGTAATTATCTGTTTTTTTGCCCTGCCGTTGAGGCCGCCCTGCTCCTTCAATTCATCTCCCTGCCCGCCGGAAAGCTTTGCCGTATCCTGGCCCGGGGGTTCAACGGTTTTGAGGGATATGGCATTGTAGGGACATACATCAAGGCACAGGGCACATCCGTCACATCTTTCCGTGACAAAGGATTTAATGGCATCCAGTTCCATGGTCTCTTTAGATAGAACCACACACGCGCGGGAAGCCGCTGCCATGGCCTGCTCAATGGATTCATCAATGGGTTTTGGATAGTTGCACATACCGGCCAGAAAGAGTCCGTCCACAGACATGTCAACGGGTCTAAGCTTGGGATGGGCTTCGTTGAGAAAACCATCCTCATTGGCACTGCATTTGAAAAGTTGAATGATCTCGCTGTTATCATTGGGAACCACTCCTGATGCAAGAACCAGGAAGTCCGCGTGAATCTCAAGGGGCATCTGGAGGATGGGATCAATGGTTTTCACCGAGATGTAATCCTGTTCCGGATTGACCCGGGGCTTGTCATGGACTCCGTAACGGATAAAGATCACGCCCAGCTCCCGGGCCCTCTGATAGTGCTTTTCCCATACTCCATAGGTCCGGATATCCCTGTTCAATATATATACACTGGTCTCCGGGGATGATTCCTTTATAGTGATTGCCGTTTTTACCGAATGTACACAGCACATGCGGCTGCAGTAGGGCCGTTCAGGTTCCCTGGAACCCACGCACTGGATGAAAACGATGCTTCCAGGAACCTCTGCCGTACCCTCCCCGGCCATGGAAACATCCCGGTGGGATATCTCCCCAACGGATGAATCCTCCCGGACAGATCCTGGGAGTATTTTTTCATTTTTCCTGGCCTTGGCATCTTTTCGGAAAATTCCCATGACGTTACCATCAAACTCCAGGTGGGTCATTACCCTTTCATCGGAGCCGTAATGGTACTCGGTGGGTACTGCTTCACGGCCTCCGGTGGCCATGACCGCCACACCGTATTCTATTTTTTTGATTTGTCCGCCTACGTCAATATCACTTACGAAACTTCCCACCGAGCCGGAAACCGAGGTTATTTTTGCATTTGTCTCCACAGTGATGCCGGGGTGGGCCGTAACTTTTTCCATAAGGCTCTCCAGCATGGGCCTTACCGGTTCGCCTTTGAATGTTTTTTCGATGGAGAGGGCGTTGCCTCCAAGGGCGGCACTCTTTTCAAGTAAAACAGTCTCAAATCCCTGATCTGCAATGGCAATGGCCGATGTCATGCCCGAAACCCCTCCCCCCACAACCAGGGCCCTGGGTATAACCTTGAGCATCTCCTGGGCCAGGGGTACGCTGTTGACCACCTTGGCCACGGCCATGCTTACCTGATATTTAGCCTTTTCCGTGGCCCTTTCCGGTTCCCTCTGGTGGACCCAGGCATTCTGATTCCTGATATTGGCCATCTCCACGAGATAGCCGTTAAGTCTGGCATCCTTCAAGGTCTCCTGGAAAAGGGGTTCATGGGTCCGGGGGGTGCAGGCAGCTATAACTATCCGGTTGAGTCCATGGGTTCTGATCTTCTCGGCAATTAGTTCCTGGGTGTCTGCGGAACAGGTAAAGAGATTGTTCTCCACATAAACCACATTGGGCAGGGTTGATGCATGGCGTGCCACTTCGGTGACATCCACTATATTGGCGATGTTGATGCCGCAGGAGCATACAAAAACACCCACGGCAGGTTCTGCATCACTTATATCCAGGGGTTCCGGCCAGGTTTTACGGGTGGTGAGGGTTCCCCGGCCCTCTGTGAGCATCACCGCTGCCGTTGAGGCGGCAGCCGATGCCTGGGCCACGGCTCTTGGTATGGCCTTGGGAGCCTGGAACGCACCGGTGACAAAGATTCCCGGACGGCTGCTGCTCACGGGCAGAAAGCTTCCGGTTTGGGCAAATTTGTACGTGTCAAGCTCAACTCCAAAGGTCTGGGCCAGGGCAATGCTGTGCTTGGATGCTTCCAGACCAATGGAGAGAACCACCATGTCGAAAAACTGCTGGATGGTCTCCCCTGTTTCGGTGGTGAAGCGCAGGGATGCACCCACGCCGTCGGGACCCGGGTCTATGGTATGGGGCCTTGCCCTTACAAAATTGATTCCCTGGGTCTTTGCATTTTCGTAGTACCTCTCGAAATCCTTGCCGTGGCTTCTTATGTCCATGAAAAAGATGGTCTGGGAGACATCGTCTCCGGAGAGGTGTTCCGCCGTGACCAGGGCCTGCTTGATGGCATACATGCAGCAGACACTGGAGCAGTATGTGTTGTCGCAGCGATTGTTATTCCTGGAGCCGATGCACTGGATCCAGGCAATATTTTTGGGCTCCTGATGATCCGAGGGACGGATGAGATGCCCCATGTTGGGGCCGCCGGCAGATAGGAGACGCTCATAGTCCAGACTTGTGACCACGTCATCTATCCTGCCGTATCCATAAATATCGTAGGGTGAAGGATCAAAGGGCTGGAAGCCCGGGGCAAGTATCACCGCACCCACATCAATTTTGACAATTTTCGCCGTATCGTCAAAGTTGATGGCACCGGTGGGACAGAACTTTTCGCATGCCTTACATTTTCCCCGGATAAGATGAATGCAGTTCTCCGGGTCAATGGCATATTTGAGGGGAACCGATTGACCATATTTAATATAGGCGGCTCTTCGTTTATTGATGCCCATATTAAACTCATCATCAACTTTCTTGGGACATTTTTCAGCACAGAGACCGCAGGCAATGCACTTCTCCATGTCAATGAATCTGGGTTTTTTTATGACGGTGACTGAAAAATGTCCAGCCTCGCCGTCAACGGAATCAATTTCAGATAGTGTCAGTAATTCAATGTTTAAGTGCCGACCGCACTCGACCAGTTTGGGTGAAATAATTCACATGGCACAGTCGTTGGTGGGAAAAGTCTTGTCTAACTGGGCCATTGCACCGCCGATGCCCGATGACTTTTCAACAAGATAGACATAGTATCCCGAGTCCGCGAGATCAAGGGATGCCTGGATGCCGGCGATGCCTCCGCCGACCACCATAACGGATCCTAAATTTTTCTGTTTCATAGACGGTTCTCTCTGTGGAATTTTCTGGGTTTTTCGGGTAATGGGAGCCTCTTTTTCCGCATCGGCTTTGGACAATATCCGATTCAGGATATTGCCTTGTACCTGTTCCCTTGTGCAGAATTTGCGAAACTCCTGCTCTGAAATTATATATTTTTTGGCAGTTGCGGGCCTTGCCGCCAGTTTTCCTGATTTAATCCAATTTGTGACGGTATTTCTGTGAACACCAATCTGTCGTGCCAAAGCACCGACATTAAAGATCAGCATAATAAAAGTCCTCTTGGTCAAAGGGCATTCTCCGGATTCAGCCGGGCGGTTTTGAGAGGGTGTCCATGATCCTCCTGCACATGACGGGAATACTCTCCCGGACAGGCCCGCTCAGTCCCGGAGCCACCTTTTCCGGCAGACTTTCTACTTGAACCGCAAAAACCCTGACATCAATGCCGGTGGATTCACCCAGCTCTTTGAGCATGTTGGTCGTGGGAAACTGATGCAGGGAAAAATCCGATGTCTTGTTTACGGGTATATCATTGACATCAATTTCAAAAATTTCACCGGGACATCTTCCCGGGAGATCAACGGCATCAATGATTATAATCTGTTCCGGCCTGTTTTCGGAAAGCAGAATATCAAACAGAATATCCCTGATGGAGGTGCCGGCATCAAGAATCCCGGTATCCCTGGATATTTGGTAATGTTCCTCAATATGCTCAATCACGGATGGTCCAAAGCCGTCATCTCCGAAAAAGGGATTGCCGCACCCGAATACAAGGCGTTTTTTTGTAAAAAAGTCTTGATACATGCTTTTCGCTTTAATTGTTTTTGATTTGATTTGTGCAAAAAATGGCGGAGTGCGATAAAAATATTATGCTATTTGTGCAAAATATTTTTTTTTAAATAATATTATTCTCATAAATAGATGGCCTCTATTTGTCAAGAGAAATAAATATAAATATTGAATTTCAGGAGATGCCTCGCTTCCCGTGCCTGTTTTTCCGGCCGGATGCGGGCATTGGCCTTGATGTCTCTCTTAATTTTGCTTTTCTGATTTTGCTTTCGATTTTTTGCTTTCCATTGGATGTCTCAAAAAAAGACATGTATTGTTTTGAGAAACACCTGGGCCTAAATCCATTTGTAAGAGAGTAGAGTACTGTAGGGGCAGGCATATATTGGGGGGTCAAAATCTGCCATTTTCGGTTGCTAATTTTTTGACCATCAACGGTAGAGACGCAATGCATTGCGTCTCTACATCATCACGATTTGGACATCAA
>JADGBO010000107.1:10699-11144 GCA_015231465.1 Desulfamplus sp.
GACACCCCAGCCTTATATCAACCACTGACACAGGAGCGTCTCCGCTTCTGTAATACGGCGACCATATGTCCTCGGCTCCCAGGCTGTTAAGGCTGTAGTTTGAACTGTCGCCATCCAAAAAGGGGTCTGCAGGGTGATGAAATTTCTGTCCGATAGACTCCGTTGCCGTCTGTGGAACAATAGATTCCCCCATGCCGAGATGCAATGTAGATTAGCCCTTTATTATGTGGATCCGCTACAATATCATAGAGATGGGTCTCTGGAGGAAGGCCGGCCGCAGGGGTATATTTGTTCACATGCCCCAAATAAGGCCGGATGAGTATTTAGTCAATACGTTTGACTATTACAGATTCCATATTTTACCCTCTTAGTGTTGATTATTATTGTACAAAGATGGTATATTAAAATTTTTAAAATTTCAACTGCTCAATGTCGGTTATAAAGG
>JADGBO010000108.1 GCA_015231465.1 Desulfamplus sp.
CAGTCAAAGGAGACGGTTATGTTAGCCGAATATATTAAAGATATTGGAAGGAAAGAAGGCAAAAAAGAAGGTGAAAAAGAAGGCAGAAAAGAAGGTGAAAAAGAAGGCAGAAAAGAAGGCAGAAAAGAAGCAAGTTATTTTTTTGTCAAAAAAGCCGCTGAAAAAGGCATTCCCAAGGAAACCATTGCAGAAATTCTAAATATCGACAAACAAATTATCATTAAAATCATCAACAATGAAATTGTGGATGTGCCTCTTCATTTATTGGATGACATGCCTTCATAAATTCCACATGATAAAAAAAACGGCGTATCATGTTTTCATGGGAACCTCCGCATGTATTGATAACCAGACATCTTTTCGGTTGACTGTCTTTTTTTTTATATGAAAGTCCCCATAGTCCGTAGGGGCTTCGATTGTGGCGGTGGGCCGTCATGTCCGTTATTAAAAAAGCAGTCCACGGATACTAAATGCTTTCATTGCATGACAAAATTTGTGCCACGGATTCAGGAAAGTTATATTAATGTACTATCCAGAAATCAGCCGGACCAGCCGGGATGCCGGTGAAATCCATGAAAAGATCAAAGGGATTG
The DNA here is from genome assembly GCA_015231465.1 of Desulfamplus sp. Classification (GTDB taxonomy): domain Bacteria; phylum Desulfobacterota; class Desulfobacteria; order Desulfobacterales; family Desulfobacteraceae; genus Desulfamplus. The sequence continues at coordinate 594 of JADGBO010000108.1, forward strand.
TGGATCGGGTCACCTTTCACAATCCCGACAATGGATGGTCCATACTCAGGGTTATGCCCTTTGCCGATCCTGGAAGCCAGGAGACCGTTGTGGTTCACCAGACCAAAGTGTTTGCCGGTGCCACCATGGAGTTCCATGGATCATGGAAGATGCACTCCAAGTATGGCCGTCAATTCCATGCAGTAGTGGCAGAGGAGAAAAAACCGGCCACCTCGGCTGCCCTGGAAAAATACCTTGGCTCAGGTCTTATAAAGGGAGTGGGGCCTAAAACAGCCCGCAGGATTGTGAACCATTTCCGGCAAAATACCCTTGATGTGTTTGAAAAGGAGATGGAGAGACTCACCGAGGTGCCGGGTATTGCAGAAAAGAAACTGGAGATGATAGCCCACGCATGGAATGAGCATAAATCCATACGTGATGTGATGATGTTCCTCCAGTCCCACGGCATAAGCACCCTTTTTGCCGTTCGTATATATAAGGAGTATGGTGACGATGCCATTGCCCTGGTACTTAAAGACCCTTACCGCCTGGCCCAGGATTTTTACGGCATCGGATTTTTTTCGGCAGACAGGGTTGCCCTTAGTATGGGCCTGGCTCCGGACAGCCCTCGAAGGATCATGGCCGGCATTCGCCATGTTCTGGCATCGGCGAGGAATTTCGGCCACTGTTATCTTTTTCGCTCCCAGATAGCCGAGGAGGTTAGCCAGCTTCTCGGGCTTGATGTCGAGCCTGGACTGGAAGATATTCTGGCACACATGGAACAGGAAAAATTGCTCATGGTGCGTACTATCTCCCATGAGAGCTGCTACTACTCAAAGAGCCTCTATTTTGATGAACTCCATGTGGCAAAAAGGGTTTGTGCCATGATCCAATGGAGTGCCCCCGGGGTTGATGGCAACAGGGTGGAAAGGTGGGTTTCCCGATATTGTAAATCAAAGGAGATAGCCCTCAGTGAAGAGCAGCACAGGGCAGTTACAGGCATGGTGTCACAAAATCTATCCATCCTCACCGGGGGGCCTGGATGCGGCAAAACCACCACAACCCTGGTGATGGTAAAACTCATTGAAGCCATGGGCCAATCCCTTCCCCGGGGCATGGAGATGAAAATTGTGATGGCCGCACCAACGGGACGGGCTGCCCAGCGCATGGCAGAGGTGACAGGTCAGGAGGCAAAGACCATCCACAGGCTTCTGGAGTGGAAAAACGGTAAATTCAAACGCAATGAAGAGAATCCCCTGAAAGCCGATTTCCTGATTGTGGATGAGTGTTCCATGCTTGACATAAGCCTTGCGGCATCCCTTTTAAGGGCTGTTCCCCCGGGGTGCAGGGTTCTGCTCATCGGAGATGCGGATCAGCTGCCTTCCGTGGGTGCAGGCAATGTTCTAAGGGACATTATGGCATCCGGAGCTGTTCCATGCTTTACCCTTACCCGCATATTCAGACAGGCCAGGGAGTCCCACATCATAAAATATGCCCACAAGATCAACAACGGGCATATGCCCTGGATAGGATCCCCATTTAACAGACCCGCCATGTGGCAGGAAGGGGCGGACTGCATGTTCATGGACTCGGATGAAGCCACCAGGGAGCAGATAACCTTCATCGGCAGAGTCAAGCAGGCCCTGGACAATTCAGGGTTGTCCGGAACCGGCCCGGATGAAGCCCGTGACAATGATAATGCCCATGCCCGTGACAATGATAATGCCCATGCCCGTGACAATGATAATGCCCATGCCCATGCCCATGCCAATGATAATGCCCATGCCCATGCCCATGCCAATGATAATGCCAATGATAATAATAATGCCAATGATAATGACTCCGTATGCTATGAGTTCAACATCCAGGACACGGACGGGCCCTATGCCCCGGGGATAAAAATACCCGATAAATTCAGGCATGTTGACCTATCAGCCCTTGCATGTGCCGAAACCGGGGCTGCCCAGCTCATCTCCATATTGAAGAGAGTTCACCCCTGGTCGTCACTGCACTATGGCTATTCAGCACTGGATGTGGTCAGGAAGCTCTACCAGGAGTGGATCCCCAAATATTATGGCCAGGAGTGTGAAATACAGATTCTCTCTCCCATGACCAGGGGAACCCTGGGTACAGTGAACCTTAACAGGGTGATCCAGGAAGCATGCAACCCGGGAGCCGAAGGGAAACGTCAGATCAAAGTGGGAGATCGAACATTCAGGGTTGGAGATCGGGTGATCCACCGCCACAACAACTACGACCTCGGCGTATTCAACGGAGACATAGGGAAAGTAACGGATATGGACCCGGTGGAATTAACATGCAGTGTCTCATTTTATCCTGACATGAGGGTGGTCCATTACCGGAAGGAGAATATTCCCGAGCTGGATCTGGCCTATGCCATAACCATCCATAAATCCCAGGGAAGCGAATTTGAGGCGGTCATTATTCCCGTCCTGACCCAGCATTTTAAGATGCTCTACAGAAATCTCATATACACAGGGCTCACCCGGGCCCGAAAACTTGCCGTTTTTGTGGGAACCCGCAGGGCCATGGCCATGGCCGTGAAAAATCGTGATACGACCCTGCGCCAGACCGCATTGCAGGAGCTTATCAGGCTTGGCAATCCGTGATTTTTAAAAAAGTGTAAATTTAATCATATTCGGATGGAGAAGAGGTATTAGAGATGACCCGCCACATCGTATTTGCCAACAGAAAAGGGGGATGTGCCAAAACAACAACTGCGGTGAATGTTGCCCACAGTCTTGCCCTTAAAAATTACAGGGTTCTTCTCATGGATCTCGATCCCCAGGCCCATGCCACACTCTCCCTGGGCATGGTTCCCAATCCCGGGGTACCCAACATATATACCCTCCTTGACGGCGGGGCAAATCTGGAAGATGTGATCTATCCCTCCAGGATTGCCAACCTCTCCATCATCCCTTCGTCCCGCAATCTCTCTGTGGTGGAAATTGAAGGGCCTTGTTTTTCCGCGGATGAACATCGTCTTTCCGAGGTTCTCCACTCCAAAAAAATGGATATGGATTATGTGATCATGGATCCCCCTCCCTCGGTGGGTACGCTTTCGGTGAACGCCCTTGCGGCATCCGAGGAGGTCTATATCCCAATGCCCATGCATTTTCTGGCCATGGAGGGTCTGGCCGAGATGGTACGTCTCATATACCAGATAAACGCGGCCTGGAATCCGGGACTCTCCCTGGGTGGCATAATTCCCACTTTCTACAATAAAAATACCCGTATCACAAAGGAGATTGAGGGTGATATTGTACAGACCTTTGGGGAGAAATTTCTGGCACCTCCCATCCGTCAGAATGTTGCCCTGGCCGAGGCTCCCGGCCACGGACTCACCATTTTTGAGTATGCCCCTAAAAGCATTGGAGCATTGGATTATGATGCCCTTGCATCATTTATTGATGAGAGGCATTGAAGAACGAAGGGGTTTAAGAATTGATGATTTTGGACAAAATGGCCTTGATCATTATTTCGGCCAGCAACGTAGGGGCGAACCTGTGTGGTCACAAAACCTTCGGGTAACATTAGCGATGTGGATCCACGTGTTTTGAGAGTTCACGGACAGAATTCGATGTATCTGTTGCAAAAACTCTCTCTCACAACTGTGGCAATTCATCCACGCAACATTAGCGTGATTGCGTGGTTTTCTTGCCACGTTAGTATAAATGATTGACAGGTTAAAATTTTGGATAAAAAGAGATCATGACGGAAAATTGCCAAAATTCAATACCTTCAAGGGTAACCCTGAAGGATCTGCTCATGCAGAAAAATGTGCCAGTTTCCCGTCCCGCCCAGGACAATGGGCAGGAAGGCTTTAACCGGAATTGCTCCTGTGACCAGTACTCCTGTGACCAGGAAATCGCTTCCCACAGGTTGATGCAGATTACCGACACCCTTTTTAAAAGGGGGGTGGCAGCCCTCAAGGATGACAGGCCCTGCTGTGCCAGAGGTTTTTTTGAGACTCTTCTTGCTGTGGAACCTGATCACATAAAGGCCAGGCTCAATCTCTCCGTTGCATTATCACGTATGGGGGATCACAAAGGTGCCCGCACCGTCCTTGAAGGAGTTCTTGTCAATGAGCCGGACAATGCCATTGCCCTACAGAATCTTGAAGTTTTGGACTCCATTGGATTTTGACACAGGTAAAGATATATAGTTTTCCAGATAATGAAATTGGTAATAATACTGTAGGGGCAGCCCCCTGTGGCTGCCCTCAAAAAAGGATTTGATAAACCACACCCAACTATGCAATCAGGTTGATTAACCATGGTCAAAGATATGAAAAAAGAGGTGAAAACACCCCGGGATGAAGGAGAGGATAAAACCGGAGAGGTTGACCAGGGTCTTGTTATCGGTATCGATCTCGGCACCAGCAACTCCCTTGTATCCTACATTAAAAACGGAAGTCCCAGGATTATCCCCAACGAGAGGGGAGAACGCATGACCCCTTCTGTGGTGCATTTCAGGGAAAACGGCGATGTGATGGTGGGACAGATGGCCAAAAATCAGGCCGTCATCAACTCGGAAAGGACCGTTTCCCTTGTCAAGCTGGCCATGGGCTCGGATCGTGTCTATACCATTTCAGACAGACAATATACTCCGGTGGAGATATCAAGCTATATCCTTGCCCATCTGAAAAAGAGTGCCGGGGCCTATCTGGGACATCCTGTGAGCCGTGCCGTCATAACCGTGCCTGCCTATTTCAACGACAGGCAGCGGGAAGATACCCTGAAGGCGGCGGAGATGGCGGGCCTTTCGGTTCTGAAGCTCCTCAACGAGCCAACCGCGGCAGCCCTGGTTTACGGATTCAGCCGCCAGAAGGAGACCTCTCTTCTTGTCATAGATCTGGGCGGAGGAACCCTGGACATCACCCTCATGGCCTATGAGGGCAAAGTGTTCCAGGTAAAAGGGGTGGGCGGTTCCACATCCATTGGCGGTTCCATGCTGGATACTATAATTGTGGATAAGATCATACAGGACTTCATGGAGATGCACGGCATTGACCTGAAAGGGGACAAAATAGCCCTCCAGCAGCTCATGATAAATGCTGAAAAGGCCAAGATTGATCTCTCATCCACCGAAGAGACCCAGATTTTAATTCCATACATCACAGTGACCCCCAAGGGACCCATTCATCTCAACATGACCCTTGGCCGTCAGGATTTCGAGCAGTTGACATCCGGAGTTTTTCACGAGATTTGCCGGCATATAGATCAAACTTTTGAAAAATCCCGTTTAAAGCCGGATTGGGTCGATTCCGTCATTCTTGTGGGGGGAAGCACCCGGGTGCCCAGACTCGAATCCTGTGTCCGGGAGATACTCTCGTCATCTGGTGAGCATGAAAGGGATATCAAAAGAAATATTCATCCGGACGAGGCAGTGGCAAGGGGGGCGGGAATCCTGGCCGGCATACTGGAGGGGAGCATCAGCGACATAGAGTTCCATGACATCACCCCCCATGATCTCGGCATTGAGGATGATGACGGGGAATTCATACCCATCATTCCAAGGGGAGAGTCCTACCCCACCCGGGCCGCCCACATTGTTACCAACACCGAGGACAATCAGGAGTCCGTTGTAATCAACGTACTCCAGCGCATGGGCATGGATCAAAAATCCCTTTTGTCCCTTGGATGGTTTGAGCTTTCCATTGATCCCAAAAAGGTAAAACACCAGGCCAGCATAGAGATAACCTTTGCCATTGACGGCAATGGCCTGCTTGAAGTTACGGCCATGGATCTTGATACAGGGGATGCCCGGGCAATCCAGATACATACCCAGGGAATTTAAATCGACAACATCACTTACAATTTCTTCAAAACCACAGGTAAGGATTGAAGCATGAGTAATACAATTCCTTAAAACAACAGGTAAGGATTGAAGCATGAGTAATCTCACCACACTGCCCACGGGAAAGTCATCTTTTGAAAAAATACGCAACAACGGTGATATATATGTGGATAAAACCGGTCATATATTTAACATGATAAGCGAAGGTGACTACTTTTTCCTCTCCCGCCCCAGGAGATTTGGCAAATCTCTCATGGTCTCGACCCTGAAATGTCTCTTTGAAGGCCGGGAAGAGCTGTTCCACGGCCTGTGGATAAAGGACAATGCCCCATGGGAATGGAAGCGGCATCCTGTAATAATCCTCGATTTCAACGGAATAAGTCATCAGACTCCGGATATCCTTGACCACAGCATTGAAGAGCATATCATTGGAATTGCATCCAATTATGATATTGAGCTTAAACGCTCCTTTATAAAAGGCAAGTTCAAGGAGCTTATCCTTGCACTTAACAAAAAAACTGGAATGCCGGTTGTACTTTTGATTGACGAGTATGACAAACCCCTCATTGATCACCTTGGCAAGGGTGATGAATCCCTTGATATTGCAAAAAAAAATCGCGAAATACTTAAAGATTTCTTTGGAGTGATAAAAGATGCCGATATCGTTGATATAACCAGGTTTGTGTTTATTACAGGAGTGTCCAAATTCAGCCAGGTATCCATATTTTCAGAGCTAAACAACCTCACGGATCTTACCATGCATCTTAAATATGCAGATATGTTCGGCTACACCGAAGAGGAACTTAAAGGGTACTTTGCCCTGCATATAGAGGCTTTTGCAAAAGAAATCTCGGTTCCATACCAGGAGCTGCTGTTGAGTATGAAGCGGTATTACAACGGCTACCGTTTTTCAGAAAAAGATATAAAAGTTTATAACCCCTTTTCGGTGCTTCGGGCCTTTGGAGAACACGCTTTAAAGCCCTATTGGTTTGCAAGCGGAACCCCTTCTTTTTTAATCAATCTAATAAAGGAAAAAAACTGGTATCCTCCGGAAATGGAGAATCTTCAATCTACTTTATCATTGTTCAGCGTATATGATCTTGACAGACTTCAACCCGAGGCTCTCTTTTTTCAGACAGGTTACATTACCATAAAAGATGTGGATGAAGAGTTATATACCTTTGATTATCCTAACCGTGAGGTCAAGACAGCATTCATTGAAAATATGTTCTATTCCTACACAGAGGGCGGCAGGGACTGTGCCGGATTCATACTGCTTGCAAAATATCTGCGCATGGATGATATTGAAGCATTCATGGAGACCATCAGAGCTGTTTACGCATCCATCCCCAACATCCTTGAGAGCAAACGGGATGAGGCATATTTTCATACCATATTCTATCTCATGGTTTCGGCCTCCGGAGTGCGGGCCCACAGTGAAGTTTTGACCTGCAAAGGAAGAATAGATATGGTGGTGGAGTTTCAGGATAAAATCTACATTATAGAGTTTAAGTGCAGCCAGAGCAGTGAAGCCGCCATTGAGCAGATTCGAAGTAAAAAGTATGGGGATTCATTTCTCCAGAAGGGCAAGACCATCCATTTAATGGGTATCAATTTTGATACTGATGCTCGTAACATATCCGACTGGAAACATGAACTGTTTTGAATTGCCGAATAATGAATCACATTTCCATGATATGGCGTGAATCACATTTCCATGATATGGATGGGGTGGTTGTGAATCAGTTGTTACCAACTACCAGTTGCCATCTCTCAGCAGATGCCCTGTTCAGGGTATCTGTTGTGATGCAATCATTATGAATTACTTTACGAATTACTTTAATAATTTGACGAAGGTATTGTTTGTTCCATGAAGAAGAAATTTACCCTGGCATACTCCACCTGTCCCAATGATACATTTATATTTAACGCAATGGTCAATGGATTGATCCATGAAGAGGGTATCTCCTTTGATGTCACACTTGAAGATGTTGAAACCCTTAACCTGCGGGCTTTAAAGGGAGAGTTCGACATTACCAAACTCTCCTTTGCCGCCTTTGGTGTCCTTAGAGATAAATATGCACTTTTAAAATCCGGTGCCGCCATTGGAAGGGGGTGCGGCCCCCTTGTGGTGGCCCCTTGGGGGAAGTCGTTAAGGTGGGAAAATAAAAGACCTTCCGTTGCCGTGCCGGGAATGGGAACCACTGCGTTTGTACTTTTCACTCTGTTTATAAAAGATATGTTTCCGGATATCGAACCAGGAATTACTGCCATTCCCTTTGAAAAAATAATGCCTTCCGTCATGGCGGGGGAATATGATCTTGGAGTTGTCATCCACGAGGGGCGGTTCATTTACAAAAATATGGGACTTGATGCCCTTGTGGATCTGGGACAGTGGTGGGAAGAGATGAGCGGCCTGCCCATTCCCCTGGGGTGCATTGCCGTAAAAAGGGAGCTTGGGTCAGGTATTGCTTTGAAAGTTGAAAATCTTATCAGAAAAAGCATTGCCCATGCCTGGAGGAACCCTGACCTGGCAATGCCCTACATAAGAGAACATGCCCAGGAGCTGGATGAGAGCGTGATCCGTGAACATATAAAACTCTATGTAAATGAGTTCTCCATGGACATGGGGGATGAAGGTGAGAGGGCAGTCCACGCCCTTTATGAAAAAGGGGAGAGGGCCGGCATAATGCCCAAAAATAAGCTGCCTCTTTTTGCCCACGGGGGTTGAAGGAACAATCCTGCCCTTCTGTGTGCCCACGGGGGAGACTTTGCCGCTGTAATGCATTTTTTTCGGTACTGCCCTGGGAACCGGTTTAAGTTATGGAGATGGGAAAAGCTCAACCGAGACCGGTTCATTTAAAAGTCCCTGGTCGTGGAGCAGACGGGTAAAGTGTTCCAGGGCCTTGATTTTAGTCCTGTCAAGGTTGCAGTGGAGGAGATCAAAGTACCGCCTGATATATGAAGTATCAAGGTTAAGCCTTTCAGCTCCGGATGTAATAATCCTGTCAATGTTCTCATACCCTTTCACCCTTGATGCATGGAGAATTTTAAGTGCATCATGGAGTTCCAGGCCAAAATCGTCAACATCTCTCCGATGGATTACCCATACCGCAAATACAAAGGGCATGCCCGTCATCCTGTGCCACATGTCTCCAAGGTCAATGCGAAACCTGAACCGTTTCTCCCATGGCTGGGTCATGGCTGCATCCCCGATGATCAGGGCGGCATCGGCATCCCCGGGAACATCACTGATCTCCCGGACCCTCCCTGTGCTAAATTCCGGAGCGTCACTGCCGGGTTCAATGTTCATCTTCATTACAAGCCTCACAAGGGCTGCCGCTGTTGCCGAATCCCGGGTAAGCAGAACTTTTCTCCCGGCCAGTTCTTCAACGGGATGATTGGTCATCAGGACTACACTTAAAACTTCACCGTGGCACGAGATGGAGAGATCGGGCATGATGAGAAGCTCCCGGTGGTTTACCGCATAAAAAGCTGCCGACACAGGACTAAGGTGAAGCTCATGGCTTTGTATCATACCATTCAGAATGGAAGGTGGGCCTGATACCATTTCAATCCAGTCGGGAAGCATGCCGTGATCCAGGCCGTAATAGACAGGAAAAGCATTTATATAGTCAATCTTGCCCATGACGATTTTTTTATTTATCATAATGATTTTGCACTGTTCCTTTCTTCTTGCTCATTCTTACCCATAGAGTCTGAACGATGAAAAATTCCTCCTCACAATGCTATACCCCCGGGCATGGGAGGCACCTTTTCTCCCCCCAGCACATACCCTCCGTCCAGGCGCAGTACACTGCCGGTCATATAGGGAGCATCCTTGAGTATAAACAGTACTGCCCGGACTATATCATCAAGGGTTCCTGTTCTGCCCATGGGTATGTGGTCCATAATGGCTTTTTTCTCATCATCTGTAAGAACCTCTTCCCATCCCCGGGTTCCCTGGGCATGACGGGTTTCAAATATTCCAAGCATTATCTCGTTGACCCTGATTGTGGGAGCCCCCATTCTGGCCCAGGTCTCGGTGAGAAGTGAAGCACCCCTTGAAGCTGCGGCATAGCCATCGTTGAAAACAGGAGCTGCAGGACCGCTTCTTCCCACTATTGCGGCAATGGATGAAAAATTGATAACCGCTGCTGCATCAGCTTTCTCCAAAAGAGGCAGTGCCCTGTCAAAGACCCATCTTCGGGCACGCAGTGTCGTTGCCATCTCCATATCCCACTGATCCTGAATGTAGGGACCATGAACCGCGGGCCATCCACCTCTCTCTATGTTGTTGATGAGAATGTGAAGCTCTCCGAATTTATTTTGGAGCTTCTCCATGAGACTTTCAATTTGTGAGCAGTTGAGGAGGTCAATGTCAAAAATTTCATAATCAGCCCCGCTTTTTTCCATATCCCTCTCCATGGATGCAAAGCTTTCCGGCCAGTCATGACGGGTCAATGCCAGCTTGACCCCCTCCCGGGCAAGGGCAAGGCCAACTGCTTTACCCAGGCCCTTTACCGCCCCCAATACAAGGGCTTTTTTACCTTTCAGTGCCATATGTCAATCTCTATCCCTA
>JADGBO010000109.1:0-4342 GCA_015231465.1 Desulfamplus sp.
ATAGTTTTCCAGATAATGAAATTGGCAACCTATTGTAGGGGCAGTCCCTTGCGGCTGCCCTTAAAAATTGATTTGCTGAAATATTATTCTGAAAGTCTATAGTTAAGTTGTTTCGTGTTCATTTTTAAAATGAAATGGTATATGTCTGCTCACTGCCGGAACATCCGGCACCCCTGTCATCCCCCTCGTCGCAGGTGGGAACGTAGGTCAGGGTGATCTCGTCTCCGGAACCCACAAGCACCCTGTATCTGTAGGGGTTGTTTGTGTAGGCATTGCCCGGATCCCTGTAGGTTCCCCGATAGGTGTAGGTGTCGGGATAGGTCAGATCGTCCCAGTTGTAGTTATCCCCTTCGGAACTGCTGAAGGCGGCACTGTATGTGGAGCCTGCAATGGGGGGATTTCCGTTGACATCCTGGATATAGACGTTCAGGAAGACCAGATTGTCGTACTGTATGATTTGATACCACATTCCCGCCTCTCCGGAGAAGAGTACCGGAATCCTTGCCATTATTGTGTTGGAAAGGCCCTGGCTGCTCTCGGTCCATTCAGGCAGTTCCGTGGCCGATGCCTGGGATCTGTAAAAACCGATGCCCTGGCCCCCCACATATATCTCCCCTGGCATATCAGGGTTATCCATGGCCAGGGCGTGGAGGGACTGGCCGGAAAGTCCCTGGGCAGCCTCGTTCCAGAACACTCCCGGGGGTATGGTGTAATCCTGGTTCAGATCAGCCACAAACATTTTGCCCGAGGCATTTTCCCGGGGCGGATACCATGCCAGGGCATAGAGCCTGTGATTGTATCTGTCCATGAGGATGTCATTTATGGCGGTACCTTTTTCCATGCCGTCGGCATACTGGGTCCAGGTGACACCGCTGTTGGTGCTTATCCATACCCCGGCATTCCTGGTGCCGGCATAGATGGTGTCAATACCGGATATGGGGTCATGGTAAAGATCAAGGCAGGTGATGGAGTCTCCGGTGAACCGGCCCGTTTTTTCCCAGGTTCTGGCACCGTTGATGCTTTTGTAGAGACCGGTGGTGGTGGCGGCATAAAGCACGGCATTGGGGCCATGGGTTCCGGGAACCTTTACAAAGTCCCACACGCTCCATCCGTGGGAAATTTTATTTGCCGTCACCTGGATTTTGAACTGATCGCCGTTCCTGAAACTGGTACCGCTTTGTTCAATGGTAAAGGCTATTTCATCATTATCAGACCTGTAAACCTGACCGGTCTGGGCAATGGAGGACTGCATTCCGGACACCGTACCCTCCACGGTCCAGTATGCGGGTCTTGCCTCATAGGTCTGGAAGGTGAAGTAGTCTCCATGAGTGAAGGGAACCCTGCCTTCCATTATGGTGAATCCAACTTCACCTTTGTCCGAGCTATAGGCACGACCTGTCGTGGCATTGGCGGCCTGGGGTCCCGATACAGAGCCTCTGACCTGCCAGTAGGAGTTCTGGACTGTGTCAAACTGAATTACATCCCCCACAACAAAGGGAGATTGCCCTGGTATTATGGTGAAATCGATTTTTTCGGAAGTGTAGGGTGTGTTAAGTCTTGCATCGGCCTGACGACCCGTTATGGAACTCTCCACTGTAAAAATTGCAGAGGCATCCCCGAACAAAGGTATTGCCTGAATGTCCACATAAATACATGTAAGTGTCCAGGTCTCCATGTAGGCATCAGAACGAGACTCAATATCAATGACAGTTCCTTTTCCCTCTCCCGTCCTGACATTCTCAACCTGGATGCCTTCTATAATATATTTGGCTCTCCACTCTTCGGTTTTTGTGGCTGAAGATGTGGAAAAGCTGGTTATTCTGCCGTCGGTGTCAGGGTTCGAGGCCGTGAGAACCGGAGGGGGAGCATAGGGGTCATCATCCACGGTTACAGGGTATATGCTCGTGAATATGGAGGGTGCATTCACCGTTGCCGTGGGCACAAAACATGTCAATGTCCAGGTCTCGTTTTTGGCACTGTATCCCACAGTGGGAGATGATATTTTTCCCTTTCCGGAAGGGGAAGATGTCACGGTGGCGGTTCCCCCGGAGGGCTGGAAATGCTCGCCGTCCTCGGCATAGAGAACGCCCTGGCCCTCGGTGCCCATCCAGACGTAATCGCTGCCGCCGTCGTCGCAAAGAACGCTCAGAACCGCGGTATTGGAGCTGTGAAGTCCGTTCCACTCCTCAATATTGTTGCTGTTCCAGTTCATGCCCCCGTCCAGGGTTCTGAAGAGATTACCCCTGCCCAGGTATCCGGTGCCCACATAGACGGTATTGTGATCATCAGGATCCACTGCAATGGCACTTGTACCTTTTATATAGGGATCAATCCAGTTCTGACCGGCCCTGGGATTCAGGGTGGACCGGCTTATATTTTCCCAGTTACGGCCGCTGTCCGTGGATTTATATACCCCTCCTCCGTTGGTTCCGGCATAGATGATGTGGGAGTCGTAACCAGGGGTCACGGCAATGGATGTAATGTGGGTGGTGGGTCCGCCGTCGGTCTCGGCGGTGACCGATACCATGCCCTGGGCCGGGGCCGGGCTGGGGGTGGTGATGAGGGTACTGTAGGCCGTGCCCGGGCCGTGGATGGTGGACTCATCTATCATACCTCCGGTTACGGCCATGTCCGGGTCGAAAAAACCGCCGGTGTTGTAGGTTTTGAAACTCACCGGCACACCGTCCTGGACCGCATTGCCGTACTCGTCCCCAAGATGGGCCCATACGGTGTTTTGGAGGCCCGCAATCCAGAGACCCGAAAGGTTATGATACTGGACAGAAAGATCAAAGGCCTCCCCCACAGGAAGACCCTGGTTGTCATGGTGGAGGAAATCTATCCTTATATGCTGGGTAACCCCGCTGGATTCACAGGTCACCTCGGCAAAACCGGGTGCTGCGGGGGCAATGAGGGATACCACAACCGTTCCGGACTGATCCGATGTGGTAACGCCGTAGGTCTGGGTGCCGTTCCTGAACTGTCCCTTGGTGGTTTTGAAATGAATGTCGGTATATTGGCGTACAGGGATACCCGAGCTGTCGGTGACATGGGCTGTTATGGAGACCGAGCTTGCCCCGTCGGCATACATTGAAGTTGCACTTGCCGAAAGGGTTATGGATGCTGTTTCGTGGAGGGAGCCAGAACCTCCGCACCCTGACATGGAAGCTGCAAATATTATGGAAACCGCCAGCAGTGCTGCTGCTGAAACCTTGTCAAATTTCATTCAATCCTCCAAAAGTATAATTTCAAGTCTATAAAACATTGTTTCTCTGATCCAGTTGAACAATGGTGGGGGTGATGAATATGAGCAGTTCATTTTTTCTGTCACTGCTTACATCGGATCTGAAAATATTTCCAAGATAGGGTATTTCCGAAAGAAACGGGAATCCGGTGCGGCTCTCGGAGACGTTGGTCTTTACAATGCCTCCAATGACAATGGTGTTGCCGTCGTTCACCAGGAGTTCTGTCTGGGCCTCGTTGGTGGATAGGGAGGGGACATTGGCTACAACCCCTGAAACTTCATTCTTGGAAATTTTGACGGTCATGGCCACCCTTTTGTCCGGTGTCACCTGGGGGGTCACCTCCAGGGAGAGCTTCACCGGCTTGAAGGCTATCACCGGGTTTCCATTTTGATCCACCCCGCTCTGGTAGCCATACTCCAGACCCTGGTCGATTTTGGCGGTCTTGTTGTCAAGGGTGAGGATTTTAGGGGAGGAGATGATCTTGGAGTCACCGTTGAGTTCCGAGGCCGTGAGCCTGGCATCCAGGAGCATGGGGGTTCCGGCAATCCTGTTGAAGGTGTAGCCTATGCCGCTGCCGGCACTGGAGGGGTAGTTCATGGCCACATCCAGGCCGTAAAGGCCGCCCATATCGCTTCTATAGACATCCTGGCTGGAGATATTCCAATCCACGCCCAGCTCCCGGGAAAAATCTTTGTTCACCTCCACAATCCTGGCTGAAATCATTATCTGGGGGGTTACCTTGTCCAGCTTGAAGATGAGCTTCCTGGCCTGGTCGAGCTTCTCTTTCACATCCGTGAGAATTATCATGTTGGTTCGCCGGTCAACACTGAGCTGGCCCCGTTCCGGGGTCAGGAGTTTTTCCAGGTGGGGTCTTATATCTGTATCTGCACTGGAGTAGTTGATGGGGATATACTCGGTGATAAGGGGTTCAAGCTCCTTTTTCTGCTCAATTGCCCTTTTACGGGCAGCAAACATCTCCTGGCGGGCGGCCTCTTCCCTTTTGAGGGTGGACAGGGTGGCAATGCGTATTATGGAGCCCTCCCTCACCTTGCCCAGGTCATTCATTTTAAGAACAAGATCCAGAACCTGATCCCATGGAA
>JADGBO010000109.1:4439-10941 GCA_015231465.1 Desulfamplus sp.
AACAGGTTTGTCCAAAGCAAGGGTTACATTGCCCGTCACATCCTTATCAATGGCGAAGTTGTCTCCGCTGACGGTTCTAAGTATCCTGAAAACATTCTTGATGTCGGTTTCGTAGAAATCAAGACTTATCTTTTCGCCCCTATATACCGGGTCTTCGTCAAAGAGGGTGTCATCCATGAAGGATTCGGTCTTTGTCACAAATCCCTGGTCCAACAGGGTATCCCCTGGGTCAAGGGTTCCATCACCTCTCCCACGGCCCGTTCCATCACCTCTTCCAAGGCCCGTTCCATCATCCATCTCTCCGGCAAAATCACCGGATCCGGGTAAATCCATGACAACCCGGGAAAAACCGTCTGCACCAGGAACCCCGGGAATAGAAGGTCCCTGGTCCGTGGAGGGGATACTCTCCCCGGAGAGGTAGGGATAGGAGACAGGGCCCTGTCTCAGGGTTTCCTGGACCCGGGCCTTGTCCAGGATCACCGTGGGGGGCTCCATAAAAAGGGTAATTTTGGGCCCCTCCTGCAAAAGGTGGTAGGGGACACGCTCCCGGAGCTGGAAAAATATTCGGGAGGGCTCGGTGTCGCTGAACCGGTTCACCGGGACAATGCGATCCACGGCGGAATTAAACTGGGCCGTCACAAGCTGGCCCCGGTGTTGTTCAGGTATCACGGTGCCGAGAAGGTTTAAACGCAGCTCGTTGTTGTTGAGCATGCTCTTCTCAATTTTATAGTCAACCTGGCGTGAGGTTCTTATCACGATGGCGGTCTCGCCATCCTGGCCGGTATGGAATTCGATGCCGCTCAAAAGGGCATGGCCCGGGGGAATATCTGTCCCTGCCCGGGAAGCGGTCATTGTCCCGGGTTGGGTCATGGATGGTGAATGGGTCATGGCCGAGGGAGATACAATCTCTGTTCCGGGCTGAGGGAATATATGATCCGCCCGGGAAGAAGTCATATCCGGCTCATGATCCCTGCCCCGGGCATGGCTTTGGGTGTCATCATCATGACTTTGGGTGCCATCGTAATGACTTTGGGTGCCATCGTAATGGCTTTGGGTGCCATCATAATGGCTTTGGGTGTCATCATAATGGCTTTGGGTGCCATCATAATGGCTTTGGGTGTCATCATAATGGATTTGACCCTCATCATAAAGGGATATGCGAAGGTCACGGCCCTCTTCATGGACTTCATAGAGTGAATCCCTGCGAAGCATTATATTGACAAGTAAGGTATCCTTTACATCGTCCATCAACGATGATTTGACCAGGGAGACGGGCCCGGCAGTCAGGCCCTCGGGTGAAGAGTACTCTTCGGCCAGTGAGGTTCCATGGAGATAGACCTTGATCCCCAGGGGAAAGTCCTCCTTGAAGGATGAGTATTTCATGGGCCCGCTGCCCTTCAGGATAATATCAAAGGAGTCCGCCGCCTCCTCCATATGTACCCCGAGGAGTTGGGTTTTTCCGGAAGGGGTTCCCGAACTTATCCCCGGTGTCCTGTCCGGAGCCGGGGTGATGCAGCCAGAGATGAAACTTAACATCAAAACCATACATACGGCGGCCAATTTGAATTTCACAAAAAATAAACGAGACATATCAACCCTTATCCATCCATTTTATTGAGTTTCATTTCCTGGAAACGGTCAATCAGGTTTCCCTGATAATCCTTGACCTGTTCCTGTATAATCAGCTTGTCCTTCTCTATCTTGACAACCTGGCCGGAATTACGTCCAATATAGGTACCTATATTGACGAGATAACCCTTACCGCCGCTCTCCTGAACCATTGCGACACTGCCGGCATCCCTGTTCAAAACCGCCACAAGCTTCATCTGGGAAAAATCAAGCTTTTCAAGGGGGGTGAGTATGCGGCGGGGAGCTTCATCCTCCACCACAACCCTCTCCTTGGGCAGTTCCGGGGTATCCTTCACCAGGGGATCAAAGGGGTCTATCTTGCCCTGGCCCGAATAGTACTGCTTCTCTTCATCCACAAGGAGCAAACTCTCGAAGGCATCTGAATCAAGATCAAGGGTGTCCAGGGAGATGGACGGGGCATCGGTACCAGGGGGTATGTCCCGGCCCGGCCTTGCAGATATCTGGGGGGCCTTTTGGGAACCCTCTAATGTATCAGTTGATGTGTCAGTCTGGCCAATTGAAGAGATGTGTAAAGAAGCATCTGATTCAGAGATACCCGAAGAAGCATGGGTAGCTGAAATATCTACCCCGGCCCCTTCCAATGAAGCATCGGTCTTTCCGGCATCAACATCGGTTTTTTCGGAAGCAACATTCATGCCTGTGACATCGCCCCCTTCAGAAGGGATATCCATGCCTGTGTCATCGTCACCTTTAGAACCAATAGCCATGCCCGTGGCATCGCTCCCCTTAGAACCAATATCCATGCCCGAAACTTTTCCGGCACCGGCTTCCTGGGCACTTGCACCATCAGTTGATGTATTGAAGGGAGTATCAAAGGGAGGAACCTTGAAGGTGATCACCTCCTGCTTTACAGGTTCATATGTTTCAGGCCCATGGTTACATCCCAAAAAACCAAGTATTAAAAAAACCAGAGCAACAGACGGCAGCACTGTTTTGACACAATCCATCATCTCCTCCCTCCCCGTCTACTTTTTGCAGGCGTTGCACCCTTGTCGGCATCAACGATCTTTTCCACAAACATGTAGGTCACGGCCCGGCATGAAACATTGAGGGTGCCGTCCCGGCCGGAACCCATGGATATGTTAAATATATTGACGAGACGGGAGAGCTGGGCAACCCGGTCAAAGAACTCGGCCAGTTGGTGGTAACCGCCCTCCACCCTTATGGATACAGGTATTTCAGCGTAAAAATCCTTTTGCACCACGGCTTCGGGCTTGAAAAGGAGAAACTCAAGTCCTGCATCGCTTCCGGATTTTGAAATCGCCTTGATAAGTGAGGGTATCTCCTTGCTGTCCGGCAGGGCCTGGAGGGCTGTGTAAAAGTCATCCTGGGCATCCTCGTATTTTTTCTCCATTTCGGCCAGGGAGGCTGCCTTCCTTTTGTATGTTGCAAGCTGGCCCTTCAATGTTGTCTCATTTTTTTTAAGGGACTCTATCTTCTCAAGCCTGGGGCCAAGAAAGAAATAGTAGTAGCCTGCTCCAAACAGAACAAGGGTACCCAGGCATATCAAAAGCCTCTGTTTCTTGGATAACTTACCTATCTTTTCAAACAAGGGTGCTGTTTTTTCAGATATCTGGGCCACTATGCTCTTGCGAGGTTCTTTTGTTTCATCTTTCATATCAGGCTCTCGTTATTTTGTTTTCTGGGGCCTTTTGCTGCATACAAGCTGAAACTGCCTGAGCTTTGCACCCCTGATGGTCTGGAGCTGAATGCTGTTCAACTCGGCCCCGTTGAAAAACTCGGAATCTTCAATGTTGGTCATGAAATCGGCCACGGTTCTGTTGTCGAAGGCCACGCCGCTCAAGTTTGCATTTTTTCCGTCAAAACTTAGGGAGGTTATCCACATCCTGTCCGGAACGATCAACCGGGTCAAGCTGTCCATAAGATCAACAGGTACCCTCCTGACCACCTTGAGTCCCTCAATGACACCGAGTTTCTGCTCAAGTACCTTCAAGGCCTTTTCAATTTCAGTAACCCTGTCGGCCTGGGCTTTGTATGTGGCTATCTCCCTGTTGAGACCCTCAATGCTGGTTTCCAGGGACTCTATCTCCTTATTGAAATGGAGGATTGAATACCATAAAGCAAGTGTCACAAATACAAGTAGGAGAGAAAAAATGGAAACCTGCTTGCGGATATTCTCCTTGGCCCTTGCCGCCCTGTAAGGCAGTAAATTTATTCGTATCATTTATCATCCATTTTTCTTAATGCCAGCCCAAGGGCGATGGAGGCAAAGGGAGCTGCCCTTTGAATGAAGTCCTGGGAAAACTCCTTTGATTTGAGACTGAACAAGTCAAAGGGGTTGAATATGGATACAGGTACCGAAAGGGTCTCGGAAAGGGTATCCACAAATCCTTCAAGAAGAGAGCCGCCTCCGCATAAAAAAACATTTTGAACATCACCATGGGTTGACTTAGTCTGAAATGTTTTCAA
The DNA here is from genome assembly GCA_015231465.1 of Desulfamplus sp. Taxonomy (GTDB): domain Bacteria; phylum Desulfobacterota; class Desulfobacteria; order Desulfobacterales; family Desulfobacteraceae; genus Desulfamplus. The sequence continues at coordinate 8,520 of JADGBO010000109.1, forward strand.
AATATTGTTGATTTCAATGCTCCACATCTTGGAAAAACCATCGCTGTACTCCTTAAAATCCTCCCGGGTCATGGATGCTGTGTCACTGCCTGAGATAATGTTGTCGGCATCTTCCACAGAACATTCAAGGTCCGATGTTATCTGATCCCTTAGCTGATTGATGCCGGATGAGGAGTCCCTCATCATGATGGAGTCCGTGGTGAGCCTGCTGGAACGCCGCCGGTCCTTTCCGGACTCTCTTCCGGCCGATTCCACCGCTTTTACAATGTTCAAGGAGGTTTTATAGACTCCTATGTCAACCAGCATGCTCACCTTACCCCTCTCCTTTACGGTTGAATTGTAAAAACGCTCAAAAATATTCTGGAAGGCAAAACTGTCAACATCAATGACACTGGCATTCAATCCTGCGTTTTCTATCAAATCAATATATTCGGCCACAAGATCCTTTTTGACAGCCACGAGAAGGACATTCATCTGATCAGGGGATGAGTCGGCATCCCCAAGAATCTGGTAGTCAATGTTCATCTCGTCAATATCATAGGGGATATACTGTTCGGCTTCAAAACGGATGGAATCCATGAGGGAACTCTCGGAAACGGCGGGGACACTGATGGTCTTTATAACCACCGAAGAGCCTCCGGTGGATATGGCGACATTTTTCCCTTTTATTTTATTCTTTTTAAATAGCTCTCTTATGATTCGAGAGAGTTCATCCGAGTCGATTATCTGGCCATCTTCAATGAGTCCGGGGGGAAGCGGGGTCATTGCAAACTTTTTCAGCTCCAGATCCTTGCCTGAAGCATTGATATGGGCCACCTTTATGACGGAAGAACCAATGTCAATCCCCACAAGATGACCTTTTTTATTTAATAACATATCCTGGGAACACCTTTCATAATTAACATTGAAAAGTTATCTGATTTTACAGCATCAGTCGGACATTGAACAATCATCTGGTTTTACGGCACCGGATGAACATTGAAAAATTATTTACATCTTATTCAAGAAAGCCCCTAAGTGCTTAGGGGTGATTGACAGTGCCGCTTCAACCCGGTTATAAACCAAGGGTAAAATCACCCAAGGAAGATCATTATTGTTGTGTTAAAGTTTTTATAGTGTTTATACTAAGAAAATTTCGGCATAGTTTCTTTAAGGGGGACAATCCATTTGCAAGGGGGGGATCATCCGTCAGCCATGTGAGCCCAATGTCATTTTATTCTTCATGTACGTATATAAGTACTGTTATGGCCATGGTTTTCACCTCACCCCCAAAGGCTGGCCATGCCTATGATCTCCCGTCGGTGAACCTTGGATTCACAAGTTTCCTGGACGGAGGCCCCCCGGCCGGGCCCGGCATCTATTTTGCCCAGTACCTCCAGTACTGGCAGTCCGAAAGCTTCACCAACACCAAAGGAGATCCTGCTCTGCCCGGTTTTGCCCGGGAGGAGCTTTCTGCATGGATATCCCTTACCCAATTTCTCTATCAATCTGACCAGGAAGTTTTTCTCGGAGGGAAATGGGGTATTGACGTGATTGTTCCCGTGGTCTCCATAGACATGTCCTACGGCACGGACAACCCTGCATTTCCCCAGGACAACGGCAGCGGGGTGGGTGATATCCTCATCGGACCATATCTTCAATGGGATCCTGTAATGGGGAAAAGGGGCCCCCTGTTCATGCACAGGATGGAGTTTCAGATGATATTTCCCACCGGTGCATATGATGCCGACAAAGAACTGAATGCCGGCAGCAACTTCTTCTCCTTCAACCCCTACTGGGCAGGCACCCTTTTCTTGACCCCGCAACTCACCGCCACCACCCGGATCCATTATCTCTGGAATGCCGAGAACGATGAGCCCAACCGGGGCTTCAGAAATCTCGGTGCAAAAGAGACCCGGGCAGGCCAGGCCGTCCACGCCAATTTTGCCATGGCATACGAACTGATTCCAGGGAAGATGAGGCTGGGCATCAATGGCTACTGGCTGCAACAGATTTCAGATACCGAGATGGACGGGGAGGATATTCCGGACAGAAAAGAGCAGGTGCTGGGAATCGGGCCCGGTATGGTTTACCACTTCTCCCAAAATGATCACCTGTTCTTCAATGCCTATTTTGAATCCTCGGCAGAGAACCGTCCCGAAGGGGAGAGATTCAATGTCAGGTGGGTGCATCACTTTTAAATCCTGGAGTGCGGGCAATCCCACCGGTTTTGTTTAGGAATGGACACGCAATAATTTACCCCCTCTCCATCCATGGAGAGAGGATTGGAGGGGGAGGTAGGGTAACCGGCTACAGTTTGCACTCTTCAGATGGATTCTCTAATACCATACTCCCCTCTCCATACATGGATAGGAGGGGCGGGTGAAGGGGCAAGTTATTTAATGTCGATTCCTTACTGGATTCCATATTTTTTAAGCTTTTG
>JADGBO010000010.1 GCA_015231465.1 Desulfamplus sp.
CCCTGGCACCCTCTCCATGACTGGAGAGGGGGAATAATGAGGACTTTCATGCTTCGTTGTGGTGGCTCGCCAACATGGCCTTTAAAGCCTGTTTAAAAATTCAGGCTCTTATGGTCTTTACTCGTCAGTCATAAGTTCTCCGAATGGCTACAGCAGATAGTATTTTTCAGCAAGCCACGACCACAACATATAATTGTAAACCTGAGAACTTAAGACTCTTGATGTCTTTATCTTAACTTCAAATTAATTGTCGAATGTTATGATTATGAAACTCGACAGGTATCAAATTTAAATACAATCAATTTACCGTCAATTAGTAGCAGATTAACGACACCATGGCAAGCAGCTTGAATCCTTGACGAGCCCTCACTTCAATCCATTGGAGGATAAGAGAGGGCAACAGAGATGGTTTTGTCAAACCCATGTTAAGGAAAACTCAAATGGCAGAAAGAGTTTGACTAAAATGAGATGAAAAGTTATAAATACAGATTTTACAAAGCTTTTTTGGTATATTTGAATTAAAGATATTAAACAAAGGGTTTGTTATAAATGGTGGAACTTGACTTCGACAAAACAGGTGGACTGATTCCTGCTATTGCCCAGGATCATGAAACAGGAGAGGTTCTCATGATGGCCTTCATGAGCAGGGAATCATGGGAAGAAACACTCACATCGGGCATGGCCACATACTACAGCAGATCCAGAGACAAACTCTGGAAAAAGGGGGAGACATCCGGCCATCTGCAGGTGATAAAGGAGATCAGAATTGACTGCGACAATGACACAGTTCTTCTGAAGGTAAAGCAAAAGGGAGGAGCTGCCTGCCACAAAGGATATAAAAGCTGCTTCTTCAGAAGGGTCAAAGGGATGGATCAACTGGAAATTGTGGAAAAAAAAATTTTTGATCCCCAAGCGGTTTACAATCAAACTGACGGGTAACTATAGCTTTTAGCATTTGAATTGATACCAGATCTTAATTTAATAAGGTGACAAAGAATAAGGTGACAAAGTATCAATTAATTCACGAAGCACTATAAAACAGACCGAAATTGGGAATATATGGAATCTGCCCCTACGCATCATGGTCAGAATGATTATCAAGCCGGAAATCATAAATTCACCATGGCGACAAACTATCACGGCAAATTATAGTATTCCAGAAAACGAAATTGGTGACCAAAGCCCTCTATTTGCGGACTTTAGGGAAGAATTGGGCAAATTATTTATCTGAAAATCTATATCACGGCAAACCATAACGTAGTATAGACAAAAATGTATAAATATATAATAATTTTCTGAACAAATATGAAAGACAGGTTTTCATAATGACAAAACTAATTAAGCTGGGTATTCCCAAGGGCAGCCTCCAGGATGCTACCATAGCCCTTTTCAGACGATCGGGGTGGAAAATTAATGTTAATGGCCGCAGCTATTTCCCTGATATCAACGACGAGACCATAGAGTGCGCCCTGTGCAGGGCCCAGGAGATGTCCATTAATGTGGAAAGCGGCGTCATTGATGCCGGCTTGACAGGAAAGGACTGGATTGCGGAACACGGCTCCGATGTCCATGTGGTATCGGATCTGATCTACTCCAAAGTGAGTGCAAGGCCTGCGAGATGGATTGTGGCCGTTGCAGGAGACTCTTCCATGAACACCATAGAAGATCTCCAGGGAAAAACAATCTCCACAGAACTTGTCAAGTTCACAAAACGTTACTTTGAAGATAGAAATATTGATGTAAACGTCAAATTTTCCTGGGGAGCCACAGAGGCAAAGATCGTTTCCGGCCTTGCCGATGCCATTGTTGAGATCACTGAAACCGAAAGTACAATCAGGGCCCACAATCTCAAGGTAATCCATGAAATGATGCAGACCAACACCCAGTTGATTGCCAATAAAACGGCATGGCAGAATCCGGCCAAGAGACAGAAGATCGAACAGATTGCCCTGCTGCTGCAGAGTGCCCTTGTGGCAGACCAGCTTGTGGGTCTCAAAATGAATGTGCCCGAATCAAAAATGGAAAAAATAGTATCCCTGCTTCCCAGCCTCAACGGCCCCACTGTGGCCCATCTGTATCAATCGGACTGGTTCTCGGTTGAAAGCATCGTGGATGCCGGTGTTGTAAGGGATCTGATTCCGGTTCTTCTCAAGGAAGGGGCAGAAGGGATCATTGAATATCCATTGAACAAAGTTATATAGGATCGGAGATAACCCGTAAACAGCCTCTACCCTAAAGGAACAGTAATTCCTACCCTAAAGGGATAGTGGGCTTTTAAAAAGACCAAGAAAAGCCCACATTTAACAGAAGACAAACAGGAGATTAAAAGTTGTTTATGAAATATCTGGAACCGGCAGTCCGGACAAGAGATATCACCCCTTTTGTGGTCATGGAGGTGATGGAAAAAAGCCATGAAATGGAAACCCGTGGTATTGATGTGGTGCATATGGAGGTGGGGGAACCCGATTTTGCCACACCAGATTGTGTCAGTACCCAGATCATCAATGCACTGGACTGTGGTGAGACCAGCTATACCCACAGCCTTGGAGATATCCGCCTCAGAAGGGCAATTTCAGATTATTACCAGAAAACTTACTCTGTGGATGTAAACCCCGGCAACATAATTGTTACAGCCGGCACATCTCCTGCCATGATGCTGCTGTTCATGGCCATGATCAACCCAGGAGATGAGGTGATAATCTCCGACCCCCACTATGTTTGTTACCCCAATTTCATAAGGTTTGCCCAGGGTATTCCAGTTATGGTTCCTGTGTATGAAAAGGATGCTTTTCAGTATACTCCCCGGGCAATTGCCAGGAAAATTACCCATAGAACCAGGGCCATCGTTATTAACTCCCCATCCAACCCCACAGGCAATGTCATGCCAAGGGAGACCATGGAGGAGATTGCCGCCCTTGCCCATACCCATGGAATTGCACTGATATCCGATGAGATATACCATGGACTGGTTTACAGTGGAAAGGCTGGCTCCATGCTTGAAATCGACAAGGATGCCTTTGTTTTCAACGGATTTTCCAAACTCTTTGCCATGACAGGCCTTCGGCTGGGCTATCTCATCGCACCGGAAAACTTCATTCGTCCCATCCAGATATTTCACCAGAATTTTTTCATATGTACCAACTCTGTGATACAGTTGGCAGGCGTATCTGCCCTCAAGGAGTCTGCCAAGGAGATCAGCCACATGCAGCAGACCTATAACAAAAGGCGTAAATATATGATCAAACGACTCAAAGCCATGGGTATGGGCATCACAGTTGAGCCAACAGGGGCCTTTTATGTATTTGCCAACGCCCGTCACATCTCCATGGATTCCAATGCCCTTGCCATGGAAATCCTGGAAAATGCCCATGTGGGCGTTACCCCGGGAATTGCCTTTGGAACCAATGGAGAGGGTTATCTTCGCTTCTCCTATGCCAACTCCATGGAGAACATTGAAAAGGGCATGGATCGCCTGGATGCATGGCTGGAGGTACGGAGCCGGACATGATAATCCAACAGAAACCCTGTACCGGCAGGGGCTGCCATTTCAGCCAGTCACGGAGCAAGCCATGATAATAAAACAGGCCGAATTCATCAAGAGTGCTGTCAAGCCCTCACAATTTCCCGAGCCCCAATTGCCGGAAGTTGCATTTGCAGGGCGATCCAATGTGGGGAAATCCTCCCTGATCAACACACTGGTGAACCGCAAAAATCTCGTCAAAACCAGCTCCAGACCAGGCTGCACCCAGCTAATAAACTTTTTCAACATAAACAGCAGTGCGTTTTTTGTGGATCTGCCGGGTTACGGCTATGCCAAGGTCTCCAAAAAAATCCGTGCCCAGTGGGGGCCTATGGTGGAACGGTATCTTGATGTGAGACCCAATCTCCTTGGTGTGCTTCTTCTGATAGACATAAGGAGAGAACCACGCCAGGAGGAGTTTGATCTTCTCGGCAGACTCCAGATCAGGGGAATTCCAGCCTTGATAGTACTTACCAAAGCAGATAAGTTATCCAAAACAAAACAGCAGACCCAGCTTATCCAGACCGCAAAAACATTGAACTGCAAAAAAGATGACGTAATCCTCTTCTCAGCCACATCCAGACAGGGCAGGGAGATCATTCTCAATGAGCTGGAAACCCTCTTCTCCCACCCATGAATCCATGGATTCGAAATACGTTCCCCATCACAGACAAAACAGGAATCCCCACACACATGAAAAACTCAGATTCTAACCGGAACACAGACTCCCACAAAGAGTCCCAATCCAATTCCACCGGCAATGTAAAAGTTGATCCCCAGAATTTCAGATCCGGTTTTATTGCCATTACCGGCGCCCCCAATGCAGGCAAATCAACCCTTTTAAACCGGGTTATCGGAGAAAAGATCTCTATCACATCCAGAAAACCCCAGACCACCAGGGACAGAATTCTGGGTATTCTGGAACGCCCAACATCCCAGATGATTTTCATGGATACACCCGGAATCCACAAGGCAGGCTCCCTCTTGAACCGTAAAATCGTTGACCAGGCACTTACTGCAATCCAGGATGTGGATGCAGTTCTTCTAATGGTGGATGCATCTTGCAGGGATATGAACTCGGAGCAGATCATCATGGAGCAGCTCGGGAAACTGGACAAGCCCGTTGTGCTGGCACTAAACAAAACAGACCTGGTATCACCGGAGACACTTCTGCCCATCATTGATGTCTGCTCATCACAGCACCCATTCAAGGCCATCATTCCCATAAGCGCACAAAAAGCTGTTCAGATCCCCCAGCTCCTCTCGGAAGTTGAGCAGTGCCTTCCCGTGGGGTCCCGCCTTTTTCCTGAAAATACACTCACCGACATGTCAGAAAAATTCATTGCAGGAGAGATGATACGGGAGAAGATATTTCGTCTCACCGGCATGGAGATCCCCTATTCCAGTGCTGTCACAGTTGATTCATTCAAGGTTGAAAAAAAACTCATAGTAATACACGCAAGTATCCATCTCGACAGGGATTCCCAGAAGGGAATAGTCATTGGAAAGGGGGGACAGATGCTGAAAAGGATAGGAGAACAGGCAAGGAAGGATATTGAACGAATGACAGGGGCAAAAGTGCTTTTAAAACTTTTTGTAAAGGTGACAAAAAACTGGAGTAGAAACGAGACAAATCTTAAAGATTTTGGATATTGAAAATCAGTTTAAGAGCCTTAATTTTTAAACAGGCTCTCCTCGCGATAAGGCAATGATGACGGGCATTTTGATCAAAAATGTCTTACAAAATCCCGGAGATGACTGTTATCAGGGGATACAATTTTCAAACAGGCTCTAAAGGAGTTGGAATTTTAATGGCAATGGATTACCACTATTTTGATCTGGACGAGAAGAGTCGCAGCAGGGAGAAACAGAAAGCACGGGAGTTGAAACAAAGCCAGTGGTGGAAAAGGAAACGATCCCAGGGGGTCTGCCACTACTGCCGTGAAACCTTTCCACCGGCAGAACTGACCATGGATCACATCGTTCCCATTGTCAGGGGCGGCAGATCGGTAAAAAACAATGTGGCCCCCTGCTGCAAGGAGTGTAACTCCAGAAAGCAGCACATGCTTCCCATTGAATGGAATGAATACATGAACTCCCTCAACGGTGATCTATTCTGACATGGACAAATTATTTATTGCTGAATCTTTTTTTTATATGAAAGTTTCCGCCGTTTCAGGACTTTCATAACTTCTATTGTGGCGGTGATGCCGCCATGACAGTTATATTTTCATGTTTCTCTGTCACGGAATATTGTATCCTCAAGTTGTCCGGAAGATTTATCTATATTGTATTTTCTGCAAAGGCGATGTATTGTCTGGGCATGCCACTCTCCCCTGCCGGAAAAAGTCGGTTGTTTCAGTTCAACAAGATGCTGGGCAACCTGGTCAAACGTGGCTCCACTTTTACGCATGGAGCTGATAATAGACATGATCTCTTCACGGGATAAAATATCACTCCTGTACGATTCCGAGCCATCTTCCCCTATGCCATCTTCCCCTATGCCTACACTGACATTTTCTGTTTTTTCCACAGGCTTTTTTCGCTTGATCACTTTCACGACAACGTCTGGGGAATCTTTTTTGACGACAAGCCTTTCAGAAGATTTCCCATGGGACTCCACACCCTTTTCACTTAAATCATCCACATCGCCTCCGGAAAAGTCTTCATCCCCTGAGAATGACAACGGAGATGTCCAATCCCGGACATCATCCTGGGGAACACTTCCCCCCCCCAGGAGATTGGATTCCTTCTCATTTTTCCGACTCTCCATGGAAGAGGTTACACCACCAGGGTCCGCTGTATCTGCAACCTTGACAAAATCGCTGGTATCAACAATCTCTTTGTGCCTTGAAAAATGTTCCCTGTGATCAATATCTTCATCACCATCGGGTTTCGCCGTCAGAAGATGCTGCAAGGTGGAGGATGATGTCGCTACCCTGATATATTCGGCGATCTCTTCAAGGGCAATGGCTTTACGTTCCTCCACAAGAACCCTTCTCTCTTCAATTCCCGTCAAAATTTCCTGATTTCTATTATAAACTTCAAGGAGTTCAGCAATGATATCAACGGGGTCAATGGATACACCGGAACTCTGAGTCTGGGGCTCCACACCGGTCATGGGAGAATGTCCTGTGGAATGGCCTGAACGCTTAACATTCCCGGCCCTTGTACCCTGATAGTTACCATGCCCATGGAATCCCGGGGTGGAACCGTAATGGTTTTCATTATCAACTGCTCTTCTGGTCTTTGGCATTCGCTTATCTTTCTGGGTACCGCCCCTAAGACTTTGAAGAAAATCATTCATTGGTTCTGTTCTCCTAATTAAAAATAAAATTTAAAATTAAACAACTATGGGCTGAAATCCCATAGATTTTGGGCTAAAGCTCCTTCCGCAGACTTAACTGCGGACTGAAAGCCGAAGGGACTGAAAGTCCATAATTTTGACTATCGGAATAGGACAATAAAATATCGGCATCCTTCATAGCCTCCAAAAAGTAGTTTACACTTTTTTTAAGGAAGTCCCTGAGCAAAGGGATTGGGTACAGCAAGTGTAAAGCAGTCGTGAAGGAGATCAAAATATCTTCAATATGTTCCCCATAATCGTTCATTGGAAAATAAATGATGCAAAAAAAACGAATCTACCCCAATGGAAATCAAATCCAAATTTCAGAGCATCCGGAATCAGGTCATTTATTTCAAACTATTTTATGGAATTCTTTTTGAGAGGGATGTTTACTTCCGTAATTTCAAGAGAGTTATTTATCTAAAATTTATGATATTTTGTCAAGGTTTTTTGACATTCTTCATATTAATCCCAAAAGCATTTTACATTTTTTTAAAAACGAACCCGTCAACAAGGATAATTTTAAAAAATTGTAAGATGAAAAACAAAAGATGCCAGCTTGTAGATTTTTTTCAACTTATCCACTCAAAAGTCGTACTTTATCAGACTTACCAATATATATTCTCAAAGTCGACCAATTTCGAGTCTTAAGCCTTGTCAATACTGTCCGAATCAGGATTTTCAGGATCAAAGGATTTACAGGATACAAATCCTGCTCATCCTGTAAATCCTGGCTATCCTGATTCAGACAAATAACCGTATGCTTAGAAAATCCGGCAAGGTGTCGTTTTTGAGTATATTGCGGGCTTAACTTGCTAAAAAATACCAAATTCAGTCTCCATATAGAGATCCTGTGACTGACGAGTTATCAATACTCTTCTGATATGATTCTATTAATTCCAGAGCCTGATCCCTTGAGGTTATACGTGAAAAATCACCCCTAAATTTACTGCATTCCGGCCACCCCTTCACAAAACTGGTCAGGCGACTTCGCATCATTCTACATGCAATTTCCTCACCAAAATAATCCACACTTGCCCGTATAAAATCTTTCATCACTGAAAAAATATCGTCAAAGGAACGATGAGTCAGGGATTTTCCAGAAAGAATATCGTCAATGTCAGCGAGGATAAAGGGATTGGTCATGGCAGCCCGTCCAACCATGACAGCATCACAACGGGTCTCTTCCATCATGCGAAGTCCATCCATGACAGTAACAATATCTCCATTACCAATAACGGGAATTGTAATATTATCCTTCAATTTTCCTATGAGTGACCAGTCTGCCCTACCCCGAAATCCCTGGGATGCAGTTCTTGGATGCATAACCACGGCATCCACCCCCACGTTTTCAGCGACACCCGCTATTTTCATGGCCTGCCATCCGGAGCTGTCCCATCCTGATCGAATCTTGATGGTCAAGGGAAGTGATGTACTCTCCCTGACAGCCTCCATAACAGCCCGGGCATTGTCAATGTCATGCATCAAAGCCACTCCTGCTCCGGTTTTAACAACCTTTTTTACACTGCATCCCATATTGATATCAATGGCATCCACCCTTCCTTGTTTCTCTATGGTTCTCGCTGCCATGGCCATGGAAACCGAATCGGAACCAAAAATCTGGATGGAGATGGGACGTTCCAACGGATGGGTATCAAGGAGTGCGAAAGTCTTTTTGGAGTCGTAAAAAATACCCTTGGCACTGATCATTTCAGAACATACCAGTGAGCATCCGCAGGCTTTCACCATGCGCCGGAAAGGGAGTGTGGTGATACCTGCAAGGGGTGCAAGGATTGTCCTGCCCTCAAGTTTCAACGAGCCTATATTCATATCAAATTATTTTACCGTGAAAATGCATCAGATTTTCATGTTATGGGGTGATTGAGACGTAATCATGGGAGTTCACCATGAAAAACAACAGTTTTCAGTATTACGAAGTGATTGATCCTCAAAGCCGACAAGATGTCGTTTTTTAGGATTGATATGCAATCATGTCGGTTTACCGTTACAAAACATAATACTCCAGAAAACGACATTGGCGACCAAAGCCCCCTATTTGCAGCCTTCAAGCCAAGGTTCTGCAAATTATTTATCTGGAAATCTACAGTATCTGTTTTTCATTTTTGGGACATGCAGACACTATTTTTTTCATGTTTGGGACATGCAGACACTATTTTTTTCTTTTCTGAAAATCGGCAATTGAGATGACCCGTGCATCCCTTTTCTCCTTGTATGCCGTTTTTGAGTTTCCACGGGCTGGAGAGTCCACAGAAGCATTATGGGTATGTCCCTCATGGTCATCCCTGTCAATTTCATCGTCATCATCCACCGTATAGAGGCTCTGGGGAGGCTCCACCACCTCCATTCTCATCTTTTTACCCCCCATAAAAAATTCTTCGCCCTCAATGTAGAGATCCTTCAAAGTCCAGACTATCACTTTCAAGGGGATCTGGAGAACCAGCAGCTCAATATTAAACCAGTCCCTCTTGACATCCGGCCATATGGATTCCACCCGTGCAAAAAAAACGGGATTATCCTCAAGATATACAAGTACAATATCATTTTCTCGTGCCATTAGTACTCCATTGAATTATTTTTAGGAATCGGTCTTTAATCACTTACCATGGGGTGTCTAAATCTGCCATTTTCGGTTATTTATCCAATGGCAAAAACAACCAAATGGTAAAGACGCAATGCATTGCGTCTCTACATAATCACGATTTGGGCATCAAAGTAATTGGTTTTTAGACACCCCACACTTACCCTTTTCAGAAAAGACAGCCGTTGCAAGGCACCTGTTTTGATTTTTAAAATGGGAATGTGATTTCGGACTCATTCCTTAGTGGGGAATCCTCAAAAATATTTTTCTGGAAATCCATATATCATATTCTACCCCAAAAAAACACAAATAGAGGTATTTGAAAATTCAAAGTTACAGTTAATGGCATAGTATATGGACACTAAGCCTATGATCAGGAATCTGTGGCATTCTTCAGATTTCCACAAAAGTAGTTTGCCTTTTTACCGGGAAGTAATTCCTAAATGACCATGGCAGTTACAAATGCCTGATGCACAGCATCAAAGGCCATTCCTATCTGACTTGCATCGCCTGTGGCATTACATGGAATACCAAGGGCTTGAATATCTTCCAGAAGTGAATTTTCCGATCTGGAACCGGTGGCCAGCACAATGGTATCTGCTTCAAGCTCTTCAACACATTCAGATGTCTCAATGCGAATACCCCTCCCGGTAATCTCAAGGACACGGCTCTTAACCCGGTGTTCAATACCGAGACGTCCCATGTCCTGAAGCATGCCCCATCGGGTGCTTTTGCCAAACTCCCTGCCCACCTTGTCCAGCATCTCGACAATTGTAATCTGTTTGGTACCCCTTGTTGCCATCTCATAAAGATATTCGGGATCTTCTGCCCTGTTCACAAGTAAAAATTTAAGGGCATCGCTGGAAAGTGTACCCTTTTCAGCAAGGAACAGAGCCGTTTCCACCCCCACTGCACCACCGCCGACCACCACCACCCTCTGCCCGGTCCAGGCCCTTCCCATGAGAACATCCCATGCCTGCACCACATGGCCCATTTCAATACCTGGAATGGGGGGTGTCATGGGCACAGCTCCGGTTGCAAGGATAACATGATCGGGCATTTCCCTGGCAATTGACGATTTATCCACCACTTCATTGAGATGCAACTGGATTTTTTCACTCCTGATGGCAACCTGGGTAGCAAGATTTCGTGCAAATTCGGCAAACTCACTCCTTCCCGGAGGAGCTGCGGCAATGAACAACTGGCCTCCAAGACGATTTCCTCTCTCATGGAGAGATACCCGATGACCCCGATCCGCAAGGGTGACGGCAGCAACCATTCCAGATACCCCCCCTCCAATAACCATAACACGTCTGGACGGCTCCTCCGGAGAAAGGGGAATGATACTGCGATCCTTTTCGTGGCCTGCACGGGGATTACAGAGGCACTCCACATGCTTTAGCTTGAAAAGATTGTCAAAGCATCCCTGGGCGCATGCAATGCAGTGTATTATCTCATTTTCCCTCTGCTTCATGGCTTTTTCAGGCAAAAAGGGATCGGCAATTAGGCTTCTGCCCATGGCGACCATGTCACACATTCCATCACTTATCAGCTCCCTGGCAACAGCGGGATCGTTTATCCTGTGACTTGCAATAACCGGAACCTGCACAATGTCCCTGATTCCCCGTGGGAGATAGGCAAAGGCTGCCCTTGGGACAGAAGCTGTAATCTGGGGTACACGGGCTTCGTGCCAGCCCACATTGATACAAAGGGCATCCACCCCGGCCATGGACACAAGTGCCCTGGCATAGTTCTGAAGCTCCTCCCTGCCCTGGCCATTTACCATGAAATCATTGCCGTTCATCCTCACGATGAGGGGATAGCCATCACCCACAGCAGAGCGTATTGCCCGCATTACATCAATGCCGAACCGAATACGATTCTCAAAACTTCCACCATATTTATCCTGCCGGCAATTGGTCAATGGAGAGAGAAATTCACTGATCAGATAACCGGTACCACTCAAAACTTCCACTGCATCAAATCCAGCCTTTTTGACCCTTGAAGCTGCATGGGCAAACCGTTGTATGACAAGAGAAATCTCATCCTCGGTCAACTCCCTGGGCTCCTCCCTCGTGAGGTTTGAAGCAATGGGAGAAGGTGCCACCGGCTTTTGGCCATTGAGAAAAAAAGACATGTTGTAACGGCCTGCATGGTTGATCTGGACACAGGAAGCAGCTCCCTCCTCTTTGAGGATGGCGGCAAGACGGGCGAGACCTTCAATATGATCATCGCTGTGGGCACCGATGTTCAGACTGTTTCCAGATAACTCGTCCACAGTGGCGTATCCGACGGATATCAAGCCGGCACCTCCACGGGCACGTTCACGATAAAAGTCGATGATCTGGTCGGTAACCTTAAAATTATCTGCCATGCCAAGGTGCATTGCCGGCATGAAGATTCTGTTCTTGACATTGAGACAATTGATCTTGATTGGTTGAAAAAGTGGATCCATGAATTTTGATCTCCTTAAAGTTTAAAAAGCTGTACTGCAAACATTCAGTACAGAAAGTATTAAAAAACAATATAGATTTCGGGCTTGATTTTATTTTAGGTCATTTTTGCAGGGGCAATCCCCTGTGATTGCCCACATAAAGGGCAGGCACAGTTACACTTTCTGAAGTCAAACCCTTTTATCAGGGACTGCACTCAAAAAAAATACAAACCATTATTGAACTCGTCAGTCATAAGTTCTCCGAATGGCTACAGCAGATAGTATTTTTCAGCAACCACGATCACAATATATAGTGGTAAACTTGAGAACTTAAGACTCTTGAGTTATTGAAGGATATGAAGGAAGCCCTCAAAAACAACCAAAACCATTGAAAATGCTGACTTTTGAATCTCAATTTCACCAAAGTGTGTCAGGAGTGAGATATACTTTGTGTTTTAATGATAATCCCAAAATCATTCAGGGGGCAAGAAACTACATTTCAGGCTGAAAAATGTCTCTGCAGCGGCCTGGTACTGTTCCCTGCTCTTTGATTTAAGCATTTTTTTGATGGATTTGCGAGCATCTGGAAAGGATTGTCCAAGATAGGCCCAGAATCCCTTCATCCGTCCGGTAACATGGACAGGACCATAGAATTTATGGCAATATGTCTCAAAAAGTTCATCATGAAAAAGCTTTAGACGATCCAGGTCTTCACAGGGATCACGATCCTTGCCTTTTATCTCGGACGGTAAAAAAGGATTGGCAAGTATCCCCCTGCCGATCATGAATCGAGTGATATCCGGAAAACGCCTCGCAATGGTCTCAAATCCTCTGACAGAGACTATATCACCGTTGTAAACCAGGGTATGGGAGGTACGGGCAGCCACCCTTTCAAAGGCATCCACATCGGCCTTTCCAGTATACATCTGAACCCCTGTTCTGGGATGGACAATGAGCTCATCAATTGGATATTTGTCAAAGACGGGCAGCAGACGAAAAATCTCGTCCGAGTCATGGCGACCAAGGCGGAGCTTTATGGAGAGAGAACACGGTATTGCTGCAAAAATCCCTTCGAGGAGTTCAGCCACCATATCATGATGGGGCAACAGACCGGATCCCCGCTTTTTTCTCGCCACCTTTGAATGGGGACATCCCATATTCCAGTTTACACATCCATATCCCATCTCTACGAGTTTTTCGGCAAGAAAGAGAAAATCCCGTACATCATTTCCCAGAATCTGGGGGATTAGACCTGGGAAGTGAATATTGTTTTCCGGAATGACATCCTTAAGTCTGGAGGAGTTTATACGGCAACTGGTCATGGTCGATATAAAGGGGGCCATGGCATGGTCAACACCTGTGAAATGTCGAAAGTAAACATCCCTGAAAACAGCATCCGTAAAGCCCTGTAAAGGGGCCATTATAATTTCACAACCCATTGTTTCCTTTTTCTGTCTGTAGATTTTCTGGGATTGATTCTATCTCAAGAGCCTTAAGTTCTCAGGTTTGCCACTATATATTGTGCTCTTGGCTTGCCGAAAAATACCATCTGCTGTAGCCATTCGGAGAACTTATGACTGACGAGATTTCATTTAGAGCCACTTCCGCAGGGGTGCCCCTTGTGGGTACCCATAGGTCACCCACAAGGAATAGCCTCTACATAATGCCTGACCAACGTTAGAATCAATCCCGATTTTTTTACCCATATCTGAAAATAGTGCTTGACATATTAACTCAATTAATTAGAATGTCAATTCTAAAATTGAAATTATCATGGAGATTTTATAATGACCATATCACGAAAGGAGAGAGACGACCAACGCCGGCGGGAAGATATTCTCAATGCATCACTCTCCATATTTGCCACCCAGGGTTTCCACGGAACCACCATGGCCCAGATCAGTCAGGAATCCCAGTATCCACTGGGTACAATATACAAATATTTTCCAAGCAAAAAAAAGATTTACCACGATCTTGTAATGGAGAGGGTTCATCAACTCGGCAAAATTTTTTTTGAAATCAGTATTAGAAAAGATCTCTCCAGCATTGAAAAATTAAAAAAATCTTTTTTTGCAAAGGCACTGTTTTACAAGCAGAACAGCGAATTCATAAGGATTTACATATCAGAACGCAGCACCATTGATGCTGTGATGATGCCCAAACTTAACGCAAAGGTCAACCGGATGCATGAAAAGGAGGTCGCCCTGTTTCAAACCATATTTGAAGAGGCAGGAGAAGATACCTTCAAAAACTATCCACCAGGGGAGATGGCCCTGCTTTTTTCCGAAATAACCCATTCCGTTGCATGGGCATCTCTTTTTGAAAACAGCACATCCATCGGCAACCCTCCCAGCAAGGAGCCTTCCTCTGAGAATGATGTAGACGAAAACCCGGCCCAGAGAGTTAATATGGTGTTTGATATGTTTATAAATGGAGTCGCAAAATAGTAACAATACAATGAATATTTTGACAGGGACTTTCATCATCACAGGAGAATAAAAAAATGGCACAGTCAATCGCAGACAGACGGGATCAGGATTTTTTGCTTCATGAAGTTTTCAATGTTGCAGAGCTTTCAAAACATGAAATTTTCCAGGATTTTAACAAAAAAACCATTGATATGGTTGTAACAGAAGCCAGGAACCTTGCCATCAAGGAGATCCTCCCAACCCAGCAGGATGGGGATCAAAACGGATGTGTTCTCAAGGATGGTCAGGTGTCCACACCAGAATCATACCACAGGGCATACAAGCTCTTTTGTGAAGGTGAGTGGGTGGCATTGTGTGATGCGCCTGAATATGGGGGTCAGGGAATGCCCAAGGTTCTATCCATGGCAGCGGCTGAACTCTTTTCCGGAGCGAACTGCTCATTTCTCATGTATCCCGGCTTGACCCATGGGGCAGGTAAACTGGTTGAAGAGTTTGGAACAGAAGAGCAGAAAAAAAAGTATCTGAAAAATCTGTACACGGGAAAATGGGCAGGAACCATGTGCCTTACCGAGTCCCAGGCAGGTTCAGATGTGGGTGCACTCACCACATCTGCAAAAAAAAACCAGGACGGCACCTACTCCATTACCGGAAACAAGATATTTATATCCAGCGGAGACCACGATCTCACGGAAAACATCATACATCCGGTACTTGCCAGGATTGAAGGGGCTCCGGCCGGCACAAAGGGCATATCCCTTTTCTTGGTTCCCAAATATCGCATTAACGAAGATGGCAGTTCCGGCCATAGAAATGATGTGGATTGCACCGGCATTGAAGAGAAGATGGGCCTCCACGGTAACAGCACGGCATCACTGGCCTTCGGCTCCAGAGGAGACTGCATTGGAGAGCTTCTCGGAGAGGAAAACAAGGGCATGAAAGCCATGTTCGTCATGATGAATGAAGCCCGCCTCGGCACCGGACTCCAGGGTTTTGGATTTGCCACGGCATCCTACATAAATGCCGTAAACTATGCCAGGGAACGGATACAGGGAACTGATCTCATGAAAATGTTTGATAAAGACCCCCAATCCGTTGCAATCATCAAACATCCTGATGTGAGACGTCAGCTTATATCCATGAAAGCCCATGTTGAGGGCATGAGAAGTCTGATCTACTATGTGGGACACCTTTTTGACAAAGCCAGGGTTGCAGAGGAAGGAAAGAAAAAAGAAAAATACAAGGGACTTATCGAACTTCTCACCCCTGTTCTCAAAGCATACTGCACAGACAGATCCTTCGAGGTTTGTACCCAAGGAATCCAGGTATATGGCGGCTATGGCTACATTCAGGAGTATCCCCAGGAGCAGTTGTTGCGGGACTGCAAAATCACAAGTATCTATGAAGGAACCAACGGTATCCAGGCCATGGATCTCCTTGGCAGAAAACTGGGCATGAACAAGGGCAAACCCTTCATGGATCTGCTGGGTGAGATGCAACAGACCATTGCCGGGGCAAAGGAGATCAAATCCCTTGAAGGGATGAGCTCCATGGTTGAAAAAGCAGTTAATCGTCTTGGAGAGGTGGCCATGCACATGGGAATGAATGCCATGTCGGAAAAAGTGCTCGACGCGTTTGCAATGGCACACCCATTCCTTGATGTCACAGGGGATGTCTGTATGGCATGGTTTGAGCTGTGGAGGGCTGTTGTGGCAGCCGGCAAAATCGAAAAGGCAAAGAAAAAAGATCTGCCCTTCTACCAGGGACAGATAAAGACCGCCCAGTACTTTATCACCTATGTGCTGCCGGCAACCCTTGGCAGAATGGACGCACTTCAATCCAATATAACAGCCATCATGGAGTTTCCAGAAGAGGCTTTTGCCTGATAATAAAAGCCATGGCGGCAGTACCGCCACAACGAATCATGAAAGCCCATAAAAAAACGATGATAGAGGCTTTCATATAACGGCCATGCCCTTTCGGGCACAACCAAGCATAAAAGTCGGTACTAATTCCCCCTCTCCAGTCATGGAAAGGGGGCCGGGGGTCAGGTAGACTTTCATATAACGGCCATGGCGGCGTACCGTCACAATCGAAGTGTTGAAAGTCCTGGAACTGCGGGGATTTTCATATAAAAAAAATCCCTTGTCATAGACCAATATCAAAGCCGTTTCCCTCTATTTTACATACCCTTCAATGGTAGGGACAAAAATTTTTCGCCTCTACCATTCCTGCCCTGCCCACTCGTTTCCTGAAAGCCTGTTTTACGTGAAAAATGCAGAAAAAACAGAGTGCCAAATAATAAAACATGGTTCACAACAGAAAAAGAAATTTCAAAAAAAAAGTCTTTGACAACAATAACAGAATTCATCTATATCATTTAAAGTTTAGACTGAGCGCTCGTTAGGATTAAAGATCATCATATAAAGAACGAATCTCTCTTCAAACCTAAATAGATTCACTTCAACCGAAGCGTCTGCTGACGGCTAACCCCCCATTTCAAACAGGAGCAATAACCATGCAAAATCTGTATCGTGAAGTAATGAAACTGAACATGATGGATGATAATGAGCAGAAGGAAAATGCTGCCAAAGCCTTTTTTGAGAAGCTTAATTTCATGGAGCTGCCGGAACATTTCAACTGGGCAGAAGAGATTTTCGAAGGGCTCCATGTCAAGGAGCAGGGAGACCACACAGCCCTGATATGGACGGATATTGCCACTAAAGATGTAAGGAGCTTTACATACAGTGATTTTGCATCAAACGGAAATAAATGCCTCAATGCACTTAGAAAGGCCGGTATTGCCAAAGGTGATAATTTCTACATGATGGTTCCCATTGTTCCGGAAACCTGGTTTGCAACATTTGCCGGTGTCAAAGGTGGACTTGTTACTGTTCCAACAGCAACCACAATGACCATGCGGGAGTTGCAGTTCAGGTTTGAATCCTATGCTCCTGATGCCATCATCTGCGCAGATACATATATTGAGCTTATGGACGATGCCATCAAAGCCACCGGCGTTAAGCCCAAAATAAAAATTATTCTGGGAGACACAGTAAAGGATGGCTGGACCAACTACAGTGCACTTGAGAAGGAGTTGGGAGATGCCGAGGCAGCCAAAACAACCTCGGTTGATCTCCTGTTCTGCTTTTTCACATCCGGAACCACAGGCCTGCCAAAAAAAGTTGGACACACTGCCACCTCCTATCCCGTGGGGCACCTTTCCACATCTGTCATGGCAGGTATCCGTCCCGACGATGTCCACCACAACCTGAGTGCCCCAGGATGGGCAAAGTGGGCCTGGAGCAGCTTCTTTGGCCCCCTCAATGTTGGTGCAACAGCCACAGCCTTCAATTTTACGGTACTTGATGGCCCCCTCTATCTTGAAGCCGTTGCGAAACACAAGGTTTCCGTATTCTGTGCACCTCCCACGGCGTGGCGCATGTTCATCAACCAGGATATGTCACAATTTGATCTCTCATCACTTAGACAGTCCATTGGTGCCGGAGAGCCTCTTAATCCTGAAGTTATAACCCAATGGAAAAAACTGACCGGCACCGAGATCAGGGATTTCTACGGCCAGACAGAATCCACTGCCATGATTGGAAACCCACCCTGGATGGCAGGAAAGATGCGCAGCGGTTCCTTTGGATATCCATCATTCATGTATGATGTGACCCTTGTGGACGATGATGGAAAGGAGATCACCGTTCCGGATGAGCCAGGACACATTGTTGTAAAACTGAATCGCTGGCGTCCATTGGGACTTTTCACCGAATACATCGGCAGCCCAGAAAAGATGGCCTCTGTTTTTGTGGATAACTACTACTATACAGGTGACAGGGCATCAATAGATCAAGACGGATACTGGTGGTTTGTGGGAAGGGCCGATGATGTCATCAAATCCTCGGATTACCGTGTGGGCCCCTTTGAGGTTGAAAGTGCCCTGGTGGAACACCCGTCCGTCAACGAAGCTGCGGTTGTCGGTACACCTGATCCCAAACGCCATCAACTGGTAAAAGCCTACCTTATCCTGAATAAAGGCTATACTCCATCCAAAGAGCTAGCCCTTGAACTTTTCCAGCACTCCATGAATATTCTTGCCAAATTCAAGATTCCAAGGATTATTGAATTTGTAACCGAGGTTCCCAAAACCATCAGCGGAAAAATCCGTAGAATTGAGTTGAGGGAAAATGAAGTAACCAGACAGAACAACGGGGAAGCTGCCAAGGAAAATGAATTTTTCTACTGGGATTTTCCTGAACTGAGTTCTAAAAAGAAAGATTGAAAATAACGGCCATGCCCTAATGCACTGTCAACACTTAATTTTAGGGTTATCTGCAACGTAGAGACAAGGTATGCCTTGTCTCTACAATTAACCGAACCCTAATTTTTAGCTTTGACAATGCAATAGTGCTTCTTCAAGTTCAAACTGTCGGGTAAAAATGTAACCTCACCCCCGGCCCCCTCTCCAGTCATGGAAAGGGGACCAGGGGGTGAGGTAGACTTTCATATAAAAAAAACCCCAATTTTTACCTGCCATGACGGCAAAATTAAACTTGGGGTTGTTGCATGATCTCCACAGCAATACAAAAAATGATTATCAGCTTTCCGAGGGCTTAAAATCCATCTCCACCTCCACTTCTCCTCCTCCTGCTCTAATAAGTCTTGCATGGGGATAACGCTTCTGGAAAACCCGGATCATCTTTCTGTTTTCTGCAAGTACTGTGGCCACAAAACGGGTGTACCCATTTTTTTGGGCAATGCCCTCCAGAATTTTAAGTAAAAATGACCCAATACCGTAACCATGGAGATCCTCCCTTACCAGAAATGCCACTTCGGCGGATTTTTCATCAGCTTCAGCATAAGAACCAATGGCCACGATCTGCTTTCTTCTACCTATCTGGCGCCACCCAATGATACTCATGTTTCGCCTATAATCAACACAGGCCCATTGACGCTGGAGCATATCCCTGGAGAAGACCTTGCGCTTGTTGAAAAAACGGTAATATATGGTATCGTCCTGGAGAGAGTAAAAAAAGTTCCTTGACTCAAACTCATCCGAAGGCAGAAGTGGCCGAAAATCTATATTTTTGCCCATGGAGAGGGTCATTGTATAGTGGTATTCGTCCAGAAAAAGCAGATCCTGGCTGGATGGTGTCATCTGGTCAGGAAATATGTAACGACGTTTTTTTGCCTCGTCAATGAGCTGTTGACGAAATCTGGGATGGGCAATCTGGGCCAGCTCTATGACCCTCTGATAAATACTTTTCCGCCGAAGCTCGGCAATACCATACTCGGTTACAACAATGTCAATATCTCCACGGGTGGTTGCCACACCAGCCCCCTCACTTAAATGGGGTACAATACGGGAAACCTTTCCGTTTTCAGCGGTGGAGGGGATCACAATTATAGAAAATCCACCCTTGGACATGCTGCTGCCCCGTATGAAATCCACCTGATCCCCGATTCCGCTGTAAAACAGGTACCCCTGGGAATCAGTGCATATCTGCCCTGTAAGATCCACCTCCAGGGCGGAGCTGATGGAGATAAAATTGTCATTTCTGGCAATGATATTGGGGTCGTTGACAAATTCGGATGAGCGAAAATAGAACATTGGATTGTTATCCACATAGTCGTAGAGCTTTCGGGAACCCATGCACAGGGATGCCACTACTCTGCCTGGCAGATAATTTTTATTGCGGTTAGTTACAACCTTTTTCTCAAACAGAGGAAGCAGACCATCGGTGATCACCTGTGTATGTATGCCCAGATCCTTTTTATTTTCCAGATAGGGCACTACAGAGTCCGGAAGATGGCCAAATCCCACCTGGATGGTGGAGCCGTCATCAACAAGCTGGTTAATGTAATGGCCTATGCGCTCCACAATCTTCTGGTTCTTCACATCCGGAATGGCTTCCACAAGGGGTTCTTCATGTACGACAAGATAATCTATCTCATCCACATGGACCAGGGAGTCTCCCGATGTTCGAGGCATATTGGGATTGACCTGGGCAATTACCACCTCTGCTGCCTGCATGGCAGCCTGGGTGATATCCACGGATATGCCCAGACTGCAAAATCCAAAACGATCCGGAGGACTCACCTGGATCAGGGCAACATCAAGACCAATCTCATGGCTTTTGAAAAGCTCCGGAATCTGAGAAAGATATACTGGAATGTAGTCAATCTTTCCATCAAATGCAGCTTGACGCATGGCCACGCTTATGAAAAAGAGTTTCAGGGTAAAACGGTTTAAAAAACCCCTCTCATTAACATATCTGGCAAGTGTTGATGACAGCATCTGATAAACAACAATATCTTGAATAGCCTGGTCATTTACCATTGCCTTGATAAGCTCCTGGGGCTCGCCGCAGCCCGTTCCAATAAAAACCCGGCTGCCGTTGGATATCTTTTTTACCCCTTTTTCCGGTGTCAACAGCTTTTCAGGACAATATTCCTGAAGATTCATGGTAGTTCCCCCTAATCGGTTTTCAGTATTTTTTTTGCAGGAATCAACCCGGTTGCCGCGGCAGAGACAATATTTCCGGCAACCCCAGGCCCATCTCCGGCAACATACATCCCTTTAATGGATGTCTCCAGGTCATTGTCCGTCTCTACCTGGGTGGCAAAAAACTTTATCTCCGGAGCATAGAGCAGTGTTTCATCGTTGGAAACCCCGGGGACAACCAGATTAAGGGTCTCAAGTCCCTCAATCAGGTTTGACAAAATACGTTCAGGCAGAGCCATTGCAATATCCCCACACACCACATTGATCATGGTTGGCTCAATGTAACTTTTTTGTACCCTGTTCCAGGTAGACCGTCTGCCCCGCTTGAGATCCCCGAAACGCTGCAAAATAGCCTTGCCTCCACCAATGATGGTGGCAAGTCTGCCGATGGACTCCCCATATGCCTGGTTATCCGTCACAGGTTCAGTCAGAACCACCTTGGACAGAAAAGCAAAATTGGTATTGTGGGATTTACGGCCGGAGTATGCATGGCCGTTGACGCAAACAAAGTCCTTATAGTTTTCAAGGGAGATGAATCCTCCCTGGTTGGTGCAGAATGTACGGGTTATGTCATCATAGGTGGTAGTTCGGATGAAAAATGTGGGATCATATATAATGTTGCACAAGTCGTCCATGATGTCGTTGTGCACTTCCACCCTCACACCCACCTCAATACCCCTCTGGGAAACGCCAATGCCATGTTTCTGGGCAAGTGCACCCACCCAGTTTGCACCGATGCGCCCCGGAGCAAGGATGACGTTTGGGGCAAAATATCTCCCCTTGTCCGTAACCACTCCTGTGACACGTCCTTCATGGGCAATGATATCAAGAACGCTTTCCGATGTATGGATGGTCATCCCTCTGGACTCAATGTAACGGGCCATACCGGCAATGTATCCGGGCAGATTATCACTTCCAAGGTGTTTTTGCTTAATGAGCAAAAGATCAATCCCAAAGCGTTTTGCTTCCTTGCGAATTTTTTTTGCATCATCCATGTTTGTGGGATAGATGGGGCCGTCCATGTCAAAACGTGTGAAAATGCTCTCTGTTTCATCTATCAAAGCCTGGGCATCACTCATGGGCATGAACTGGGTCAAATCGGTTTTGCCAAGGCGGGGAATAAAATTGAGTTTGCCATCGGAATAGAGACCGGCACCTCCTATACCTGAAAGAATATTACATGGGTCACATCCCACGCACTTCTGGAGATTATGATTGGGGCACTTCCTCTGCAGGGGAGGCTTGCCCTTTTCAATCATAAGAACCTTCAGGGATCCATGCTCCATCAAATGGTATGCCGCAAAAAGTCCGGCAGGGCCTCCACCTGCAATAATAACATCATATTCCATAAAACTTTTCCTGAATTTTTTTTTACTTAGGAATCGGTTTTTAATAACATGCCCATTTACCTTACCCCCCAGCCCCCTCTCCATGACTGGAGAGGGGGAGTTTGGGAAAGTTATTTCAGACTCATTACTTATCACAACTGGGGCATCAACTTCATATCCCTCAATATCCGCTGCTGCCTCCATATGAGAGATTCGTCCGGTTTTAAAGGGGACAATCTATGGGGAGCCGGAAGAATGGCCGTCATCATGGCAGCCTGCTGGCCATTCAGTTTTTGTGCAGTGCATCCATAATAGGATTGTGCAGCGGCCTCGGCACCAACAATACCACTGCCCCAGTCCACACAATTAAGATAGATCTCAAGAATTCTCCTCTTATCCCAGAATATCTCCATAAAAATCGTGTACCACGCCTCAATGGCTTTTCTGAAGAGACTGCGGCAGGGAATCAGGTAGAGGGATCGGGCAGCCTGCATGGTAATGGTACTCCCACCCCTGATGCGGCCTCTATCCACAAACTCTTTAAAAATGCGACGCAGTTCAATGAAATCAAAACCATTATGGGACAAGAATCTTTGATCCTCGCCGGCCAGCACAGCTCTTTTCAGATGGGGAGATATATCCTCCAGGCTCCTCCATTCATAGGAAAAGGATTTAAAGGGTCTGCCTGCACTATGTTTAAGCACCCACTCCCACACCATGGGTATTGTAAAAGGGGGATTGATATATTTAATCAAAACTACCTGAACAATACTTATCCCCAAAAGAGCCAGAAATATTAACAGAATCCCTTTCAAAAACCCGTTTCTGAAACTTTTCAATCGTCCGGATAACTTGACCATCGGTATTTTATAGCACCCGTCTGCAATGAATACAAGCCGCAATGTTAAAACTTGACAGATAAGCCAATTACATTTAAAAATACCCCATTATGAAAATCATGCAAGCACTAAAAAAAATATGTGTCATTGATGGACAGGGTGGTGGTATCGGATCCACCATTATCAGAAAACTCAAGGAGAACTTTGGAGAAAACATTGAAGTTCTTGCCCTCGGTACCAATGCCATTGCCACTGCTCAGATGCTCAAGGCCCGTGCCAACAGAGGAGCATCCGGCATCAATGCCATTGTCCAGACAGTGAGACATGCTGATTATATTATAGGAACCGTCGGGATTATCATGCCCCATTCCATGATGGGAGAGCTGACCCCTGAGATGGCCGAAGCCATTGCCCTTTCGCCTGCCCTGAAAATCCTGATTCCCCTGACCCAAGAAAAACTGGAGATCGTGGGTTTGGCATCCACACCGCTTCCCCAGCTTGTTGATGATATGATAGAGAAACATGGCAAGGATTTTATATAACGGCCATGATGCACATTGCATGACAATCGAATGGATGAAAATCCCCAAACGGCGGGGACTTTCATATAAAACAGCCATGGCGGCACCACCGCCACAATCGAAACGATGAAAGTCCCGAAACAGCGGGGGACTTTGATATGAAAATAATATCCAAAGGAGTACGGAAACAATGTGTGAAGCAAACGCATACTTAATAGAAGAGAACAAAGAGAATAGCCTCATAATGGAGGCAGTGGACCGGGTTATACCCGAAGAGGAAGGAATACGTCTTGTAAGTATTTTCGGGGATCAGAAGTTCCTGAAAGGATACATCCACTCCCTGTCCCTTGTGGATCATAAGATATTCATAAAAACAGAAAGGGAATAGAGCTGGACGGCAAGTCTTACAAAAAAATTTTGCAGCTCTAATTCCCTTTCAAAAAAATCGTCACAATATTTTCTGTTAAAATTTAACAGGTAATGCATACGATAATTTTTTCTTAACTCATTTTTTATACACAGGCTATCATAAAAAGCAACCTAATTCTTGCAAAACAATAACATGAATGCTTACCATCCAAGGGTAAGGTAATCATGGATGGAATCAGCAGATTCCCTGCCTGCTCCCATGGCAAGAATAACCGTGGCCATACCTGTAACGATATCACCGCCTGCCCACACACCCTTTTTCGTTGTCTTTCCCGTGGCTGTATCTGCCACGATATTCCCCCACCTGTTCAGTGAAATATCTGGTGTGGCATTGGTCAAAAGGGGATTTGGCTGTGCTCCAACAGAGACCACCACAAGATCACATGGAATGGTGTACTCGGATCCTTCCACGGCAATGGGACGTCTTCTGCCCGAGTCATCCGGCTCGCCAAGCTCCATTTTCAGGCACTCCATACCGGTCAATCGACCATTGTCGTTACCAAAAAACTGAACAGGATTGGTCAGAAGAATAAACTCAATCCCCTCTTCCTCAGCATGGTGAAGCTCTTCTGCCCTGGCCGGCATCTCGGCCCGGGATCGCCTGTAGACAACCTTCACAGACTCAGCTCCGAGGCGCATGGCTGTTCTTGCAGCATCCATGGCCACGTTTCCCGCACCAAGTACCACCACATTCCTTCCCCGGGGCACAGGTGTGTCATACTCGGGAAAACGATAGGCCTTCATGAGGTTGGTTCTTGTAAGATACTCATTAGCGGAAAACACACCGATGAGATTCTCCCCGGGAAGATTCATGAACCTTGGCAAACCTGCACCCACTCCCACATAAACGGCATCATAACCCTCTTCAAAAAGCTCGTCAATGGTGACGGTTGCCCCCACCACACTGTTGGTTTCGATATTCACACCAAGGGTCACAAGTGTCTCCACCTCTGAAGCCACAATGGATTTGGGAAGTCTGAACTCAGGAATCCCATACACAAGCACTCCGCCGCTTTGATGGAACGCCTCAAAAATAGTCACATCATGGCCTTTGACAATAAGATCTCCTGCAACGGTGAGACCCGATGGCCCAGATCCTATAACAGCAACCTTTTTTCCTGTTTTTTCAGCAACCACGGGCAAGTCAGCAGTACCATTTTCCCGTGCATGATCCGCAGCAAATCTCTCAAGATACCCTATGGCAACAGAATCGCCCTTCTTACCGAGAATACAATTTCCCTCACACTGAATCTCCTGGGGGCACACTCGGCCGCAAACAGCTGGAAGAGCATTTCTTTCCCAAAGTTTTACAGCAGCTCCATCAAAATCACCCTGGGCAATCCTCGCAATGAAACCCGGTATATCAACTGATACCGGACACCCTTCCACACATGCAGGTTTTTTACACTGAAGGCAGCGTTCAGCCTCCATTTTTGCCATATCAGGTGTAAGCCCCAGGGGAACCTCAAGAAAATTTTTATTTCTCACATCAGGAGCCTGTTCAGGCATCTTTGCCCTCGGAGCCTGCTCTTTTTTTCCCTTTTTCTCAACCATTACATCCTCCATCATAAATCCAAAGGAGCAGCAGAACTAAACAGCCTGACATGCATCCATGCTTATCTTCTCATCTTCCTGATAGGCGGTCAGCCTTTTGGAAAGTTCATCGTAGTCCACGGCATGACCATCAAATTCAGGGCCATCCACACAGGCAAATTTTGTCTCTCCACCAACTGATACCCTGCATCCCCCACACATTCCAGTTCCATCAACCATGATGGGATTCAGGCTCACAAGGGTCTCAATGCCTTTATCTCTTGTAATCATGGAAACAAATTTCATCATGGGAACCGGCCCTATGGCCACAACCAGGCCGATATCTTCCTTTTCCAGCACATCCTTAAGAACATCGGTGACAAAACCGTGGTGCCCCCTGGAGCCATCATCGGTGCATATATGAAGAGTATCGGAAACCTTTGCCATTTTATCTTCAAGAATCAGGAGATCTTTATTTCTGGAACCAAGAATTGTAATAACTTCGTTACCAGCCTGTTTGAGACCTCGTGTAATTGGATGGAGAACCGCAATGCCGGTGCCGCCTCCCACGCAAACAACCTTGCCCCTGTTTTCTATGTGGGTAGCTTTCCCAAGAGGCCCTATAACGGCATAGTAACTCTCTCCCACCTGCAAATTACCAAAAATGCGGGTGGATTTTCCAACAATCATGTAGATGATTGTGATGGTACCCTTTTCAGAATCAACGTCTGCCATGGTCAATGGAATCCTCTCACCTTTTTCATTGGCCTGCAAAATTACAAACTGACCAGGTTTTGCCTTCCTGGCAATACGCGGGGCATCAATCTCGTTCAGAACAATGGTCCCCTGGGCCATTTTTTCCCGATTGACAATTTTAAACATTTTCAAACCTCCCGATTAAAAACTTCAAAAACCAAAAGTGAAACGAAACCCTTTTTACCACAGGCAGGATTCCAGCATCATTAACAACCATTGGATCCAGCCATCATCAAAATTAATAGCAAATGACAATAACCAAACTCGGCAACTAAATCAAGAATAAACGCAAAATTCAAACCTTTTCAGGGCTTGATCCTTATCAAATGGTATCCAAATCAGGATGCCGAGGATCATAATGATCTGGAGTATAACGTACATGGCGACATCACCGCCACAATCGAAGTGATGAAGGTCCTGAAAAGACGGGGACTTTCATATAAAAAATTGGCATCCTTCATGACTACTTTACACTTTCTGAAGCCAAGCCTTTTTTTCAGGGGCTTCACTCAAAAAAAGTGTACACTACTTTTATGGTGATATGAAGGATGCCAAAAAATTCTGTCCTTACTGTAAATCCTGATTATCCTGATTCAGACAAGGGGCTGCAATAACAACAAAGGCAAAAGGGTATCAGCTTTGCAAACAAAAATTGAGATAATGAATTATTCATATCAATAATTGATATTTTCATCAAAACAAAAAGAAAAATATGATAAATGCATCCATCGTCTATCAAAAAAAATATAATTATACAAGCCTGAATGTATGAATCCTGATGATGGACATGCACTCAAAATATCTTCAATTTGCTGCCCATGGATAGGCTCTCAAAATCCGTGCAATATGCTGCTGCTCTTCCAATGTGAGGTATGGATGCATGGGAAGGCTGAAAATTCTGGACGATGTATCCTCGGACAGGGGAAGCGGTCCCAAAGAAAAGTCTGAATGGGAAAATGCTGTCTGAAGGTGCAGGGGTTTGAGATAGTAAATGGCCGTAGGTACTCCCCCCTTTTTCAAAAGAGACAGCAAGTCTTCCCGTTCCCGGGACGATCGGGCCTTGACGGAATATTGTGCCCAGGCACTCTCATATCCATCCGGAACATGGGGCAGGATCAGATCAGGAGTGCCGCCCCGGTAATCTTCCCCTGAATCTTCCCTGAATCCACCCTGAAAAGTCAGAAGTTCCTTGTAATTTTCGGCAACCCTTTGCCGTCTCTCCAGTTCATCGGGAAAAATCTCAAGCTTGGCCAGGAGAATGGCTGCCTGGATCGTATCAAGTCGTCCGTTTATACCGATCCTCACATTGTCGTACTTGTTCATTCCCTTTCCATGAACGCGTATGGAGATGAGTTTTTCGGCAAGTTCATGGGAATCTGTAAATATTGCTCCCCCATCACCATAGCATCCCAGGGGCTTTGCCGGAAAAAATGATGTGCATCCCGCATGGGCAAGGGTTCCGGCCATCCTGCCTTTGTATCCGGCACCAAAGGACTGAGCACCATCTTCTATGACCACAAGGCCGTGGGCAGAAGCCAGCTCATTGATGGGATCATAATCACAGGGAAGTCCAAACATATCTACGGAAATCAATGCTGCGGGTCTGATTTCCGGTCTGGCGGCTTTCAGGGCAAGAATGGATTCATCAAGTCTCTCCGGCGAAATATTGAAGGTAACCGGATCAATGTCCACAAAAACAGGAGTGGCTCCGGCCAGCCGCACAGCTTCGGCTGTGGCCACAAAGGTAAACGAAGGGACAAAAACCCCGTCTCCGGGCCCTATTTCCATGGCCAGCAACACCATTAATATGGCATCGGTTCCAGAGGAGCAGGTAATGACATGTCCAGCGCCGGAAAAAGCTGCCAGGGCAGTTTCCAGCTCCTTCACTTCAGGTCCCATGATATATCGGCCATGGGAGAGTACCGCCTGGATACGTTTCTGAATTTCCGGATAGATTCTCTCCTGCTGGGCCGCAAGATCCACAAAGGCCATGGGCTGATTTTCCTGATAATCAGACTTGGGGGCAGGCTGGGAAAAGTGTTTTTCACATCCACATGATTTATTGCCTGTAAATATCCCAGTGACAGATTGTTGACTGTATTTTCCATTATCACATAATAGAGTAGTTACAGCTTTACCGGCGGCAAGTTGTGGATAGTATTTTCCACACGCATCACAAACAAAATTCAGGGAAAGCTTGACCCCGCACTCACACATCCACCCGACCTGCCTTGCCGGGTTACCCACCACCAGGGCATGATCCGGCACATCCCTTATCACCACAGCACCTGCCCCGACCAGGGCCCATGCTCCAATGATCACCCCGCACACAACTGTGCAGTTGGCCCCCAGGGATGCCCCATGTTTTACCAGTGTGGGACGCGCTTCATCCATGCGCCGGATATGGGCTCTGGGATTGAACACATTTGTAAAAACCACGGAAGGCCCGCAAAAAACATCTCTCTCCAGGGTAACCCCTGGATAGACCGAGACATTATTCTGAATCTTACACCCGTCCCCAATCTCCACATCCGGCCCCACAACAACATTTTGTCCAATATTGCAATAATTGCCTATACGGGAATTGTTCAAAACATGGGAAAAGTGCCATATTTTTGTACCCTGCCCTATCTCCACATGGTCATCAATGACTGCTGTTTCATGGATAAATACACCTTTTTCTTCGTGTTTTATATCGTTCATTTCCATTGCATTTGCCCTGTGTATTTTAAATATTAAGGAACCGGTTTTTAATAACTTGCCCATTTACCTCATCCCATCCCCCAGCCCCCTCTCCATGGCTGGAGAGGGTGAGAAAGGGAAAGTTGTTTCGGACTCATTCCTAAAACTGCCTGTCAAGTGAAGAGACTTAAGTTCTCAGGTTTGTCACTATACATTGTGGTCGTGGCTTGCTGAAAAATACCATCTGTGTTAGCCATTCGGAGAACTTATGACTGACGAGAGCTGTCAATTTAAATCATTCAGTCCTCGTCAGTCATAAGTTCTCTGAATATCTACTACACATAGTATTGATTTGAACAATAAAAACACAATCTATGGTGGTAGATGTGAGAACTTACAACTCTTGAGTTCAGTCATAAGATGATTTTTTTGAATTGGATGTCATGGAAATAGAGCCATCACTTTCAAGACATATCCATAAAAGGATGGAGGCATGCCCGCTGCATCACCACATCCGCATTTCGTATGTGATGGACAGCTTCAATGCTGGGGCGGGTAGATTCAAGGCCGAAACCTTTGCCATCAAGTATATCCTGATAACTCAGGGTATGGAGGTCGGTAAATCCTTGACTGAACTCCAGCTCGGTACCATCCACAGAGATGGAACGAAAGGTGCGCTGGCCAGCCTGGCGAATATGAGAGGGTAACCTGTTTTCATCCACACTTAAAAACCATCTTATACGTGCCCTTTCCAGCTCCAGGAAGCCCGATACCGTATCAGGAGTCCGATGATGAACCACATTGAGCTGAATAGTTCCAAAAATCCAGATCAGCATATCATAAAAGTGTATGCCGATATTAGTGGCAACTCCTCCGGATTTGGAATCATCTCCCTTCCAGGAGGTAAAATACCAGTTTCCCCGGGAGGTTATATAGGTCAGATCCACATCATATTTTTTATCCACCTGCCTTTTATCCACCTGCTGCTTGAGTTCTATAATTGATGGATGGAGTCTAAGCTGCAGAATTGTATAGACATTTTTTTCAAAATCCCCCTCTATCTCGGCCAGAGCATCCAGGTTCCAGGGGTTGAGCACCAGTGGTTTTTCACAAATGGCATGGGCACCGCTTCTCAGTGCAAAACGGATATGGGCATCATGAAGATAGTTGGGAGAGCAGATACTGACATAATGGACTGGCTCCCCTTTTCTTTTTTTTTTGTCGATGTGGCGGTCAAACCGTTCATACTCGGTAAAAAAATGGGCTTTGGGAAAATAGCTGTCCATCACCCCGACACTGTCATGGGGATCCAGTACTGCCACGAGATCGTTTCCTGTCTCTTTTATGGCTCTCATATGTCTTGGTGCCACATATCCTGCACCCCCGATCAAAGCAAATCGTTTCATTTGTTTTTTTCCTTGATATTTTTTCTTGACTCATTTTCAATCAAAACAAGTTGGCAACTTTGAGACAAATAAACAGTAAAACAGGGAGGTGCTCAGACAGGCCTCCCTGTATGCTGTTTCAAATTTTTTTATATGAAAGTCCCCGTCGTTTCAGGGCTTTCATCTCTTCGATTGTGGCGGTAATGCTGCCATGGCTGTTATATGAAAGTCTACCTCACCCCCTGGCCCCCTCTCCATGACTGGAGATGGGCAATAATGAGGGCTTTCCTCACTTCGATTGTGGTGGTGATGCCCCCATGTACGTTATTCTGGTGAAGAGGAGTTTGGGAAATTTATTTCGGACTCATTCCTTAACAGAACCAATTCTTCTGGCCAGCTCTTTTACAAGTTCTCGTGTGCCCGTGCCGGTGGCAGCGGAAATTGTGAGAATGTCACAAGCCTTTGGCAGGCTTGAGATATCTGGAGATGATCCATGAATGTCTGCATATGCTTCTTTGAAAACAGATGCCCTGTGTTCCGTACCGGTTAGATCCATTTTGTTCAAAACCACCAGTTGCTTCTTTTTTACGAGCAGTGGGCTATAAAGGGCAAGTTCCCGATTTATGAGGTTGAGGGACTCCAGGGGGGATTGGGGGTCAATTCGGGATGCATCAATGAGATGCAGCAGGATACCTGTACGTTCCACATGTTTGAGAAATTGAATTCCCAGACCGCTTCCTTCATGGGCTCCTTCTATCAATCCTGGAATGTCTGCCACGGCAAATGGTTCGCCAAATCCAGGCTGTACCATGCCAAGAGAAGGGGTGAGTGTGGTAAATGGGTAGTCGGCGATTTTTGGACGGGCGGATGAGATTGCACTTATCAGTGTTGACTTGCCAGCATTGGGCATACCTATAATT
>JADGBO010000110.1:0-3420 GCA_015231465.1 Desulfamplus sp.
TTGTGAAACGGTTGATTGTAACTGACAGCACGTCAGATTTATCTAATGAAATTATTGATGAGTTTAAAATTCTGGTTTTACCGGTAAAGCTTATCCTGGACGGAAAGTCTTCCTCGCCGGCGGTAAAAAGGGGATTCCCTCCCATATCCGTAATCAGGGCATAGGTCGCCCCGGACTCTTCAATGAAATTTTGTAAAACTATTTCAACCTTGGTGACAATATGTTCGCTTATGACAGTATCCATGGCATTCCTTCTCAATTTTCAAAAAAACAGACCTAAAATTATTGGCACCCTTCAAGACTGTCTGGAACTTTGCAAGAAAATCCTTTTTTCAGGGAACTCACTTAAAAAAAATTGCAACTGTCTTTGCAGGAGTATGAACGGCACCTAAAATTAATAAGAATAAAATAACTTGTAATGACAAACCTCAACAACATTATTAAAATATTAACTATAGACTTCCAGAAAAATATTTTAGCAAATCCATCGTTCAGGGCAGCCACAGGGGCAT
The DNA here is from genome assembly GCA_015231465.1 of Desulfamplus sp. Taxonomy (GTDB): domain Bacteria; phylum Desulfobacterota; class Desulfobacteria; order Desulfobacterales; family Desulfobacteraceae; genus Desulfamplus. Next base: position 513 of record JADGBO010000110.1, read on the forward strand.
CCCCTAAAGTACGATAACCAATTTAATTATCTGGAAAGCTATATTAACTTGAAGTCGAAATAACATAACCGTCCTTAAAAACCAACACTTTGGACAATTTTTTTGAACCCCAGGCTTTGCTAATAAGCTGCTATCCCCTCGTAGCGGTAGTTCCGGAACCCTTTTGGAGCCTGTTTAAAAACTGCTATCCCTTGTAGTGGCTTGTAGTGGCTTGTAGTGGCTTGTAGTGGCAGCTCCGGAACCCTTTTGGAGCCTTTTTAAAAATTACTGGGTTCTTAGAAACCATGCTTCAAAAGAATATTTTCATAAATTCCCCTATCCTTTAGGAGCCTTAGTCCCAGGTTGAAATCTTGCAGATGCTTTTGGCTATCCTTGGCTTTCCTGGGAAAAGCGACATATAGAGCATTATCGTTTTCTCAACTGTTTTATGGCAAATGCCATACTTACTTTCATTCTGGCAAAGGCTCCGGCAAGCACACCAATTTCGTCTTTGGATTCAATGGGAATCTCCAGTTCAAGATCTCCAAGGCTTATCCGGTTGGCGGCATGTGTCAATCTTGCAATGGGTGCAAGAATCATCCGCCCAAGTACAAGATAGACCGCAAGGGCCACCGCGGAAAGGAGAAGAATAGATGTAATAAGAAGCTGATACATGGACTGGTTGAAGCGTTCCTCTATCAGTTTGACCTGGGCATCTACAAACCTGGATGTGAGGTAAACCTGAACAGAGCCTATGGAACTGCCGTCCCTTTCTATTTTTTCAGTGGAGGACACAGTACCCTGCTCATTTATGGACTGATGGTTCTCAATGAGCTGCCAGTCATCTCCCCGGGAATATCCCAGGTAAATTTTTGTGCCGCTTCTATCCACAAGGTTTATTGCGAAGATGTTTTTGTCCATCATCTCGGACTTGAGAGACTCGGACAGAATCTCATCGTCCAGTGACCAGAAAGCTTCAACAAGATAAACAGATAATCTTTTGGCAACATTCACAGAAGATGTTTTCAGTTCATCTTCCATTTTCTGTTTTTGTGCCTCCATTTTATCTTTTTCCGTCACGTAGTTTATAACCATGAAAGTACTCATTATAACAAGAATCAATGATATTAACACTGCATTGACCTTCACCTGCAGACTGTTGGCCCAGGTCACCTTCAAATCGTCACTTCCCATGGTCTGACGGGTTTCAGCAGGGGGGACCTGGGAGACTGGAGCAGCTTTTATGTGGGAGACTGGAGCAGCTTTTGTGTGGGAGTCTGGGGTGGCTTTTGTAATGTATTTATCAAGTAAATTAACATGGCCGCAGGATTTACAGGTAAACTTGGCATTGGAAGACTTTATCAGCTTTGAATCAAGTCTATATTTTTTGCCGCAGGATTCACAGGAGACATCAATCATCGTTTATAACCCCCTCAAGTAAGATGTTTAAAATAGGTGACACCCATGGTTTCAGGACCGGTATTTATACCGATGGAAGGTCCAAAATAGGTAACGTATATTTTCCGACATTTAAACGTAGTGCTAAATGTTGAAACCAGGCTTTGAACATATATCTGCTCCTTGGCATGTGAAATAGCCATTGTTACAGGGGTGTTGCCTATATCCTCTTTTAGTGTGTCGATAAGGGCAAGGAGAAGATTTTTCTTCTTTCCCATCAATTTTGTCTTTACCATAATCCGGCCTTCTTCAATGCCAAGCACCGGGCGTATTCCCAGTGCCGAGGCCATAAATGCCTTGAGACCGGTTATACGTTTGCTTTTTTTAAGATATTTCAAGGTGGGAACGGCCATAAAGGTTGATACCCGGGTCATCATGGAGTTAACCGCTGCCACAACATCTTCAAAAGAATCACCCTTGGCCATTTTACGTGCAGCTTCAATTACAATATGCCCCAGTCCCATGCCGCACTGCAAAGAGTCAATCACAGCTATCCGGCATTCATGTTTTTCCCTGAAATCGTTGTGAACGCTGACGATGTTTTCGTAGGTTTTGCTTAATTGACTTGAACAGAGTACAAAAATGATCTCTTCATACTTCTGGGTCAACTGGAGATATGTAAGGGCAAACTCTTCATAGGGTACCGCACTGGTGGACATGGTCTTAAAAGTTTCATAGCGTTCATAGAAATCTTCAATCTTTATCTCCACTCTATCGTTGTAAGACTTTCCGTCCAGGATAAGCTTTACCGGTAAAACCAGAATTTTAAACTCATCAATAATTTCATTAGATAAATCTGACGTGCTGTCAGTTACAATCAACCGTTTCACAAGCACTCCTTAAAATTTAAAATCTGTTTCAGTAAAATAAAGGACAAAGAGAGAATTAAAATTATCTCAGTGAGCCATTAGCTTCTCACTTTCGGCACAAAACAAGCCAACGATCGCGGTTTTTCTGTGTGGTGAGCCGATATATCAATACCGCTTTGGCATTTTTGAATTTTATAACTCTTTGGCAAGAAAACCCCAAAGTCTTTAGCTTCCGGGATGAATTGCTGGGAATACAAGCCCAATCTTAGATTTGAGAATGTCCTAAAACCTGACCCCAAAAAGATTAAAACGAAGGATTGTCATACCTAAACCATATAAGTTTTCGATGTTATTTGGGGGAGTGACTGTTTTAAAACTGATGATGTTTAAGGTTGTATGATATTGACTTCAACGACTTAAATATTTTCGAGGTTCTATTTTGATAATCTATTATTTATAATATATCAAGAAGAATCTTATTTTTTTTATGAGTATATCGACATCCTTCAAAATAATCAGTGCTTGTTGAAATTACTTGTAGTCATCCTTGCGGATGCCGAGCTGCTTCATCTTGTTGTAGAGTCCCCTGGGATGTATTCCAGCCATTTCCGCGGCTTTTCCCACCCGTCCACGACTATTTGAAAGTACCATATGGATGTAAT
>JADGBO010000110.1:3518-10935 GCA_015231465.1 Desulfamplus sp.
ACTTGTAGTCATCCTTGCGGATGCCGAGCTGCTTCATCTTGTTGTAGAGTCCCCTGGGATGTATTCCAGCCATTTCCGCGGCTTTTCCCACCCGTCCACGACTATTTGAAAGTACCATATGGATGTAATGGTATTCAATCTGCTGCAATACATGGGCAGTAAATTCAGGAAGAGTTCTTTTTTCCCACAATCCCATGTCAATTGTTATCCGGCTGCCTGAAGGGATGCCATCCATGTTGTGATCAGCTTCTGTTATGTTATCCCGGCAGTGATCCGGCATACAGGGGAGTCTATTTTCTTCGTTTTTCAGGTACCCGGCTTCTTCGGTTTTCAGGTATTTGGCCGTTTTCAGCCCATGGCTTTGGTCCCCCGAGATTAGAGTTCCTTGTGCGGGGTTTTGACTTTGATCCCCCGATCCTAGAGTTCCTTGTGCCGTTTTTTGGCTTTTATCTCCTGAATTTAGAATTCCTTCGGGCAGGTTTTCCAGGGAGATCACGCTCCCCCGGCAGAGGAGTACCGCCCTCTCTATGACATTCATAAGCTCCCGTACGTTTCCTGGCCAGTCATAACTACCCATCAACCTCACAGCTTCATCTGAAATGCCGTGAACTTCCCGGCCGATGCGTTTACGGTAGTAGGAGATAAAGTTGCGGATAAGCCCGGGAATATCCTCTCTCCTGCTTCTAAGGGGGGGTATGGTCATGGAGACCACACTTATGCGATAGAAAAGATCCCTTCGGAATCTTCCCTGTTCGATCTCCTTCTCAATATCCCTGTTGGTGGCGGCAATGACCCGGACATCCACCCAGACAGGCTCCTCACCCCCAATGGTGACAATCTCGTAATCCTGGAGTACCCTGAGCAGTTTTCCCTGGAGATGCAGGGGCATGTCTCCTATCTCATCAAGAAAGATGGTACCTCCGTGGGCCATTTCAAAGGCTCCCCTCCTGGCACGTATGGCACCGGTGAAGGCTCCCTGTTCATGACCGAAAAGTTCACTCTCAAGAAGCTGTTCGGGAAGTCCTGCCGTATTGACCGCTATGAAGGGGCCGTTGGTTCGGGGTCCTTCGGCATGGATGGCCCGGGCCAGATGCTCCTTGCCCACGCCGGTCTCTCCAAGGATAAGAAGGGTTGTGCTGCTGGTCACCACCTGATGTACCTCTTCCATGAATATCTGCATCCTGTGGCTCTCGGATACAAAATCTCTGAGGCTCGGCTTGAGCCTTCCCTTGCGGTCATAGCGGTCCATAAGGTTGAACTGACGACGGGACTCCAGGATGGTCTCCATGGCCTCCATCAGAGATACGGTGGAGAGACCTGAATAGAGTACGGCATCGGCACCTGCCGCAAGAAGCTGGGCCTGCTCCTGGGAGGAGTCCCTGGAATGAAGTACTATGGTCATGGGTTTTTCCGGCAGGTTGTTCAAAACTGCCAGACCGGACTCCACCGGTCGGGGAATCATGCCCTCACTTATAAGAAAAATATCGGCACAGCTTCTGACAAGGGACTGCCATACTCGGTTTCCCCGAACAAACTTCTTTATCTGTACGTCGGAGATGTCACCCAGCCCATCCTCTATTCTACTCTCCAGTTTTCTCTCCGTAACAGCCATGGCCAGTCTCAGAAGCATACATCTCCCCCTTTTAAAAAAGAGTATTTAATTTCTTAAAATATTTTTTTCGGTAATCAAAATCCGATTTAAAGCCCTTTTCCCAGGGAATATCAAGAAAAATAATACCTGTAAAATAAAGACCCGACATAGATGATTTTTTTATATGAACAATATCAACGCCATATAAAAAAAAGTTTTTCCTGGCTTTATATTTGCTAACAAAAAAACGCCTTGATGTGTGAATGAGAATTGAAAATTGAGAATTGAAAATTGAGAATTGAGAATTGAGAATTGAAAATTGGAATACTGAGTACTTAAAATATAAATTTTTTTGGATATTTTTGGAAAGGAATATTTTATGGGAATTGTTGCATTCAAACAGACAGAACCGGCACAGGCAGTATGGGGTATTGCATCATCCATTGATATTTACGGATGCGATCCCGCACTTATACGGGATGGGGATTATATCAAAGGGTTTGTAAGGGAGTTGTGTGATCTCATCGAAATGAAACGTTTCGGCGAGACCCAGGTTGTCCATTTTGGGGAGGATGAAAAGGTGGCCGGTTTCTCCATGGTGCAGTTGATCGAAACATCCCTTATCTCTGCCCATTTTGCCAATCTGACCAACACAACCTATCTTGATGTGTTCAGTTGCAAACCCTATGATCCCGAAGTTGTCAAAAACTTTGCCCAGGGATATTTCAAGGGAGAGACAAGTATTCTCAATGTCAACCACCGGATATAACAGCCGCATCACCCGGGTTATCATCCATATTATAGTTTTCCAGATAATGCAATTGGCGGACATACTGTAGGGGCAGTCCCTTGCGGCTGCCCCCTGGGAATGAATTTGTTCAAATATTTTTCTGGAAGTCTATAGGTAGAATGGAAATGTCAAATGGATAAAGACAGGGAGAGTGCCCATCACTCAATAGATAGGGTTTTGGATGAAGAGGAGTGCCGCCGCCTCTGGATATCTGCTTATCCTGTCCGATCCGTTTTCGATCTCTGGGAAACAAGGGCCATATTTGCAGGCCACTACCGGAGAAAACCCTTGTTTCTTGTCCACAGATCTCCCGAGGGAAGCCTTGACGGGCTGCTTCCCCTGGGGTGGATTGAAGGGAGGGGCTGTTTTGCTTTCTTTCCCGGGGAGACCTGGAAGGGTCGAACCTGGATGGAGAGTAATCGGATCATTGCCGGAAGCAGTGGAATAATGGCGGCCCTTGTCCGTGCCGTTCCCGGGCCTGCCGACATCCGTTACCTGGAGAAGCCAGGGTTTCCATCCCCGGTACCCCTGGAGCAGGATGAGACAGGCTATCTTTTCCATCCTCCCGGGGTCCATGACACCCTTTGCCCTGGCATGGACGGTGCATCGGTTTCCCACGCATCGTCCATGGCCGATTCCCCCTCCCTGGGGGAGTACCTTGGACGGTTTCCTGGAAAATCCAGGAAAAAGCTTTTATCTGAAATCAGATCCCTGGAAAAACAGGGAGTATCCTTTCGTTACAACGATATTGGGGACATGGATCACCTTTTCAGGATGAACATGGAGAACTTTGGTGAGCAAAGCTACTTCCATGATCCACGGTTCAAGGCAGCCCTGTGGGATCTTGCCCTGATGCTGGAAAAAAAAGAGATGCTGAGGATGGTGACGGTGGTGATAAACCATGAAGTGGCCGCCGTTGACATGGGGGCTGTGGTCAACGGCCATTGCACCCTCCTGGCCGGGGGTACATCAAGGAGTTTCCCGGGCATTGCCAAGCTCATCAATCTTCATCACATTGAGTGGTCATGCATATCTGGTATCTCCCTTGATTTTCTCTGCGGTGATTTTGGATGGAAGGAGAGGTTTCGGCTCACCCCGAGGCCCCTGTATCAGATAATCCTCCAGGGAATGACCACCAAAGGGCGGCTTCCGAACCCGCCCTTACAATTAAGGGTGATTCCCCAACAATTAAGGGCGATTCCCCAACAATCATTATTACGTTACAATTATCCTAACCTTAATGAAAGTATCTTTACGATAAAAATAGATGGCTTGGGACACTACGATGACAAAACAGAGTAAAATCCTTGTGGTGGGAACCACATCCGACTATATCCACCTGCTGGGGAAAAAGGCTCCGGGAGAACTCCTTTTCGTAACAGATTACCATATAAGGAGGATTGCCCGGGAACCGGCTCCCCTGGAATGGGAAGAGATACTTTGTGATCTAAGGTCATCCCAGGGGCTGAGGGAACAACATTCCGGGGAACCATATTCCAGGGAACAACATTCCAGGGAACCATATTCCAGGGAACCATATTCCGGGGAACAACATTCCGGGGAACAACATTCCAGGGAACAACATTCCGGGGAACAATACTCAAAGGAACCATATCCTCCGGAAAATATCCCCAGGGAAGAGAAGGTTGCGGAACTTGTACTGGGTCATCTTAAAAAATATGGCATGACCCTTTCCGGCATTGTCTGTTTTGACTGCGAATCCATGCCCCTTACAGCGGAACTGGCCCTTAGACTCGGCCTTAAGGGGTATCCTTCACCCCGGGTCATCCAGTCATGCCGGGACAAATCCATCACCAGGAGGATATGGCAGGCCCAGGGCATTGACACCCCGGAGGCCCGCTGCATAACATCGGAAAGAGAGGCCGGGGATTTTTTCCTGGAAAAGAGGGTGCCTTGCGTTCTGAAACCCTTGGACGGCAGCGGCAGCGAAAGGGTATTCAGATGCACAGATACTGAATCCTGCAAGGATGCCTACACTGCCATAACATCTCTCCAGAAAGGTGCGGATGTTATCATTGAAACCTGGGTAGAGGGAACGGAATACAGTTGCGATGTGATTATAGGTCCCGGCATGGGGGATGATCCGTACAGTCGGGACGTGATTACAGGCTCCGGTACGGAGGACGATCCGACCGCTGGGCCCCGGGCAGCAATACCCATCCGTTTCACCCGTAAAATTCACTCTCCCCTGCCTTTCTTCGGCACCACCATGGCCTATGAACTCATTGACTTTCCCAGGGGCAATATCTCTAAGAAGAGCTTTCTTGCACTGCTGGGGAGAGCTGCCCGGGCCCTGGGTATCACCCGGGGTATCTGTATGATCGACTTCATTGTCACGGAAAACGGTGTATCCCTGCTGGAGATGACCCCGAGACCCGGAGGAGACTGCCTTCCCTGGCTCATCCAGAAGGGGATGAAAGTGGATATTTTAAAACTTGCCCTGGACATGGCCGGTGATCCGGATATCCCTTTCCATGCACCCACTTCATTCTCCCCCCTGGTGGGCCTGAGAATCCATGCCCCCAGGCCCGGCATACTAAAAGGGGTTGACACTTCAGCAGTAATGGAGGATCCCCGGGTAAGGGAAGTTCTCATCAGACAGGAGAAGGGCCGCACCATAACCCTTCCTCCCATGGATTACGACTCATGGAACCTGGGACATATCATTTTCAAGCCATCGGGACTTGTCTCCTGTGAATCCCAGTGCCTGGCACTGCTTTCAAAACTTAAAATAGAGATGGAACCAGTTGATTCCGGCCCTGGCAATTCCTGGAAATTCGGGACCAGGGAAACAGGGGGACAGAGGGGCCGGGAGGTGAATCCCCATGGAGGTAATCGTGATGGAATCCCGGCGGCTGCTCCGGAACCCATATGGAGATTTGTGGAAAAGTTTTTCACAAAAGGAGAGGATATCCTCCAGGAGCTTCAAAGGGATCAGATACCATGCTATATATTTGAACCCGGAATAATAAAAGAGCGGGCCAGGACTTTCAAGGCGGCCTTTGAAGAGTATCTGCCGGATACGGGATTCTATTTTGCAGTGAAAAGCAACAACCATCCAGGGGTTTCCCGGGCAGCCCTGGAATCGGGTTTCGGACTGGATGTATCCAGCGGCGAGGAGCTTGAAATGGCCCTTGGTATGAACGCCCCTGATATTGTGTTCAGCGGCCCGGGTAAAACCCCGGAGGAGCTTGACAGAGCCCTTTTGTGCAGCGGAAACGTCACTGTACTCATGGACAGCTTTGGAGAACTTTCCAGGCTTGAGAAGCGGGCTGCCCTATGGGGAAAAAGTGTGACTGCCGGGGTGCGGCTGAACACGGATCCGGAAGGTGTATGGAAAAAGTTCGGCATAGCCCTGGGGGATCTAAAAGATTTCATGGAAGCGGCACAAAAGAGCCCCAACATAAATCTCCAGGGTCTTCAATTCCACACAAGCTGGAACATGGGGCCGGAAAGACAGGTGCAGTTCATCAAGGAGCTGGGCCAAACCCTTAAAACCCTCTCCAGGGAGCAGCGTGATATGATAAGGTTCCTGGACATAGGCGGAGGATACTGGCCGGATCAGGGAGAGTGGCTGATCCGGACCATGGAAACCGGGGGGAAACATTTCAAAGTGGAGATAAACCGGGCTGTACCCATCCATGGGTTTGCCCGGGAAATCGGAAAAGCCGTGGAAAGTCATATCCACAGCCGGATTGACTGCCGGATCTGCTTTGAACCCGGGAGATGGATCTGCAATGATGCCATGCATCTTCTCATCCAGGTGGTGGACAAGAAATACGAGAATCTTGCCATTACCGATGCCGGAACCAATGCTGTGGGGTGGGAGCGCTTTGAAATCGACTATTTTCCCATACTCAACCTCTCCCGTCCCCAGATGACTGAAAGGGAGTGCCTCATCCTGGGCTCCCTTTGCACCCCCCAGGATGTCTGGGGATACCGCTACTGGGGAAGCAGCCTGAAAGAGGGGGATATTCTCATGATACCCACCCAGGGAGCCTACACATACAGCCTGGGGCAGAAGTTTATCAAGGCCCTGCCCCAGGTGGTGACGCTAACCTGAATTGGACATTAGGTTAATTTTATGATACACATATACCGTTTCAGTGATGATTTTGATCTTTAATGATCCAGCGGGGTGTGGAGAAATCAATATAAGAACTCAAAATCGACAGTCTGCTCATTTTTCCAGAGCATAATGGTGTTTGTCTGAATCAGGATTTACAGGATGGAGCTGATGTGTTCATAATTTCATGGGAAATTTAAGTTTGTCTGCATTCAGGCAGTCAAACATTACCCTCCGGTTCATGGGAAGCTATCCTGTTCATCCTGTAAATCCTGGCCATCCTGATTCAGACAATTCCCGGAAATCGGGGGGACAAGCATCATACTCCGGTTCCCGGGAAGCCATCCTGGAAATCCTTATTCAAACAGTATTGACAAGGCTTATGGCATTATAAGTGTCGATTTTGAGTAAGAGATATTAATAAGGAAAATGCCATGAATGCTAAACCACAGGAAAAGCTCTATTGGACCCCTGAAAAATATCTTGATTTTGAAAGGGACTCAGATATTAGGCACGAGTATTTTGACGGTGAAATATTTGCCATGACAGGGGCAAGTCTGACTCATAACCGCATCAGCAGGAACATTGCCGGAGAGTTGATAAACAAACTCAAACACTCTCCATGTGAAAATTTCATTGGGGATATGCGGGTTAAAATTAAAGCCATAGAAAAGTACACCTATCCCGATATTGTCATTGCCTGTCATGATATTGAGCTTGAGAAGATAAACGGGCTTGATACATTGTTGAATCCTGCTGTAATAATTGAAATTCTTTCCGATTCCACAGAAGCGTATGATCGGGGCAAAAAATTCCTTCATTATCGCCTTGTTCCATCACTTCAAGAGTATATACTTATATCCCAGAACCACTGCCAGGTGGAAAAATATTACAAAAGTGATCATGGCAAATGGACCTATTCATCATACGAAAAGATGGAACAAAAGAT
>JADGBO010000111.1 GCA_015231465.1 Desulfamplus sp.
TTTCATTGTTCGTTGTGCCCGCCAGGGCATGGCCGTTATCGTGAAAATGAGTCACATTTTCATGATTGTCGATAAAAGTATCCCGACATATTTTTAATGGGGATGAATTTTGTGTCAATGATTATTTACAAAACCATCAAAATGTTATAAAGAAAACTATGACAGACAATTCGGTAAACAATCTGCGGGGCGTTATCATTGCAGATTTTAAAAATACAGGAGAGGAGATAATAGAAACAATATGTGTGGAATTAACGGTATTCTGCGTTTTGACAGGGATCGACGGGTAAGACCGGAAATGATCAAGGCCATGTCCCAAACCCTTGTTCACAGGGGGCCCGACGAGGAGGGAATCCATGTGGAGGGGCCCCTGGGTCTTGGCTTCAGGCGGCTCTCCATCATTGATCTTGTCACGGGCCAGCAGCCCCTGTTCAACGAAGATAGAACCCTTGCCTGTGTCTGCAACGGGGAGATATTCAACTTCAAGGAGCTTCGGGGGGATCTTGAAGCCCGGGGACACAGGTTCAGGAGCCGCACCGATGTGGAGATTATCCCCCACCTCTATGAGGAGAGGGGCACAAAGATGGTACATGCCCTTTCCGGGCAGTTTGCCTTTGCCGTCCATGACAAAACCCGGCACCGCCTCTTCATGGCCAGGGATCATGTGGGCATCGCTCCTCTGTTTTACACTGTTTTTGACGACTCCTTTATCTTTGCATCGGAGATCAAGGCCATACTCACCTATCCCGGGATACCCCGCAGGGTTGACATGACAACCCTGGATCAGATATTGACCTTTCCCGGTCCCATAAGCCCCGGCACCATGTTTGAAAATATCCATGCCGTGCCCCCGGGTCATGCTGTTGTTGTGGAAAGCGGCAATGTAACCGTTGAAAAGTATTGGGATCTGACCTACCCCAGGGAGGTGGACATCAATCCGGATCAATCGGAAGAGGAGTGCATATCCCGCATTGAATCATGCCTTGCAACAGCGGTTGAACGGCGCCTCCAGGCCGATGTTCCGGTGGGTTTCTATCTCAGCGGCGGCATTGATTCGTCCCTCATTGCATCCCTGATATCCCAGGCCCCTTTCCAGGCTCCGGGCAGCGGCCATATCCATGGCCAAACTCCGGTGGAAAAGGGACTTCATGGCCAGGCTCCGGGCAGCGGCCAGAACCAGGCCCCGGCAGGACAGGGACTCCATGACCATGCCCCGGCAGGACAGGGACTCCATGGCCAGGCCAAGGCAGAGTCCCAAAAAAACGGACAGGATCAGCGCCACTCCTTCTCCATCGGCTTCACCGACCAGAACATTGACGAGCGGCGTTTCCAGAGGATCATGGCGGACCATGTCAAATCCCTGCACCATGAAACCCTGTTTGACTGGCCCGACATTGCCGACAACCTTAAAAAGGCGGTTTTCCATGCCGAGACCCCCCTGAAGGAGTCCTATGACACCTGCTCCCTGGCCCTCTCCGGCCTTGTGAACCAGAACCGGCTCAAGGTGGTACTCACAGGAGAAGGGGCAGATGAGCTTTTTGCGGGCTATGTGGGCTACAGGTTCGATCTCCAGCGAAGGGAAGATGCAGCATCCGGATATGGTGCAGTGCCGGATGTGGAGGAGATGCTTGAACGGGAGATACGGGAGCGGGTCTGGGGTGATCCCGACTTTCTGTATGAGAGGGATTTCTACCAGTTCAAAGAGATAAAAGAGGCCATATATGCCCAGGATGTGGCCGCGTCACTGCACCGGTTCGATGCGACAAATCATCCGGTCATTGATCCGTCATGCATAGATGGCCTCCATCCCCTCCACAAACGATCCTATGTGGACTTCAAACTTCGCATCGCAGACCATCTTCTGGCCGACCACGGGGATCGGGTGGCCTTTGCCAACTCGGTGGAGGCCCGGTATCCCTTCCTTGACATTGATCTCATTGCAGCGGTGCAGACCCTGCCCCCGGATATTCTCATCAAGGGGGGTACGGAAAAATACATTCTCAAAAAACTTGCCGGCCGCCATCTCCCCGATGCCATAACCCAGCGCACGAAATTTGCCTTTGTGGCCCCGGGAAGCCCCTATCTTCTGCGGCAGCAGATAGAGTGGATTGAAGATATACTCTCCTTTGAAACCATCAAACACCAGGGCTACTTCAACCCCCATACTGTGGAAAACCTCAAAAAAATGTACAGGGACAATAATTTCAGCCTGAGCCAGACCTTTGAGAATGATTTGCTGATGATCGTACTGACATTCGGCATATTTCTGGAAACATTTAAGATGTAATTTACCCCAAATTGGCCGCTATTGCTGTCAAGTTGATCAATTCCTCTGGGCGATTAGGTGATAAAAGTTTATCAGATTCAGGGCATTCTTCATTTATCAGTTTACACTTAACTGTTGCACGCAAGTCAACGGTGTTTGATGTATTCAATTTTCTTTCCGAGTGCTTTCAATATGGCCTAAATCATGCCTGGGACCGCCGGGGCCTGGCAAGGGAATTGAAAAGCCGGGGGGCTGAAGGCCCTATTGTGTTTGAACTCAAATACAGAGAACAGCCGGGCACGCCCATTATCACCTAAAGGATACCCCCTTTTTAGACCCGATTTCCGCCAAGTATATTTCAGATGGTACCATGAAAATGCTTGGATATCTTAGTATTCACTGATTTTCTCTCTCATAAAGACTACAACTGGGGTGTCAAAATCTGACATTTTCGATTGCCCATTTTTTGACCATCAACGGTAGAGATGCAATGCATTGCGTCTCTACATCATCACGATTTGGGTGTCAAATTGGTTTTTAGACACCCCCAGACTACAACAAGTTCCCTATATGTGGTATAGTGCCTTCATTTTACCAAAATTTAAGGCATTCCATGCCATCTTTGACCCTATCTATTTGCATGGTTATGCCGTATTTTAATCTTTTTCGCTCCAATCATCAATTTCCAATCTTCTGATTCTTCCAAAATGACTTTGATTGTGTGTGACAAGAACCAGATTATTCGTAACGGCTATGCCCGCAATCAGGAGGTCAATGTCATCAAGCGGTTTTCCCTCTTTCCGCAACTCGGCGTATATCTCGGCGGAAACTGCGACAGACTGCTCAGTAAGCGGCAACACCTTGTTCTTGGAAACAAATTCGAGAAACGAAGCCGACTTTTTGCGGGAGTCACGGTGTTTCAGACCGCTCATGATCTCATAATACGTTATGATGCTGATGCTCATCTTTTTGTATCGGGCAAGATAGGATGCGAATCGGGCGGTGACCTCGGGATGATTTCTGAAAAACATTGAGAGAATATCTGTGTCAATCAATGATGGACTCACGAGTTGCCCTCTCTGAGAACGCCTGCCGGCGACGCTCCATAACTTCTTGTGAGAAATCCTCGAAATCCTTGTCGGTCATATCCTGCCAGCATCCTGCGAACCGCATAATCTCATCAGTGTCATTCCGGTCATTACTGACTGACTCAAGACCCAGCCTAAAAAAATGTATGAAATCATAAAGTTCCGGTAATCTGTCTTTCGGAACAAGCCTGATTTCTTCCATGATTGCGGTTAGTTCCATAGTTTATATCTCCTTATTCGAGGGCATAACAATGGATGATGGATTTTTTAAGCGTTCTTGTGCCATTTCACAATATTCAGGGGATATATCGATACCTATAAATTCTCTATTCAGTTTTTTTGCCACAATAGCGGTTGTTCCTGACCCCATAAATGGATCAAGGATAATATGCGAATTTGTAGATGATATGATGCGTTCAATCAAATCCTCAGGGAAAGGTGCTGGATGTTTATTTTTACTTTCCTGCCCAAATTCCCATACATCACCAGATAAATTTATCTATAAAGTCTTTTGGGAAATTTAATTCTTTCAAGTTACTTATTATCTCCATTTTTGGAAGTTATTCTTTTCAGACATAACAATTTCATTATCTGTAAAACTATAGTTTGGTTATCTTTCAAAGTAGGTGTATCCCCGCATTCCCATCTCATAGGTCTGCATGATCTCCCGCCGCTCCTGGGGGGTGATCCTGCCCTTTCTTACCGCCCTTTCAGCGGTTTTCCTGAACCTTACGAGAAGCCGTTTGGGATCGTATTCCACATAGGAGAGTATATCGGCCACACTGTCGCCCTCCAGCTCTCCCACGAACTCGTACTCACCGTTTTCAAGCACCCTTACCGTGACCACATTGGTGTCTCCGAGAAGGTTGTGGAGATCCCCCAGGGTCTCCTGGTAGGCCCCAACAAGAAAGGTGCCAAGATAATACTCCTCGGACTCCTTGAGTTCATGCAGGGGCAGAAATCGTTTCATGGCATGGCGGTCGATGAAGTGGTCGATCTTGCCGTCACAGTCGCAGGTTATATCTGCGATTATGGCGTTCCTCGTGGGCTCTTCATTTAGGCGGTGGATGGGCATCACCGGAAAGAGCTGGTCAATGGCCCAGGCATCGGGAAGGGACTGGAACACGCTGAAGTTGCAGTAGTAGATATCCGACAGTGCCCGTTCAATATCGAGGATCTCCGGAGTGACATGCTTTAGCTCCTTTGATACCCGGGCAATCTGGTTGATGGTGGCCCAGAAGATTTTTTCCGCAAGGGATCTCTGTCTAAGGGTTATCTTGCCATGATTGAAAAGCTGCCTTGCCTCATCCCGGTAGTATATGATGTCGTTGAAACACTCCTGAATGTTACGGATGGAGAGGCTGTCCAGGGTCTCCTTCATATATTTGATCTGGGCTGGACAGTCGTCAGGGAGGGTCTCCGGCAGGGGTTCGGGCTGGAATTTGGTAACGTCGAGTACATTGAACAGCAGCATGGAGTAGTAGGCCACAAGGGCCCGTCCCGACTCGGTGATAATGGTGGGATGGGGCACACCGGACTCATCCAGGGATGTCATGACCGCCTCTATGATGTCGGTGCAGTATTCGTTCATGGTGTAGTTGCGGCTGCTGAGGAAATTGGACTGGGATCCGTCATAGTCAACGGCAAGGCCTCCGCCCAGATCCAGATAGTCCATGGTCGCCCCTTCCTGGAAAAGGCCGCAATATACCCGGCAGGCCTCGTTTACAGCGGTTCTTATTTCACGGATGTTGGATATCTGGGAGCCGAGATGGTAGTGGAGCATCTTAAGGCACTCCAGCATCCCTTCTGCTTTCAGGGTGTCAATGGCTTCAATGATCTGGGTGGTGTTGAGACCGAAAATACTCCTCTCTCCACCGGATTCACCCCAGTGTCCCCCGGCCTGGGTGGAGAGCTTGATTCTTATGCCCAGGGCAGGCACGGCATTGAGTTTCCTTGAACGCTCTATGATAAGGGGAAGCTCTCCGGGCATCTCCAGAACCATGATGCAGTTGTATCCTACTTTGGTGGCACACAGGGCAAGATCCACAAACTCCTCATCCTTGTAGCCGTTGCATATGAGGGGGGCGCTTTTGTCCGTCATCATTCCCATGGCGGCAATCAGCTCGGCTTTACTGCCTGCCTCAAGACCGTGGTGGTATTTGGAGCCGTAGTGGGTGATCTCCTCCACCACCTGCTGCTGCTGATTCACTTTTATGGGGTAAGCCCCCCGGAAGGTGCCTTTGTAGTCCAGCTCCTGCATTGCAAACAAAAAACAGTCGTTAAGGGCTGCAATCTGTGAGTCAAGGATATTTTCAATGCGAAGGAGAACAGGCATTCCAAGTCCCCTGGCCTCTATGCCTTCAACGATCTCCCGGATGCTCACAGCCCGTTTTCTGCAGCCTGCCGAGGGCATTACCAGTACATCTCCGTTTTTATCTATGGTGAAGTATCCGCCGCTCCAATCATTTATTCCATAAAGTTCGGCGGATTTTGTGACATTCCAGCGTTCCAGTGCAGCGTTCATGTTCAAAACTCCTGTAGTTTCTCAAGAGCGTATCTGTTTCAGGAAGAGCCTCCAAGGTTTTCAGGAAGAGCCTCCAAGGTTTTCAGGAAGAGGCTCCAAGGGTTTCAGGAAGAGACTCCAAGGATTTCAGGAAGAGACTCCAAGGGTTTCAGGAAGAGCCTCCAAGGGTTTCAGGAAGAGCCTCCAAGGGTTTCAGGAAGAGCCTCCAAGGGTCTTTTTTATCAATTCGGCAATCTGGGGCTGGGTAAAAGGCTTCAGGATAAAACTCCGGATACCCATCCCTTTAAGTTCCTCCCTGTCTATGCCGTGATCCGTTCCGGAACATAGTATCACGGGAATATCCGGCCGAATGTCCAGTATTGTCCTGGCCAGATTTTTTCCTGACATGCCCGGCATGAGGTTATCTGTTACCACAATATCAAACTGATCCGGATTCTCCTCAAAAAGTTTCAGGGCACCCTGACTGGTATTTTTCAGGGTAAGCCTATAACCCAGGGCAGTGAGCATATCTCCATATGCCTCCAGGATACTTTTTTCGTTATCCACAAGAAGTATCCGCTCGTTGCTGCCCCGGTAAACAGACTCTATTACAGGGGGCTCCTCATTGACTTTTTCTTCTTTTTCAATGAGCGGAAAATAGCAGTGGAAAGCGGCCCCCTTTCCAGGTTCACTCTCCACGCTTACAGCACCCTCATGATTCTCCACAATCCCATGGACCACCGAAAGTCCCAGCCCGGTGCCTTCACCGTGGGGTTTTGTTGTAAAAAAGGGATCAAAAACCCTCTCGGCAATGCCCTTGTTCATACCCGGGCCGTTATCCACCACCGAGAGTTTTGCATAGGAGCCTGGTTTGAGCCGGGGTATCATAAGCTGATCATCTTCGTCAAGGCGAACCTCCTTCAGGCTTATATCAATGATACCCCCCTGGCCCTGCAGGGCATGGGTGGCATTGGCACAAAGGTTCATAACCACCTGATGAACCTGGGTCGGATCTCCCATGACTATTGATGTCCGGTTCTGGATGGTCAGCTTGATCTTTATATCGGGAGTTATCATGGCCTGGAGCATCTTGGCCACCTCGGACATTATCAAGGCTATTTTAAAGGGCTTCTTCTCCTGTTCCTGCTGTCTGCAGAAGGTCAGTATCTGCATTACCATGGCCTGGGCCCTTCGGGCAGCATCCAGGGCATCGTTTATGTTCTTCACGGCCTTTTCGCTTTTATTGCCAAGCACCATCATGGCAACCTGTAATTTACCGAAAATGACACTGAGGACATTGTTGAAATCATGGGCAATGCCGCTGGCAAGGGTGCCGATGGCCTCTAATTTCTGGGTCTGACGGAGCTGCTTCTCCAGCATAAGCTTCTCCTCTTCGGCCTTTTTGCGCTCTGTCAGATCATATATCACCGTGAGACGGCACTCCTGCTCCTTGAAATGAATGGGCTGGGAAAAGAGTGACGTAAGAAAAATTGTGCCATCGGACTTTTTTAAAATGACCTCATAATCATTTACATGGTTGGAGACAAGCATCTCCCGGGTCAGCTTGTCAATATCGCCGCTGTTTTCATAGAGTTCATGGACTTTCACCAATGAAAACCTCTCCTGGGAGTACCCGAAAAGCCTTTGTGCGTGTTCATTGGAAAAAAGGGTTCTTCCATCCTTTTCACTGATAATGACAAAGGGAACCGGTATGGTCTTACTTATGACCTGGAAGAGCATCTCACCGGCCTGGACCTTTTCCAGGAGCAGGGACTCTATTCCATCTGCATGGCCTGTCACGGCATCCAGCATAAGTTTCAAATCTTCCAGTTCATGCCTGAGTTCCAGGTTTTCCTTCAATAAATCTTCCCGTGAATGTTCCTTCAATAAAACTTCCCGTGAAATTTTCGTAGTGTGGTTCATCTGTTTTTATCCCATGTAATAGGCAGTCTGGCAAGTGTCGTGACCATATGAAATCCTGATTCGTTGGTGTGGAATTTCCAGGCCAGTGTGACACCGTAATCATTTATCAAGGTCAGCAGGCCAACGCCGGATTCATCTCCTGAGTCTGCGTTTTTTTCCATCTGCTCAAGAAAAAGTTCATTGGTATCTTCGGTGAGAATTTTATTTATGAGGTTTTGAAGTTCCTGTATGTTATCGGGGTTGACACTGTTTTTAACATAAAAACGAAGCTCCTGTTCATGGAGATAGAGGCATATTTCAGCCATGCAGTCCGGCTCATAGCTAAATTTCACAGCATTACCCAGCAGCTCTCCGCAGATATAACGAATCTCCTCCTGAAGTTCTTTACGGGTGCGGCCGGATTTCAAATCTTTTTTCGGGAAAAAATTTCCCCAGAATGTGGATAAAAAATTTGCGGAAAGAGAGCTGTTTTCCCACAGCTCATCTATATTGAGGACATCTGAATAGAAATTCAGTGCAAGACGGCCTTTTATTTCACCCTCTTCCAGTTCGATGAAATCACCGAATGTTAAATCGCAAGACATGATGTGATCCTTTCAAGAAAAATGTTAATCAAAAAGGATTTCCAGATTTCCGGGCATGAGTTTTCCCAGGCCCTTCATGGATCGGGGTTGCCAGGAGTAGCTGTTTGAGCATAAAATTGTCAGTTTTGTATCGCCTTTTTTTCTAAGCTTTATTATAAATCCTCCCAGGGTAGTGATGCCTGAACTGTTCAAGAACTCCAGATTTTTCATATCAAGGGTAATTTTCCCGGAAGGCGGATCCGACTCGGCTGCCCTGCCCAGGAGTTCCACAATTTCCGCATAACCCTCCCGGCCTCTTAGATCAAGAACTCCGCTGCATGTTATTGATGCCCCGGATTCATCATATCTAACCGTGTAATTCTCTTCCTTAATTTCCATACTTTCCATCCTCATCTGTTTTCATTAAGACGTTTTATCACAAGAAGAGTGACATCATCGGATTTGCGGCACCCTTCAAGCTCTTTCAAAACCGCATCATGAATCTCGGCTGCCGAGCCGCTGCCATATTTTTCAACGGTATCCATAAGACGTTCATCCCCGAACATATCATTTCCGGCACAAACCGATTCCGTGATTCCGTCTGTGTAAAGGACCATGACATCCCCGGTGTCCAGTCTGACAAGGCCGTCGAAAAGCATCTCGTCAATATCGGGCAGCATGCCGATCCACATTCCATCGGTTTCAACGGTCTCTATTTTCCTGGTATTGGCCCTCCATACAATAATATCTTCATGAAGTCCTGAAAAGGAGAAGAGGCCGTAACGTCCCGCGGCAAGCACAACGATTGTCATATGCTTTGAGTCATCCATCTTCTGGAGATTTCCATGGATGGTTCTATTGACCGATGCCAGGAGTTCCGAAGGAGACAAATCAGGTTCACGAAAAATTACGGTGCGTATGGAGGCCTGGACCATCATCATGACCATTCCGGCCGGAAGACCGTGCCCGGCCACATCACCCACCACAATCCAATCATATCCCCCGGCGGATATGACATCATAATAATCCCCCCCCACCTCTTCCGAGGGGGTGCAGCTTGCACAGATGTCATATCCTGATATTCTCGGGGATTCAGGCAGCAGAAGAGACTGAATATCCCTTGCAATATCAATCTCCCGGGTCAGCCTGGCATGTTCTTCCATCATTGTCAGCATTTTGATATTTTTTATGCTTATCATGGCAAGGCGTGCAGCAGCTTCAATAAATACAAGGTTCTCTTCATCGAGATGGAAGTCCCGGGCCCCGGAAAAACAGAGCAGGCCGGCTTTATCACCATCGTCGGTGAGAGGAACATGGAGAACCGCACCTTCCGTATCATAATAGATGGTATTGCCAATGATGGTATTGCCAATGCTCCCGGTATCCGCATCCCAATGATTATCTCCACCCGGGAAACTTGCCCGGTTCATTCCGGGATCCTTTATTTCAAACTCCTCTTTGAGCGGGTCTTCTCCTTTTCCCGGGTCTTTTGTTTTAACCGGGTTTTCTGCTTTGACCGGATCGTCTGCTTTCACCTGGTCTTCTGCTTTAACCGGGTCTTCTGCCGGGGGAAAGTGGTCTGCAATCCTGACGAAACTTCCCTCCCGGCAAAGAAAAAGGGCACCTTTATCAAAAGAGAACTTTTTCTCCATGGTTTCCATTATGAGCTTGAAAACGGAAGAAATTTTCAGGGTGGAAGCCAGCTCTTCCCCGACATTTTTTAGTCTGTTCAGATTCTCTATCCTCTCCAGGATGGCAATCCTCATCTTGTCGAAACTTCGGGTAAGATTTCCCAGCTCATTATTGGAAGAAAGCATATCCTGCTCCTCAGGGGAGTAGGTCATATTGAAAAAATCAGAACTGTTGGGATTCATCTTTTCCGTGGCATGGGTGAGAACGGCAAGGGGTCTTACAATGATTGTTTTGACAAAATAGATGATGATGAACCACAATGCCGTGGTTTTTATTATTGAATTGACTATGATGAGAAAAAATCCATATTTGATCCTGTCGATAACCACACCGGCCGATGAGTAGATAGATACTTCTCCAAGCTCGTATGTCAGGTTGTCGAAGGGATTAATGTACTCAATATTGAAACTGTGTGAAAAGAGTCCTTTTCTTGGGTTAAAAGGGATATTTGAGTCTGCATCAAACCTGTCTCCTTCCGACGTTACAAAAACCTGCCTGCCCCGGCTTGATATGACACCCATGGAGCAGAACTCCTCACCAGTATTGTCTTCAATTTTCACTCCCACTACGGTTGAGAGTTCATTCATTCCAAAGATGATGGGGTGGAGCAAAGAGATATCCATATTCCACAGGCCCTTGGCAATGCCAGGTTTGAAAGTGCTTTCCATCTTCCGTATGTCGTTTAGTACGGTCTGCTTTATGTGAAAATACTCTACTGTAAGCTGGATACCTGTTATCATAAGCGTGAGAACAAAATAGATGCCGAAAACTTTTGTGATAAGGGTTGCACCAATGGATTTTGTAAGGCCTATCCTGGGATGGAATCTCTTCATTCTAATCTTTTCA
>JADGBO010000112.1 GCA_015231465.1 Desulfamplus sp.
CTTTGATATAACCTATGAAAAAGGTTTCCAGGCCATGACCATGCGGTATCTCAGCAGTAAAACCAATATGAGCCTTGGTGCCCTTTACAGCTATTTTTCCTGCAAGGATGAGCTTCTATCCATCATACAGAAACAGGGCAGCTCCATGATACGTAATATCTTCGAGAAGTTCCACAACCCCGATACATCCCCCCGGGATCAGCTCATAACAGCTATAAAAGCACATCTTTTTTTAAGCGAGTCTGCAAGACCCTGGTTCTACTTTACATTCATGGAGGCCAGAAATCTTGCCCAAAAGGGCCTTGAAGCTGTTTTAAACATGGAGCAATATACGGAAACAATGCTTGTAAATATCCTTGAAGCCGGCCAGGCTAAAGGAATTTTTAAGGAGAGAGACCCTCTTTTGACGGCATCAATTATAAAGGCCATGCAGCAGGATTGGTATCTGAAAAGGTGGAAATATAAAAAAAGGGGAATATCCGTGGATCAATATACGGAATATGTCATTGCTTTCACGGACTCCTTTTGTTCCAGACAGCATGAAAGTCTTGATAGCTTTGAACCACGGGAACTTTCATATTGAAACCTTCATGGCCGGAGTCCGGCCACCCAGGATTATATAGCATTCCAGATAATGAAATTTTCCGAAGGAATCGTAGGGGCACGGCGTGCCGTACCCTTGAAAGAAAGTTATTTGTCTGGAAATCTATAGAAATAATGGGCATCCTTCATTTATCAGTTTACACTTTTCCGGAGAGTATGCTTATTTTTCGGGATTTATGTTCTAAAAAGTGTAAAGTAATTTTGGGGGGCATATGAAGGATGCCAAATAATGTATCCATTTCCACGTAAAAAACAACAGCGGGAAGAGCCATGAAACACTACGATAATACAGTAAAGGTACGACAAGGCGAAGAGATTGACATTGAAGCGGTTGAATCTTTTTTAAGGGAAAATATCCACGGACTTACAGGCACTCTTCTGGTGAAGCAGTATCCGGATGGATTTTCCAACCTGACCTATCTTCTCATAATGGGAGGGAGGGAGATGGTTTTGAGACGTCCCCCCAGGGGGGCAAAGATAAAGGCAGCCCATGACATGGTCCGGGAGTATAATATTTTAAGTGCGATCCATCCAAGGTTTCCCTATTGTCCCAAACCCCTTGCCTGCTCCCGGGATAACTCCATACTCGGTACCCCTTTCTATGTCATGGAGAAACTTTCCGGCATCATTCTGCGAAGGGAACTGCCCGAGGGCCTCTCTTTCTCTCCCTCCAGGGCCCGGGAACTTTGCCGTAATCTCATTGATCTCCACCTGGAACTCCACAGCATGGATATCCTGGAGGCGGGCCTTGATTTCATGGGCAGGCCGGAAGGGTACATAAATCGTCAGGTTGAGGGATGGGCAAAAAGATACCGAAATGCAAGAACCCAGGATGCCCCGGATTGCCAAGAGATCATTGCATGGCTTATGGAGAAGATGCCGCCGGATACGGATAAACCCACTCTTATACATAACGATTATAAATTTGATAATGTGGTACTGGAACCGGCCTCCCCCACAAAAATCATCGGGGTGCTGGATTGGGAGATGGCCACCTGGGGCGATCCTTTGATGGATTTGGGGAGTTCCCTGGCATACTGGGTGGAAAAGGGTGATCCCAGGGAGTGGCAGATCATGAAAACCATGCCCACGGATATGGATGGAGCCATGACCCGGAAAGAGATTGTGGAGATGTATGGACAAAAGAGCGGCCGCAGCATGGATGCCTTTGATTTCTATGAGTGTTTCGGCCTCTTTCGCCTTGCCGTCATTGCCCAGCAGATTTATCAGCGTTTCCACCAGGGTTTTACAAAGGATAAACGATTTGGAATGCTCATCCACGGGGTCAGGATACTTGAAAAACGGGCACGGATGATCATGGAAAAATCATCTATATAACGGCCTACACATAGGGAGCTCGTGAGTGATAAGTTCTCCCACTGACAACTGCTGATAGTACTGTAACGCAATATATAATCACAATATATGGTATGGAATATGAGAACTTACAACTCTTGAGTAGGGAGAATGGATTGAAAATAGAGGATATTAAAAAAGTACTTATTGTGGGTGGCGGCACCATGGGGCAGCAGACAGCCCTTATATGTGCGCTGCATGGATATGAGACGGTGATGCACGATATCTCCATGGAGATTTTGGAAAAAGGGTTTGATCGTCTTCAAAAAAACAGCCGGAGACTTATTGAATCAGGAATCTGCTCCAAAGAAGAGGCTGCCTGTGCAGTTGGACGCATTTCCCTTACCGACAGTGCTGAAACAGCAGCCCTGGATAGTGATCTCATCATTGAATCGGTACCGGAGGATCCTGTTCTCAAAGGCAGGATATTTGCACGTTTCCATAAGCTTTGCAAACCGGAAACCATCTTCACCACCAACACATCGACCCTTGTTCCGTCCATGTTTGCAAATGCAGTGGGAAGAGCGGATAAATTTTGTGCTTTCCATTTCCATGACATTGCCGTAACAAAAATAGTCGATATTATGCCCCATCCGGGCACTGCCCCTGAAACCATAGAGATTGTAAGGGAATTTGCCGTCAGCATAGGCCAGATTCCCATAGAACTGAAAACCGAAAATCATGGATATGTTTTCAATAACATGCTCATGGCTTTCATTGATGCGGCTCTGGGGCTTGCAAGCCGCAAGGTCGCTTCCATTGAAGATATAGACCGTTCCTGGATGGGGGTGCTGCACACCCAGGTCGGCCCCTTTGGTATGATTGACAGCATAGGGGTGGATACTGTATGGAAGGTTACGGATTTCTGGGCAGGGAAAACAGGGGATAAACAGGCATTTAAAAATGCTGCATTTCTGAAAGAGTATGTTGACAATGGCCGTCTGGGAATAAAGTCCGGCCGGGGGTTTTATGACTATCCAGATCCATCTTTTGTACAAAAAGATTTTTTAACCAATGGATAATGTGATAGAGATTGCTGGGCATCCTTCATATGCACCCGAAGCTACTTTACACTTTTTGGAGCATAAACCTTGAAAAATAAGCATACCCTCCTGAAAAGTGTAAACTGATCAATGAAGGATGCCGATTGCTGGATGAAATTTATGGATTTACGGAAAATGATCCAGGTATCTCAACCTTGCGGTCGTTTTTCAGTATGACAGATGAGAAGTTATCACCCATGGGGAGAGTTATATATTATGGATAAAAAAATTGAGGAAATGTTTAAACTTACGGATAAAATTGCCCTGATAACAGGTGCAAGCCGGGGAATCGGCAAAGCCGTGGCCAGGGCCCTTGCCGCCCAGGGAGCTGTTTCCATTGTTGTCAGCCGTAAAATCCAAGACCTTGAAATTGTAAAAAAGGAGATCATTGATGCCGGGGGCAGGGCCGATGCCATGATCTGTAACACCGGAGATATTGGGCAGATTGAAGAGTTGATGCAGGGTGTGGAAAAGAGGTATGGACGTTTGGATATTCTCATCAACAACGCGGCTGCCAATCCCTATTTCGGAGAGATGATGGACGCAGAGGAGTGGGCATGGGATAAAACCAACGATGTAAATCTTAAGGGGCCTTTTTTCATGATCCGGAGTGCTGCAAGGCTGATGCAAAAAAACGGCGGAGGCAATATTGTCAATGTCTCCTCGGTGAATGGAGTGCAGCCTTCCCTGTTCCAGGGAATATACTCCATAACCAAAGCCGGACTCATAACCATGACCAGGGCCTGGGCCATTGAACTTGCAAAACATAACATCAGGGTCAATGCCCTTCTTCCGGGTCTCACCGATACCAAATTTGCCAGTGCCATCACCAAAAACGAAGATATAAAAAACTTGATTCTTCCCAGGATTCCCATGGGACGCATTGCAGAACCCGAAGAGATGGCCGGAGCGGTTCTGTTTCTCGTCTCCGGGGCATCCTCTTACACTACGGGAAGCTGCATCACCTGTGACGGCGGCATGCTGGCATAAAAAATAAACGGCCATCCTCATGACGGGCACAACAAACAATGAAAGTCCCGGGAGTTTTAAAATATGGGGACTTTCATATAAACCCCCATGCCCTGGCGGGCACAACGAACAATGAAAGTAGGGGCGATTCATGAATCGCCCCTACGGACGACTTTCATATAAAAAAGGTGTTTCATATGAAAATTTTTTCAAAAATGCCCATGGAACGGGTTTTGAAGATTTTCTCAATTCTACTCACGATTCTACTCGCAACTATCATCACTATGGTATCGTGCAGCAGGAATGAGTCCCCGGTCGTTATTGGAGCCCTACTGGTTCTTGAGGGGCCTGCCGCCTTTGTGGGGGAGGAGATCCGGGACGGCCTCACCCTTGCCATATCCGAGATTAACTCCCGGGGGGGTATAAATGGACATCCCCTGGAGCTTGTCGTTGAAGATGCCGCGGATTCATCCCTGGGACAGGAAGCCGATCCCGCAGCCATGGCCTTTGACAGGCTTCAAAAGAGGAACCCTCTTCTCACCGTCACCTGCCTGAGTTACCTTTCCATGAAAATAGCCCCGGTTGCCGAGGATGCCCGAAGACTCATGGTGGCCCTTGTGGCTACGGCCCCGGAATTGACCCGGGGGCGGCAATGGGTCTATCGTTACTGGCCCACCGCCGAACATGAAGCTCCTCCCATGGTGGATCTTTTCAGGGATATAGCCAAGAGTGGTGCTTCCCTTGGTGTAATTTACCTGGATGATGCCTACGGAGCTTCTGTTTATGAAAATCTGGAGAAGCGATGCAGGATGTTCGGCATAAAAGTGGTTCCCGCCCCTTTTCCAATATCGGCAAAGGATTTCACTAAGGAGGCAAGAGATGTGGAAGATACGGCAGGCACTGTTCTAATAGGGTTTGATGGTCATATCATAGGGGCATTGAAGGCCCTTAGAAGCATCAACTATGGAGGGGAGATCATCTCCACAACCACTGCTACCCTGCCCTCTGTCACAGCCGTGCCCCAGGCCCAGGGTGTCCATGTCACGGCTCCGGCCATTTATAATAAAAATTTTCACTTCACCAATGAGATAAAGAGTCGTTATGAGAAGAGGTTCGGAAAACCTTTTACCCAGTACTCGGCCAACGGGTACGACTTTATTTACGTTGTGGCAGGGCTTCTTGAAGATCGGCCGCTGGACCGAGATTCATTGAAAGCTCTTCTTGAGAAGGGATTTGTCTATTCCGGCGTGTTTGGGAACATAGAACTTGAGATGGGCAAAAAGGATATTATCTTTCCTCTTTTCCCTGCACGGATACACAATGGTGAAATTATATATAGATAGATCAAGGTTCATCGCTGGACAATAATTTGAAAGGGAAATAATATGGCTGAACTAACTCTTATCAGTGCTTATCAATATTCATTGAAGCCATTGGTTGAGGCAGCATTGGCTAATCAGTTGAAATTGTTGAAAGCAGGTATGCGTCGTACAGAACAGCGGATCATGGAATTTGAAAAAAAACACCGACTTCTCACACAGGAATTTATAAATCGTTTCGAGAATGATGAATTTGAAGAAACATTGGAATTCGCCGAATGGATAGGAGAATATCGGTTATTGAAAAAATTACAGGAAAAGATAGGAATTTTGCAAGAGGTTCATGTTGTTAATTGAGACCTACTTTAAGCAGATTCATGAGACAATAAATTCCTGTCTGATTGTGCAGGCAAGTCGGATTACCTATGATAAGCGTGGCACATATGAAGGATTTGCTAACGGTGAGATATTTTTTGTCGATGATTCTATTTTGCATATGAGGGAGTTCGTAGATGTTGAGAATGGTGTCAATCGGCTTATATACACATATCAATATATGACGGAAGCCAAAACTCTTATATTTCGTTATGATAATACGGGGCATCATCGGAAATTAAGACTTTCCACATATCCACATCATAAACATGAAAGGAGCGAGGAAAATGTTATTCCGTCATCCGCTCCCGTTTTGGAAGAAGTGCTTAAGGAAATAGAACTAATCGCTATAATTTCCTGATAAATATGTAAAATATAACCAAGCGTTGCACCGGACGGGCCTATTGCCCTGCCGGTGAACTTATGGATAAATCAAGGTTCATATAGACTTCCAGAAATTTTTTTTAGCAAATCCTTTTTTGAGGGCAGCCACAGGGGGCTGCCCCTACAAGATGGCGACACTGGCCGAAAAGATGATCAAGCCCCCAATTTCATTATCTGGAAAACTATATAAACCTTCATGGTCGGAGGCCAACTATCCCCGATTATGGAAATAATGTATCCATTTCCACGGTAAAGAATAATCTCTACACAAGGAGAAAAACATCAAGGAGAAAACCATGAACAGAACCTTTATCTCATTTCTCGGCACCAGTGACTATCTTGAATGTCGATACTCTCTCCACGACAACCCCGGCTCGGTGGTGAAATATGTCCAGGAGGATATTGTGGATCGTTTTTGCCGCCGGTGGGGAGAGGAGGATAAAATCCAGATATTCACAACCCGGGAAGCACTGGAGAAGAACTGGGAGGACAATGGCCACAGGGATCGCCATACAGGGGAGATCATACCAGGTTCGGGACTGGGAAGCCGCCTCCAGGCCATGGAGCTTAAGGCCGCTGTGGAACGTCACGACATTGCCGTGGGCAACAGCGAAGCCGAGATATGGCAGATATTCCAGGCGGTTTATGATGCCCTTGGACCAGGGGATGAGATCATCTTTGACATCACCCATGGTTTTCGCTCCATTCCCATGCTTTTCATGACCCTGATAGGATATGCCCGCATGCTTAAACAGATAACTGTACAGGGGATATATTACGGTGCCTTTGAACAGTTGGGACAGGCCCATGGGGTGAAAAAGATGCCGGTTGACCAGCGGGTGGCTCCGATTTTCGATCTCACCAGTTTTGACAAGGTTATTCACTGGACAGAAGCGATCCAGAGTTTTGTCAAGAACGGCAGCTCCCGGGAGTTCGCAGCCCTGGCCCAGGGCGAAGTGGGACCCATATTGAAGGATACACTTGGCAAGGATCGGGTTGCAGGCGATATAAGGGACATATCCAGGGGAATGGAGGCCATCTCCCGCAATCTCATGCTGAACAGAGGCGCCAGGATAATCGGTTATGACTATGGCCGGATAAAAGGGAAACTCGCCTCAATGAAGGATAGCGATATCTTTATCCGTCCCCTGGAACCCCTTCTTTCGGTCATGGAAAAAAAGATAGACCCCTTTGTCAAAGATGAGGTTGGAAACGGATTCCGGGCTGTCCAGTGGTGCGTTGCCCATGGATTGCATCAGCAGGCCCTCACCATGCTCCAGGAGAACATGATCACCCATATTCTGGCCGGCCAGGGTCTTGACTGGGGTGTGGAGAAGCACCGCAAAGCTGCGGGCATGGCACTGAAGCTGGTCTCGGATTCAACAATCCAATTGAATGAAGACGGAGAAGACCCTTCATTAATCGGGTTGGTGAAACAGCTCATGGAAAATCCGGTTGTCAAAACCTTTGCATCGGATATGGAGAGCCTCGGCAGAATTAGAAACGACGTGAACCACGGGGGCTTCTTGACGGAAACAGATAAAAAAGCCCGATCCCCGGAAGCCATTCTGGCTCGCTTCGAGGGGAGCTGTAAAAATATCTTTGGCAAGCTTGAAACAAAAGATATATTACCCCCGGCCAATGGGAAAAGAAGCCGCCGCATGCTCCTCCTTTTAAGTCACAGCCTTACAGATGAACAGATTGCCGATGCCAGATCTTCCTTTGAGGTTGCCGAGTTCATGGAGATGCCCGATCATGTAAAGACACTCTGGTCCCAGGTTCCGCCGGACTCCCCCGGCCTGGAAGAGATTCTCGATCCTGTGAAGGCGTGGCTGAAAAAGGAGGGCGGCAAAGGGGATATTGTGGTGATCCAGGGAGATTTCGGGGCAGCCTTTCTCATGGTGGGATTTGCCATGGAAAATGGTCTGATTCCTGTCTATGCAACCACCTCCCGCCAGGTTAGAGAGACCCCGGGCAGTGACGGCACAATCAAGATGGAGCATCTGTTTCGCCATCGCCGGTTCAGGCACTATGGAGTTTGACAGCATTGTGCCATTGATCATTAATCCTGGAAGGACTTTGCACTGACTGGACATATGATTCCAATGCCATTGAAGAGAGGCATTGAAAAATGAAGGGATATAAGAATTAATGGTTTCGGATAAAACACATGAACAGTAAACAAATAATAAAACGCCTTAAAAAAGAGGGGTTTCAACATAGTAATACCACTGGTGATCACTGGAAATTCAAAAAAGAGAGCAAAATTGTAGTTGTTCCTCACCCCAAAAAAGATATTCCTGTGGGAACCATAAGAAATATATATAGACAAGCTGGTTGGCAATGGGGGGAGTAATGAAATATCCTGTACTGATTCACAAGGAAATTGATACTGATTTTGGTGCAACTATTCCTGATATTCCTGGTTGCTTTACTTCAGGAAAGACAATTCAAGAAGTACTTGAAAATATTCAGGAAGCAGTATCTTGTTATTATGAGGGGGAAGATATAACATTTCCCCCTGTACCTTCAAACATCGAAGATTTAATGAAGCAAAATGATTTATATGTTGAGGGGGGCTTCTGGATGCTTGCTGATATTGATTTTTCTTTTCTATCAAAGAAGGAAATTCAAATTGAAATATCCATTCCTGAATATAAACTTGCCATTATTGATAAAGCTGCTGAAAAACGAGGTATGTCAAGATCAGATTTTTTAATTCAAACTGTCGAGAATGTTATTTGATTATCACAAAAGAGTATTTTTAGTTTGCTATACATTAATAATAAATTAAGGGTTCTTAGGAGATGATTAAACGCTTTTCATCAAGAAGGGAGTCCATATCGGGTTCCCTTTTGAATCAGAGATCGCCCTTTATGCTGGAGGTGATAAATCTGGAATTTTCTATAATGGTGATTTTAAAAAATCGTGAGAAATGCAGATATTTTCATGTAGCCTGGTGAAACCTCCTTAAAAAAAGATCAAAAAAATTTCCCGGCATCACTTTTTTTTTTGAAAAAAATATCCCTAATGAAATTGATATAAGCAGGAAGGCAGGAAATTAATATTTTACCAGGGATAAATAAGGAGAAAAGGTGATGCCAACATTAGGATCAGTAGCAAAAATTATCCATACCGATGAAGAGCTGCCCCGGGCAGAAAAAGAGATCCCTGCCAGTAAAACCACCATGGCAAGGGCCGATGCCCTCCATCTCAAGGGAGTCGCAAAAAGTGATTTACAAACCCCCGAAGCCGATGACCATATCCTGAACGACCTGTTCGAGGATCAGTTTTTGAGCCTCAAGGATATCATAACCCCCAAAAGCGACCTCATCAAAAAGACCGAGAAAAAAAGCGTTGACGACATCCTGGAGATGTTCCGGGATAACCAGTGGGACAACATCATCGCCCTGTACCATCCGGTGGATGAAGATGGACCGAGGCTGATCTGCTCTGCTCCCTCCACAGGTTCAAGGATGCGGAAAACGTACTCAAGGCATCCCTGGAAAAGGATATGCGTTCAAAACATAAAAGCTTGATGCGGCTCACACGGATCTACTATCTGCAAAAGGATTTTGCAAGGGCCGCTGCCAGTGCAGAAACAGCAGTGAAATTCTTCCAGCAGCAGTGGGGCAACCCCTTTGGGGAAGGACTCTTCTGGCAGGCCCTCAGCACCTTCAGGGCCGGCAATCCGGCCAGGGCCCGCCAGATTGCAGGAACGCTCCAGGATCATTGCAGCAATTATCCCCAACTGGATGCCCTGCTTAAAACCATCGGCAAATAAAATCAAACCCGGCCTTGATCATCGTTTGGTCCAATTCGTAGGGGCAGATTCCATATTTTCCCCCAAAATCAGGCGGGTTTGGAACCCGCCCCTACAATCTTGGCCGAAATGATGATCATGGCCTCAAACCCAAACAATATCATCCAAAGAGAGACAATGGAAAAACTCTATGTAATGGAACCAGGGGCCTATCTGAAAAAGAACGGCAACGCCCTGGATATTGTAAAAAAAGGGGAGGTCTTAGAGACCATTCCTGCCCAGGGCCTCAAGAAGATAATACTCTGTGGATATGTATCCCTGACCGGTTCCGTGATCGATTTCTGTATCAGAAACCGCATCGAAACGGTTTTTGTAACCCCCACAGGCAGGTTCAGGGGTCGCCTCATGATTGACGAGCATCGCCATGTGGCACTGCGAAGGGGCCAGTATATAAAACTGGAACAGGATGAATTCTGCCGCAAAACCATGAAAATTCTTGTCAAGGGCAAGCTGGACAATATGGTCTCCTTCATGCTCAGACATGCCCGCTCCCACAAAGAAGAAGATGTAAGAAACAGTGCCGCACGCATCAAGGCATTGAGCCGGTTCCTTCCGGATGACCTTTCTAAAGATGGCATCCGGGGGGTGGAAGGAGCGGGAACACGGATATACTTCTCGGTTTTCAACAAACTTATACGCAATGCAAATTTCACTTTCACAACCCGTAACAGAAGGCCGCCCCTGGATCCTGTGAACGCGCTTCTTTCCTTTGTCTATACCATGCTCACCAACGAGGTGCTTTCCGCCATAAAAACATGC
>JADGBO010000113.1:0-468 GCA_015231465.1 Desulfamplus sp.
TCTTGATACATCAAGAAGTTTTCTGAGTGTTCCATAAGGCTTTGAAGTGTCAAAAACAATTTTCCCCTTAAATCCTGTTATCTCTTTTATCATCTCTGCAAGCTCTCTAATGGTGATATCTTTGCCTGTCCCGATGTTGAAAAGAGGTTTTGCCTTCCTGTATCGCTTCTTTGGATTCTGAATCTCATTATATCCGCCATGTTCCCAGTCTTTCGGGTGCTTGACAACGCCGGCTCTGACCATATTCATGTCAATATATGTCAGGCAATGGGCCAGATGGTCACCGCGGCCCGCCGTATCTAATCCTTCAACCCGAAATCCCTGGCAAAGTCCCCTTCCCCTGTCACCTGATAAATATTCCTGGTCAACTCCCTGGCCTTCCGCCAAGCAATCAACCCCTCAAACCCCGCCACACCTTCCTCCTATCCTCTTTCCTCTCACCTCTCACCTCTATTTTTACAGTCAAAA
>JADGBO010000113.1:478-5270 GCA_015231465.1 Desulfamplus sp.
TCATTAAATTGGTTATCCTACTGTAGGGGGCAACCCCCTGTGGTTGCACTTAAATATTGGGTGTCTAAAAACCAATTTTACAGTCGAAATACTCACAAAACGCTACATGAGAGTCTCGAAAACACTCTTTTTTGAGCGTACCATATTTTTTTAAAACAACATCTTTTGATACAACAAATGTTTTTCGTATTATCAATTTTGATGTTCTGGGAATACTTCCATGCTCAAAACCATCATTGTCAAGAATAACTTCTCCTGATCTCAAGTGATCAATTTTACTGCTTATGGGAATGGCAACAAAATCATTATATGGCAGATTATTCTTGAAAACCAAAACCGGTCTTTTTTTGGAACTTTTCAAATCGCTGAAATAAAATTCACACAACACCACATCGGCAACGTTTATGTCCATATGTCGTCCTCTGAAGAATCCCGCCATTCCTCAACAGTACCGGCAGAATGATTTGAAAACATCTTTACTTCACTATCATGAATGGTGTCACTCCGGACTTGAGTCAAAGGAAAGACCAGTATTTCAACCTCCTGATTCAAATATTCCTTGGGTATGCGAATATTATAGTTGACATTCGTAGGTCTGATGATTTTTCTTAACATTTTTTGACTCCTTTGTATTTGAGTCAGGCTTTGGTTTGTGCTTATTCATTTTTTACCGGCCCAGCCGACTGCTTATATTGAATGATCTCTTTATACCACTAAAGTTACGCCTTTTTTTCCTATTTGTAAACAAACCCACCACCCCCTTCAATCACTCCTATCCTATCCTATCCTATCCTATCCTATCCTATCCCCTCCCCTCTATCCTCTTTTTTATTTTTCCCATTTAAAAAAGGTTATCCCATACCATCAATTGAAATCTACTTAAGCTTATGATAAATAGACCCCACGTAAGCAGACATCCTTCATGTACATCCGGAATCACCTACGCGGCTTTAATGCTTCGATTGTTTGGCAACTGAGGTTCTCGAAGCTGAGGTGACCCGCCATGTTGATTATATTAATGATGTACCATTTTTTATCATGTTTTCAAATGACGTATGTCATTTTTTATCTGTTTTTTTTCGACACCCTGGAGAGTTAATTATGAATAAAGAGAGCATTATCCGTTTTGCAGGAAGAATGGACCAGCTTCCTCCTTATCTGTTCGGCATGATAAACAATTTAAAAATGCAGAAGAGAAGACAAGGAGATGATGTCATTGATCTCGGCATGGGAAACCCGGTGGATCCCACTCCGGAGAACGTCATTGAAAAGCTCATTGAGGTTGCAAGGGATCCCAAAACCCATCGCTACCCGGTCTCATCGGGCATGAAAAACCTGAAAAAAGAGATATCCCTGTACTACAAAAGGCATTATGACATTGAGCTTGATGCGGATAACGAAACCCTTCTGACCATCGGATCCAAAGAGGGAATATCCCATCTCTGCCTTGCCCTGCTGGGCCCGGGTGATTCGGTCCTGGTACCTGCTCCGGCTTTTCCCATACACATCTATGCCGCGGTCATCGCCGGGGCAAATGTGGTGAAGGTTCCCATTGCACCCCCGGAGACGTTTTTGAGACGCATCGTAAATATTTGTGAGTCCTTCTATCCAGGACCCAAGGTACTCATGATCAACTACCCCCACAACCCCACAGCCACCCTTTGCGATGTTGACCTTTTCAAGGAGATAGTGGCCCTGGCCAAACGGTTCAAATTCATGGTGATCCACGATTTTGCCTACTCCAGGATAACCTTTGACGGCTATCGTGCCCCAAGTTTTCTCGAAGTGCCCGGGGCCAAGGATGTGGGAGTGGAGTTCGGCTCCTTTTCCAAATCCTACAACATGGCTGGATGGCGTCTCGGGTATTGTGTGGGAAACCCGGAAATAATAGCGGGCCTGGGCAAAATAAAGGGATACTTTGATTACGGTATCTTCTCCGCCATCCAGATCGCCGGCATAATTGCTCTCAGGGACTGCGATGATACAATTCCCGACCAGGTGGCCCTTTACCAGGCCAGAAGAGACACCCTTTGCAACGGTCTCACCCGCCTTGGATGGGAGATCGAGCCCCCGGGTGCCGGCATGTTTGCCTGGGTGAAAATCCCTGAGCCCTACAGTCAAATGGGCTCCATGCAGTTTGCCGTCGAGATGATGAACCGGGCAAATGTTGCAGTGGCCCCTGGAGTGGGGTTCAGCGAAGAGGGGGAGGGATACCTGCGTCTTGCACTGGTTGAAAACGAAGAACGTCTCCGCCAGGCTGTCCGGCAGATGAGAAAAGCCATGCAGGAGATTGACCGGGAGGGGAGATAGTTCCATGGACAACCAGCACATATATAGTTTTCCAGATAATGCAATTGGCGGACATAATGTAGGGGCAGTCCCTTGCGGCTGCCCCCTGGGAATGAATTTGTTCAAATATTTTTCTGGAAGTCTATACAACGACAGATGCCCGTCAAATAAAAATCACAGGAGATAGGCCAATGGAAGAACAGTACTTTACGCCGCCCCGGCCCCGGGCCACCTTCCGGGGCAGGGTTGTCCACTTTGTCTGGCGCTCCATTCCAAGGCTTGTTTTTCTGACCATGATAGCTGCCATATTTATACTTTTCGGGATGATAAACGAAAAAAAAGAGACCATGGAAACGGAAAAGGCCCAGGCCAAGGTTCCGGAGAAAGTTCCTGTCAATACTGTGGTGATGCCCCTTGAACCCGGAATAATCCGGGACAGGATCAATCTCCCCGGGGTGGTTGAACCCTGGACAAGCCTTGACATCAAAAGTGAAGTGGCCGGTGTTGTGGAAAAGCTGATGGTAAATGAGGGGGATGAGGTAAAAAAGGGAGATATCCTGGCCCGGATCGAGACCGATGATTACCGTATCGCCCTGGATCGTGCCCAGGCTGCATACTCCCTTGCCAGTGCGGAACTCAAACGGGACAGGGCTGTCCACGGCAAAGGCATAATATCCGAAGCCATGTTGGATTCTGCCGAAACCAACATGCAGCTTGCAAAGGCCGAGGTTGACAATGCCCGCCTGATGCTTAAAAGATGCAGCATAACATCTCCCATATCCGGTGTGGTCAACCGGCTGGATGCCAAGGAAGGTATCCTGCTTTCAACAGGGGAGCAGGTGGCCAGGATTCTCCGGATTGACAAGGTAAAGGCCGTCATCGGCATACCTGAGTCGGACATGCCCGCGGTGGCCCCCATAACCCGGGTAATGATCAAGGTGCAGGCCCTGGAAGATAGAGAGCTTATGGGAGAGAGACACTTTCTGTCCTACGAGCCGGACACAGCCGCACGTCTATACCGCCTGGAGCTGGCCCTGGACAACCCGGACAAAGCCATACTGCCGGGGATGTTTGTCCGGGCTGATCTGGTTAAGCACGAGAAACATAATGTTCTTTCCGTACCCTTTTACAGCGTGATTTCCAGAAACGATGAACAGTTTGTCTTTGTGGAGAGGGACGGCATTGCCGTTAAAAAAAGGGTCTCCCTGGGGATCATGGAGAGATGGATGGTCGAGGCCCTGTCCGGACTTGAAGCAGGAGAGAACTTGATTGTGGAAGGACACCGTGATGTGGAGGATGGACAAAAGATCAAGGTCATCCACTACATGACCCCATCGGGAGAGATATTTTGATTGTATCTGATATTGCCGTTAAAAAAAGCACCAGTGTGGTTGTGCTGTCCCTTCTGATCATCATATTCGGGTCATACTGCTACAGTGTGCTGCCCCGGGAGAGCGATCCGGACATAACCATACCCAATGTATTTATCTCCACGAGCTACAGGGGGGTATCCCCCTCGGACATGGAGACATCGGTCACCATAGAGATAGAAAAAAAACTCAAGGGGCTGGACGGGGTCAAGAAAATACATTCGGTGAGTTCCGAGGGCCTCTCATCCATCAATGTGGAGTTTGTCACCGGAACCGATATTGACAAGGCCCTCCAGGATGTCAAGGACAAGGTGGATGAAGCCCTTGGGGACCTGCCTTCGGACCTGGAAAACGATCCTTATGTTTTTGAGGTCAACGTTTCCGAGATGCCCATTGTGGTGTTTTCAATATCCGGCACATGCGGCCTGCCGGGCCTCAAGAAGATAGCAGATGATCTTGAGGATGAGATGGAGGCTGTCACAGGAGTGCTGGAGGTGGATGTCACAGGGGGCCTGGAGCGGGAGATCCGGGTGGAGGTGGCCCCGGAAAAACTTGCCTACTACGGACTGAGTATATTCAGCCTCCAGAGTGCGGTGCAGAGTGAAAACCGCAACAACTCCGGCGGAACCATACGCCTTGGCAAGGGGCGTTTCCAGCTCCGGGTGCCTGGAGAGTTCAAAACCCCTGAAGAGATATACGGACTTGTCCTGGGTATCCACCAGGGAGAACCCATATACCTAAAAGATGTGGCAAAGGTGGTGGACGGATTCAAGGAGGAGAGCAGCCGATCCCGCCTGGATGGAAGGGAGGCGGTGAATCTTGCCGTGAAAAAGAGATCAGGAGAAAATATCATTGCCATAAGCGAAAAACTGGATGAGATCATTGCCGGACGAATGCCTGCATGGCCCCCTGGTACCGAGATCACCAAGGTCATGGATAAGACCACGGATATCAAAAGTATGGTGGCGGATCTTGAAAACAATATCTTTTCCGGGCTGATTCTGGTTCTCATTGTCATATTTCTTGTCATGGGCATAAAAAACGCTCTTCTTGTCAGCCTTGCCATACCCATGTCCATGCTTCTATCCTTTACCGTACTCCATTTTATGGGCATCACCCTCAACATGGTGGTA
>JADGBO010000113.1:5370-8236 GCA_015231465.1 Desulfamplus sp.
TCTCATTGTCATATTTCTTGTCATGGGCATAAAAAACGCTCTTCTTGTCAGCCTTGCCATACCCATGTCCATGCTTCTATCCTTTACCGTACTCCATTTTATGGGCATCACCCTCAACATGGTGGTACTGTTCAGCCTTACCCTGGCCCTTGGCATGCTTGTGGACAACGCCATCGTCATTGTGGAAAACATCCACCGTTTTGTGGAGCAGGGAGCATCACCCGCAGATGCAGCCATGAAGGCCACATCGGAAGTTGCCTGGCCGGTGATAGGTTCCACAATGACAACCCTTGCAGCCTTCTCTCCCATGCTCTTCTGGCCTGGAATTATGGGGGAGTTCATGGGATATCTGCCCATGACCCTCATCATCACCCTTACCTCGAGTCTTTTTGTGGCCCTGGTCATCAATCCTGCCCTGGCATCCCTTTTGATAAAGCCTGGCATCAAAAAATGTGCCAAAAACCAAAAAAATGGAAAAATGGATGAAATCCATGCACCAGGGTTGTCGGACATGAAAACAGACCCACTGAATGGATGCTCCCGGGAAGAATATGCTCAATACACAGAAGGTAAAACAATGGAAGATATCTCCCGGGATATCAACAAACCTGCCGAGATAAAAGGCTTTATTTTAACATCGTATTCCCGGATGCTCTCCTTGGCCCTTACGGTTCCCTTCACGGTCATGGGAGTTGCCTTCTCTCTCCTTGTCATGATGATTCAGTTGTGGCTCATTGTGGTGGGCCTTGAAAAGCCGGTGGAATTCTTTCCCGAAATCGATCCCGGCGGCATCTATGTAAATGTGGATGTGCCCGAAGGTGCTGATCTGGATTACATAGACACCATCCTGGGCCGGGTGGAGAGGGCCCTGGGAGACGATCTTGCCCCCAGGCTCCACACACTGCCTGGCGGCGGTTCCTTTACAGGCCCCAGTGACATGAAGAACATAAAGAATATTTACACCAGGGCAACCATTGCATCTGATGGCGGCTCTGCATTTTCCGCCAACACCCCGAACCATGTGGGATTGAGATTTTTGGACCTTGAAGAGAGATGGCGATCCACCCATGATACCGTTGATGAGATAAGACAACGTATCATGGATATTCCCGGGGGAAAGATAACCATTGCCAAGGAGGAAGATGGCCCGCCCACCGGGGCCCCCATAAACATTGAGGTATCCGGGGATGATTTTGAGATGTTGGGGGAGATTGCCCGAAAAATCAGGAATATCATCTCGGATCTTCCCCATGTCCATGACGTAAGGGATGATTTTGTGGAGGGTATCCCATCGGTGCAGGTGAGTGTGGATCGTCAGAAAGCGGCACTTTTCGGTCTCACCACCGACGGCATCGGCTATGCCCTGAAAAGTGCCTACAATGGTCTTGAAGTATCCTCATTTCGGGAAGGGAGTGAGGATTATGATATCACCGTACAGCTTGGGGAGGAGAATCGCAGGGTCGTGGATGTTCTCCAGGAACTTATGCTGCCCACCCCCACGGGTCAAATGGTACCCCT
The DNA here is from genome assembly GCA_015231465.1 of Desulfamplus sp. Taxonomy (GTDB): domain Bacteria; phylum Desulfobacterota; class Desulfobacteria; order Desulfobacterales; family Desulfobacteraceae; genus Desulfamplus. Next base: position 6,889 of record JADGBO010000113.1, read on the forward strand.
CTCCACCCTGGCCACCGTCTCCTTTACAGGCTCCATAGGAGATATTGTCCGCATCAACAACGAACGTGTGGTGACGGTGAAGGCCAATGTGGATGAGAACAAGGTGCCTGGCCCGGTGATGCGGGAGCAGGCCGAAGCAATGCTTCATAAATTTGACCTGCCGCCTGGATACAAGGTTAAATTCACCGGAGAGTTCGAGTTCCAGCAGGAGTCCGAGGAGTTTCTCTCCAAGGCCTTTCTTGTTGCCCTATTACTAATCTTTCTTATACTGGTCTCCATGTTCAACTCGGTCATCCAGCCCTTTGTAATAATGACCTCGGTTATTTTATCCCTGGGAGGAGCATTTCTGGGCCTTACAGTTTTCCGTTCACCCTTTGGAATAATCATGACCGGAGTGGGTGTGATCTCCCTTGCCGGTGTTGTCGTGAACAACGCCATTGTACTCATAGACTACATCAACAAGCTAAGGCAGAGGGGGCTGGAGCTGCGGGATGCGGTGGTGGCCGCCGGAGCCACACGCCTGCGGCCGGTGCTGCTCACCGCGGTCACCACCATACTGGGTCTCATTCCCATGGTCAGTGGTGTCTCCTACGATTTTCATCACTGGACCATCTCCTGGGTCAGCGAGTCCAGCCAGTGGTGGCGTTCCATGGCTGTGGTGGTTATTTTCGGACTTGTGGTGGCAACCTTTCTTACCCTTGTGGTGGTTCCCACCCTCTATTATACCCTGGAACGTGCAGGTGACATCAGAAGAGAGCTTGCCCTAAAAGTGAAAAAGGCCTACTGGAAACCATATCCCTGGCTGGCAGGGGATAAAGCCCCATAGGAATGATGGCCGGGATTTCAAGGATTTGGGATTTTTGTAGGGGCAGACCTGTGTGTCTGCCCTTTACGAGGGCAATCACACAGGATTACGTTAGAACCAAGCCATGCTTCTCTTATCCCAATGCCTTGAATGCCTTTTTGCTTGCTCCGCATATGGGACACTTCCAGTCGTCGGGAAGCTCTTCAAAAGCGGTTCCTTTAGAAATTTTTCCTTTTTTGTCACCTTTATCAGGGTTATAGATATAGCCGCAGTTAACTGTCTGACACTGATACATCTCTTCTGGACTTGCCATTGATAATCTCCTCAAATGGATAAAATTATTATTCCTTAAACATGTTCAAGATGCCCTATTTTGATTTTTCAGATTGGGACTAATGGCAAGATTACAACTGTTTTTAGATGATAACAAGTGGAAATATACATTTTATTGTTAAATAATTAATGAGGTTGAGCATGAAAAAAGGAATTCCAAGATTTTTGCGTTACAAGGGATACAGCATATCAATGATGCCCACGCAAAGG
>JADGBO010000113.1:8333-10526 GCA_015231465.1 Desulfamplus sp.
TTTTTAGATGATAACAAGTGGAAATATACATTTTATTGTTAAATAATTAATGAGGTTGAGCATGAAAAAAGGAATTCCAAGATTTTTGCGTTACAAGGGATACAGCATATCAATGATGCCCACGCAAAGTGGCAGCATTTATGATGACAATGATATCTTTGTATTGAAAAAGGTTCTTATCTACCTTCATCGTATTATCGGACGCTATTTCATATTGGATGAAGAGTTTGTGGATATTCTATGCTGGGCAATGCATGAGGATATTGTGCCGGTGGTGCGTTTTCTCCTTGATTTCCTCCCCGAAAATGAACTGGAGAGTTTCCATGAGGAAATCCTGAAAGATCATCCCGGGTTTGCTCCTGATCACTTAAATATAAGCTCTGTCAATATAAGCCCTGATCCGGAGATAATCATGGAACTTTTGAAAGCGGTGCCCCAGAAAAATCTTCTGGAATTTGGAGGTTTTCTCCGGAAGAGGCTCCTTATCCGCCATGATGCCCTTGGGTATAATGCACCATGTGAAATCGAAAAGAACCTAACGGCCCTCAAGCAGCTTTTTAAGCTGAGTGATCCCGAGATCGAACTGTGTACATTTCTATTTGTCATTGAAAAGTACGGTCAACCCCAAAGCTATTTTTCCCACCATTTGGAGTGTTACAGCTACGCTTCACGTAAATACCTAAAGTGTATCATTGATCTTGATGCAGGCTCTTTTCATGAACTGACAAACGGCACACTCAAACAGGCCTGTATCCTTGACCAGGATAGCAGTGAGATTGAACTGGACGATAATTGGTTATCCTGGCTTGAATACCCGTCGGACGACATTTTTACCAGGCGATTTTACTCATCCCTGCCCAAAAGTGACATTCCCCTGGATCTCCATTTTATAGATAAGGGGGCCATATCCCACATATTAAAACTCCTCAAGCCCAGGAAAAAGGGTCATGAAGATCATGACAGCCCTGGAACAGAGACCGCGGACTCCCTGGAACACAAACCCTCTTCAACCCATATACTTCTCTACGGTCATCCTGGTTCAGGCAAAACCAGTTTTGCCCGGGGCATTGCCGCCCGATTGACAATTCCTGCCTACGGGATAATGCAGGGTAAGGACAACAAATCAACATCACGTCAATCTGCCATAAGGGCCTGCATCAACATGACCTCTTCGGACAATGGGGCACTTATTGTCGTGGATGAGGCCGATAACCTTCTCAACACACAATTATCATGGCTCCATCAGGGGGAGACAAGGGATAAGGGATGGCTTAATCAACTCCTTGATGAACCTTGCCTTCGCATGATATGGATCAGCAACGATATAGAAGGGATTGAGCCATCTGTACTGAGAAGATTCAGTTTCAGCATCCATTTTAAACCCTTCAACCGCCGTCAACGCTATCAGCTCTGGAAAAATGCCTTTCATCGTTATGGAGTTCCCCTGATCAAGGATCGCAAAGCTGTAGGAGAACTTGCCCGGCGATACCATGTGAGTGCCGGGGGCATTGATCTTGCGGTGAGAAAGGCCGCCGAAGGACAGCCCATGCCGGAAGGCGATATTCTTAAATCCATCTGCCTGACCCTTGATGCCCATGAAACCCTTATGAATGAAGGAGAACCTCCGGAAGAGCGGACTGTTGTCGATAAATCTTACTCCCTTGACGGCCTTACCATTGATGGAGATGTGGCTCGGTTGATGGAACAACTTGAAAAATTTGATAAATACCTTAGATCAGGCAAAAAAAGCGGTATCAGTAATATTAACATACTTCTTTACGGCCCCCCGGGAAGCGGAAAAAGCGAGCTGGGACGATACATTGCCCAGCATCTTGACCGCAGCGTGATATGTCGGGATATAAGTGAAATCCAGAGTAAATATGTCGGGGATTCGGAAAAGAACATAAGGGAGGCGTTTGAAGAGGCACAATATGAGGATGCGGTGCTGATTTTTGATGAAGTGGATACTCTTTTGTTCAACCGAAGCAATGCCCTCCGCTCCTGGGAGATCAGTTTCACCAATGCATTTCTCACCCGCATGGAGCGGTTCAGGGGGATTCTCATCTGCACCACCAATCTTGTCCAGGGTCTTGACGGAGCATCTATAAGGCGTTTCAACCACAAGATTAAACTTGACTGTCTGAAAGGTGAGGGAAATATTATCTTTTACAAGAAGATGATTGCCCCCCTGGT
>JADGBO010000114.1 GCA_015231465.1 Desulfamplus sp.
TTTGGGCTTGATCATCTTTTCGGCCAGTGTCGCCATCTTGTAGGGGCAGACCTGTGTGTCTGCCCTGGTGAAGGGCGAACACACAGGTTCGCCCCTACGTTGCTGGCCGAAATAATGATCAAGGCCGGTAATTTTGATCCGATCTATAGTTTTCCAGATAATGAATTTGGTAATCATACTGTAGGGGCAGCCCCCTGTGGCTGCCCTTGGGAATGGATATGCTCAAAGATTTTTCTGGAAGTCTATATCTCAAGCTCTGCTATCTCCTCGGGAAAGGCAGCTAAGAAAATATCCTCACATCAACCCAATGCTCTTTATGGTCATCACACAGATGGATGATATTATCCTTCTGGGCATTACCATCCACAAGGAGTTTCATTGAAACCTTGCCGCCTGTTATTTGGCCGACTGTTGTTTGGCTGCCTGTTATTTGGCCGACTGTTGTTTGGCCGACTGGTTTTTGCTCGTCTGGTTTTTGCTGGTCTTGTTCTTGCTCACCGGGCTGTTGCAGAACCGATATGTGGTATAGCGTTTCCCGATAGCGGTAGTGAAGTTTAAACCCTTTCCACTCTTTAGGGATGCACGGAGTCAACCGCAGCTTATCCACCTCAAGGGTCAGCCCCAGAATTGACTCAATGATGAGCCGATACATCCAGGCCGAAGAACCGGTGTACCATGTCCAGCCACCCCGGCCCATGTGCGGGGCTACAGCATAGACATCGGCTGCCACCACATAGGGCTCCACTTTATAAATATCAACCTCGGAAGGGGACCGTGCATGATTCACGGGATTGATGAGGGTGAAAAGCTCCCAGGCCCGCCGGTTGTCCCCAAGGCGTGCAAAGGCCATGGCTGCCCAGATTGCAGCATGTGTGTATTGCCCGCCATTTTCCCGTACCCCGGGTACATATCCTTTGATATAACCCGGGTTCAGTTCTGACTTGTCAAAGGGTGGATATAAAAGCCTTACCAGGCCATATTCACGGCTGACAAGATGTTTATCCAGGGATTCCATGGCAAGGATTGAACGCTCCCGGGAACCAGCCCCGGACAGCACTGACCAGCTCTGGGAAATGGAATCAATCCGGCATTCCTGGTTAATGGATGACCCCAGTGGAGTTCCGTCATCAAAATAAGCCCGACGATACCAGTCGCCGTCCCAGCCATGGGATTCAATATTGTTTTTAAGGGTTGTGGCCTCACTGCGGCAGAGGTGGGCAAAGTCTGTATCCTTACGTTTATCAGCAACCCCGGCAAAACCCAGGAGTACTTCATAAAGAAAAAATCCCAGCCATACACTTTCGCCCCTGCCCTCTTTTCCCACGAGATTCATGCCGTCGTTCCAGTCACAGGAACCAATGAGAGGCAGACCATGCTCCCCAAAGGTGAGACTTTTTTGAATTGCCCGAACACAGTGATCATATAAGCCAGCTTTTTTTTGGGAGCGGCCTGGCAGATCATAATATGACTCTTCATCGGCATCCAGGTTACGACCCGAAAGAAAAGAGACCTCTTCATCCAGCACCCCGGTATCCCCGGTGACAAGGAGATAGCGGCTTATGGCCAGCGGAAGCCAGAGGTAGTCGTCGGAGCATAGGGTACGCACTCCCCTTCCCAGGGGCGGATGCCACCAGTGCTGTACATCGCCCTCCTCGAATTGACGGGATGCCGCCAGCAGGAGATGTTCCCGTACCAGATGTGGACGGGCATAGATCAGGGCCATTACATCCTGCAACTGGTCCCGGAATCCAAAGGCTCCACCTGACTGGTAGGTTGCATTCCTGGCCCAGAGCCGGCAGGCCAGGGTCTGGTAGAGAAGCCAGCCGTTGGCCAGCACATTAAGGGATGGATCAGGGGTTTCCACATTAACGGCACCAAGGGTTTGGGTCCAGTACTGCCAGATCGTATCAAGGACATTGCGGGCTGCTTCTGAACCCCGAAGCCGGTGTACCAGATCTTCGGCATCACTCTTGTCTTTGCCCGATCCAAGCCTGAAAATGATCTCACGCTCCTCCCCGGCAGCGAGATGAAAACCCACCTGGATGGCGGCACAAGGATCCAATGCTGCGCCAACCCTTCCGGAAAGGCGGGTACGCCGCATTGCGGCAGGTGATGACAGGGTGTGATTACGTCCCAGAAATTCTGTCCTGTCACCGGTTATTGTGCAGTTTATATCATTAACATCAAAGAATGCAGTCCGGTTGGGGAATTCGATGCTGTAGGCATTTTCTGCAAAAAGCACACCTCTCATGGCATCAATGGAGGTTACCACATGCATACCTGATTTTTGCCGCAGGTCTCCAAGCACCCATTCCACATATCCTGTGGCCGAAAGTTTTCGGGGGTACTCCGATATGTTTCGCACTTTCAGGACTGAAAATTTTACTGGTGCGTCAATGGCCACATAAATCCAGAGTTCCGACTTAATTCCCCGTTCCGTGTGCTCAAATACAGTATAGCCGAATCCGTGGCGGGTCACATAGGGTGTGGAACCCGGGCAGGGTGCAGGTGTCGGCGACCAGAAATGGCCGCGTTCTTCATCACGGATATAAAAAGCTTCGCCGCTTGCATGGGTCACCGGATCATTTTCCCAGGGTGTAAGCCGGAATTCATGGGCATTTTCGCTCCAGGTACAACCAGGACCGCTTTCATTGACAATCGCTCCGAAAAGCGGGTTGGCCAGCACATTGACCCAGGGTGCCGGCGTATTTTGCCCCTCTGCCGTGGTAATTACATATTCTCGTCCATCCCTGGTAAACCCGCCCAGCCCGTTGTAAAAAATCAGGTCCCGGCGGGGCAGGGGCAGTGTTGCCGGTGGGTTGGGCCGATGCCTTCTGCCAGGATTAAGCTGTGGCATGGTGACACCCGTAGAAGGACCATCATTGATCTGGTCAGACAGGGTTCCCCGGCCATCACTGATGATAACCCTGGCAACCGTCTGGAACAGGATACGATCCTCCTCGGTTATCTGATCAGCGGATCTGATAAAGATGCCGCCGGGCCGGTCAATGACATTGGTTTCAATGCCTGCGGCAATGAGGCGGACAATCTGATCGTGCAGAAGTTGCCGGTAACCGGTATGGCCTTCGTTCCAGATTACCAGATCCACTATAAGCCCTTTGAGCCGCCAGTAGAGGTGGGCCTGCATAATTTGACGAACCAGATCAATATTGTCCATATCTTCAATCCTGAACAGGACAATGGGCAGATCGCCGGAAATGCCATATCCCCAGAGACTGGACTGGCTGCTGCGGTTCTTCTTCAGAATGGCTGCATCTGCCCGTAATGCAGAATTGGCATAGACCACGGTATTGGCCAGGCGGGCATAAAGCTGGGCATCGGTTTCAGTGGCATTGATCTGTTTTAAAAAAACCTGTCCATGGGTCCAGGCAAGCTCAAAGACCCGTTGGGCAAGATGGCGGTCCTGGTATTTTTCTATCAATCTCATAGCTTTATCCCTTGTTTCACCCATGCCTGTAACCATGTTGATGACAATGGATTCGCCCGGGTCAAGTTCCAGGCGGCAACGGATGGCCACAATGGGATCAAGAACCGCACCCTGGGTGCCGGAAAGTTGGCCCAAAGGATCAGCAGTTTCAGTCATGGCACGGGGGTTGGCAACGCTGTTGCCCCGGCCAATGAATTTCATGCGGTCAGTCTCAAAAGAGATATGTTTAACTTTGACTCCATGTATTGCCATGAGATGCAGCATAAAGGGAGGCACTTCTTCCCGGGAGCGGGGCCTGCGGGTGCAGAGAATGGCCTGCTGTTCAGGGATGATCTCGGTCTCCACAAAAAGATTACTGAAGGCCGGATGCAGGGCATCGGCCATGGGCGGTGCAAGAACCACTTCGGCATAGCCGGTCACATCAATGGTGCGTTTCCGGCGGGCACGGTTTGTGAGAGTGATGCGGCGCAGTTCAATATCGTCCTCGGGTGATACAACCACCTCGGTATAGGCTTCAAGTTCATCGTGCTCACAGCGAAATTCAGCCCGTCCTTCTGAAAACACCACATTGAATTTTTTTGCGGGTGTAAGGGTTGGCTGATGGGTTGTTGACCAGTACTTCTGGGTTTTAATATCACGAATATAACAGAAAAAACCGTAGTTATCACTGGTGCTGTCTTCACGCCACCGGGTAACGGCCAGATCCTTCCACCGGCTGTAACCGCCGCCGGCCGCTGTAACCATCACATGATACCGGCCGTTTGAGAGTAACTGGATTTCAGGTGTTGGTGTATCAGGTCTGCTGAAACACCGAATGGGTTTTTCGACCATGCCCACGGCTTTGTGATGGTCGGCAAGCTCATTTTTAAGAATATAGAGGCTCGTTGCCCTGGGAATCCGTTCCTGAAGCAGCAGCAGGGCTGACTGGAACAAAGGCTCGGATTCAAACCGTTTCTGCATGGGACGGTCAAGGAGTACCGATGAAAGGGAAAGAAAACTCATGCCCTGGTGATGGGCCATAAAGGAGCGTACAACTGCATTATCCCTGCCCGGAGGCAGACGCGACTGTGTATAGTCAACAGCTTCATAAAACCCGTATTTTCCGGAGAATCCTTCTCTGGTCATCCGTTCCAGATTCAGGCAGGCCATTTTGGGTGCAATCATCAGTGCCATTACCGAGGCATAGGGTGCAATCACCAGGTCTTCGGCAAGACCCCGCTTTAACCCAAGGCCCGGAACTCCAAAGGCCCTGTATTGATAGTTATGATGGACATCAATGGCATTGTAGCCGCATTCTGAAACACCCCAGGGCACAGCACATTTTTTGCCATAGGCAATCTGGCTGGCAACAGCACTCTTGCAGGTCTGGTAAAGAAGGGTGTTTTCATAGGCCGGCATCACAAGAAGGGGCATCAAATATTCAAACATGGAGCCGCTCCAGGATAACAGAACAGGCCCTTCCCCGGTGGAGGTGAGGGGACGCCCCAGGGCAAACCAGCTCTCCTGGGGCAGCTTGCCCTGGGCAATGGCGACAAAACCGGCAAACCTTGCCTCGGATGCCAGAAGGTCGTAATAACCTGAATCCCGCCTATGATCGCTGACATTGTAACCGATGGAGAGAAGGCGACGGGAGAGATCAAAGAGAAAATCATATTTCATTTCGGCAAATTCACTGACCTGGATACAAAGGTTTTCGATATCGACAATCCGCTTCCTGGCCTCCTGCCCTGCAAGGGATATCAAGCGGGCAAGCTCCACAAGCCACACTTTTTCCTCCTCTTTGACGGCCAGAGAAAGGCGATGATCAATTTCCGGCAGAATCCCGGCATCCATCCGGGCCACATGGTCAAGGGTGGGAATCGTGTCAATATCTGGCATCTCACCGGGCTTGTCCAGAGAAGAGAGATGATCTGTCCAGGGTGCAAGGAGCATCAACTCATCCAAGGCATTGCGGCACTCTCCGGCAAAGGCATGGCTCCACCATTCAGGGGGAGTTTCAGGATGACCCTCCAGGAGGGTAGTTTCACGATCACTCTCCAGGAGGGGAGTTTGACGACCACTCTCCAGGAAGGGAGTTTGACGACCACTCTCCAGGAGGGTAGTTTCACGACCACTCTCCAGGAGGGGAGTTTGACGGCCACTCTCCAGGAGGGGAGTTTGATGACCACTCTCCATGGCACTTATCTCCCTCTCCAGAGCCTGGGCAGATTGCAAAAGCCTGTCCAGAGACAACCGCATCCCCGTGAGTGTTGCAGGCGGTGCATGGGTTGCTTTTTCCAGCATTTTTTGGATTTCTGTAAGTCTTTCCTGAAACTTCTCTCTTTGAATTTCTGTAAATCTTTCCTGAAACTTCTCTCTTTGAATTTCTGTAAATCTTTCCGGAAACTTCTCTTTTGTTAGATCAAAGGTTAGATCAAAGAGAACCTGAAAGGTAGAACTTAGCCCCTGAAACAGGCGTCTGCCGGTTATCGTATCCTCAATGATCCCGTAAAGCCCGGGCCGGAGGGTCAGAAGATGTCCGGCAAGATTGCCGCTGTCAACCGAAGAGATATAACGGGGCAGAAGCGGTTCAAGGGAGAGGGTGTCATACCAGTTATAAAAATGCCCCTGGTATCTTTCCAGGTTTGACATGGTATTCAGGGTGTCACTTGTCCGCCGGATAAGCTTTCCGCCACAGATATAGCCGAAATCATAGGCTGCAAGATTTGTTAAAAGTGCCAGCCCAATATTGGTTGGGGAGGTTCTATGGGCAATGACACCAACCGGTACTTCCTGATAATTATCCGGCGGCAGCCAGTTATCTTCCGGGCCCATAAAGGTCTCAAAAAAAGCCCAGGTTTTTCTGGAGAGTCCATGGAGAAAACGCGTTTGCTCCCCTGTCAGACTTTCCGGAGATCTGGTAAGGGGCTGCCGGCTGATCCACCAGGTAATGGCCGGAGAAAAGGCCCACATAATGAGGAGGGGCCCGGCCGCAGTAAGGGAGGCAGGTTTTAACAGCACAAGGGCCATGGCCGATGCAACGGCAATGACCGGAGCAGGTGCCATGGAGATAAAAAATTTGCCGATACCGCTCTTATCCTGCTGATTATGACCGCCTGCTCTGTCTGACGGGTTCCATTCAAGAAGCTGCTTGCGGGTTACCACCATTCGCCAGATTGTGCGAACCATGGCATTAAGGCTGTAAAATGCTTCATGGGGAAGGCATACAAGGGTGAGTAAACCCTGAAGGAAGTTTTGCCGAGCCGATTTAAGTATAGCTGTCAAATGCTCACCCAGCCTCACATCCACGGGTTTTTGAAAAACATTCAGGAGTACAATAGGCAAAAAAGGAAGCAAGATAATACCGATCACTGCCAGGGTCCAGAAACGGGGTGAAGCAAACACCAGCCAGCCAAGCAGGAGAAGGAGTGTCAGGGATGGAGCAACGAGGCTGCGCCGCAGGTTGTCAAATATCTTCCAGCGGGAGAGCATGGAAAGGGGATTTTTTCGTATATGGCCATCGGGGCCCGGAACTCCCGGAAACAGCCATCGGGCAATCTGCCAGTCCCCCCGAATCCAGCGATGGCGGCGATCCACATCGGCAGTGTAAGAGGAGGGATACTCTTCATACAACTCCACATCGCTTATCAATCCTGCCCCTGCATAACTGCCTTCAAGGAGATCGTGGCTTAAAATGAGATTTTCCGGGAAACGCCCGTCCAGAGATTTCTGAAAAGCATCCACATCATAAATGCCCTTGCCGATGAAGGATCCTTGCCCGAACAAATCCTGGTAAACATCGGAAACAACACGCGTATAAGGATCTATACCAGGTTCGCTGCCGCACAGCCGTGCATAAAAGGATGGATTTGTACCAGACAGGCTGATCGCCACCCGGGGCTGAAGTATGCCGTAACCTTCAATAACGCGTTGCCGCTTTTCATCATAAACCGGACGGTTTAGTGGATGTGCCATGGCACCGACAAACTGCCTGGCTGAATCACGGGCCAAAAGGGTATCTGTATCCAGGGTAATTACGTATTTAACCGATGAAAGAATAATGGTGTCACCGACCACAAGGCTGAACCGTTCATCTGAACCGCCCCGGAGCAGCCTGTTCAAATCAGCTATTTTGCCGCGCTTGCGCTCGTACCCCATCCAGATTTTTTCCTGGGGATTCCATAGACGGGGGCGGTGAAACAGAAAAAAAATATCCCCCTGTGCTATCCGGTATTTCCGGTTCAGAGCTTCAACACCCAGGCGGGCTTGAAGTAACAGAGATTCGTCTTCTGGAAGATGTTCTTTTGCAGCATCGTAAAAATCGGTGAGCAGGCCAAAATGAAGATGGATATCCCTGTTTGCAAGGAAGCGGACTTCCATGGCCTCCATCAGGTCATCAATGGCATGGATACTGGTCAGCAGGGTTGGAACCACAACAAGGCTCCGCAACTCCGATGGTATCCCTGTGGAAAAATCCATCCTGGGCAAAGGCCGGGGTCTGACCATAAAGGTTGCCAGACCGTTCACCAGGGAGACGGCAGGCTGAAAAAGACAGAGCAGTAAAAGCAGGGCAACAGGCCAGAAAGCCCATTTTCCCAGACCGTCGGCATGGGCCTTTGCAAAAAAACAGGCTGCCATAACAAAGGTTAAAAAAACGATGGAGCCGGTATAGACAGGCAAGGGAAACCGGCGGAGAATTCTGCCGGGAAACCGGAGTATAATCCTGCCGGGAAAACCGCTGATGACCCTGCCGGGAAAACCGCTGAAGATACTGCCGGGAAACCATTGGATGATCCTGCCAAGAATCCGGCCGGGAGAAAAATGCAGGGCCACAAGTTGTTCGAGTTTCGGTAATCCTTTGTCAATGAGGTAAAAGCCCACATGGGCCCTGCGATCATCCACCCCTTTTTCAGCCGCTGCTGCTTCGGCAAGCTCAATGGCCTGTTTTGCCACTTCGCCTTCGGACATGGAACTTTGCCCTGCAAGCCTTTCAATGACATGGCGATAGGCATCCCGGGTGCTGAAATCCATCCGGCCATAGACATCTGCCGGATCGTTACTCAGATGCTTGTCAACAACGCTCATGGTCTCGACAAACTCGTGCCAGTCCATTGCGGAAAGAAACCGGAGACTTCCGATACTGTTGCTGACAGATACCTGGTCTGCGGCCTGCTGCCGGGTCTCCAGGCGCACCAGATGCTCAATGGTCAAACCTGAACCGGCCAGGCGCTGTTCAATACATGTGAGCGGCAGGGCCAGTGCCGGGCCCTCTCCCTGTAAACGCCGGGTCAACTCTGCCACAAAGGGCCCCACCATGGGAGGATTTGAGCGTACCATATCGGCGATTACCATAATCAAACCATTGGGATCTTCTGCCATGCTCCCGATCATCTTGTCTGCCCATAGTTCTGCCAGGTTTCGATTGATTTTATCGGCCGCAAGGCGGGCTGCAATCCTCCTTAAATTTTCAATCAGGGCAAGCCGCAACATGATGGGGATAGCCCAGAGTTCCCCCAGTTTCAGAACGGTGACACTCTGATAGGCAGCCACAAAACTGCTGAGGCTTTCAGTGTCCACCCGGCCGTCCCCGTGGGAGATGATCGCAAGGGCAATGTCATACACCCTTGGCCTGCCGGCTGACGGCCCTTTTGAAAGGCGAGGCAGCTCAAGGCTGTACTCCTTTGACAGATGCTGTTTTGCTGTACGGATCTGTGCCTCGATCAGGTAAAAATTGTCCAGCAACCACTCTTCGGCCGGAGCAATGAGGCGATTTTTCACAATGGCTTGGGTCAGTGGCCTGCACACATCAATGAGCAGGGCTTCATTTTCAGACAGGCGGGACAAAAGTTTGTCCGGCAGTCGCCTGTCACTCAGCTCATGTCCCCTGGCCAGGTTTCTGCCATGCTGTTTCATTTGGTCACTGCCAAAAAGTTCTGCACGAAGGGGCAGTTCTTCAGCAGTGAAAGGCGTCGATTCTTTTTTGGAACGATATCCGAAAAAGCGAAGCGGTTTCAAGAGAATTTTTGCGATGCCAGCCATCATTGGTGATCTCTCCTTTCCGGCATAACCATATCGGTCATAAGCAGGTAAATTGGGCTTGATCATCTTTTCGGTCAGTGTCGCCATCTTGTAGGGGCAGACCTGTGTGTCTGCCCTGGTGAAGGGCGAACACACAGGTTCGCCCCTACGTTGCTGGCCGAAATAATGATCAAGGTCGGTAAATTTTATCCGTATGATCTTCAGCAAGATGAACCGCCTCGCCGGGTGTAGAAATTAATGAACTACCCCGCCGCAAGTGACGGGGTATCTTCAAAGGCATTGAACGCCCCAAGGGGCGGGGTATTAAACCCAGTGCTTCGCAATAAAATTGAACTATTTTGTGACCGGAAAAAGCTCAACACGTCTGTTCAATGCACGGCCCTTATCTGTTTTATTGGATGCCACAGGTTTTGAAAAAGCGAACCCTTCGCAGAATATACGGTATTCATCAATCCCCTTATCAGCGAGATATGCTTTTACAGCCTCTGCCCGTCTCAGGGAGAGGGTATCATTATATTTTCTGGTGCCGATGCTGTCCGTATGGCCCTGGATTTTGACAAAAAGCTCGGGGCGGGATTTCAAAACATCGATAACTTTGTCAAGAAACTCAAAACCTGCCGGTTTGATGACAATTTTATCAAAATCAAAATGGGCTTCATCCACCACCCAGACTTTCTCCACTGCCGGGGGAGCAATTACTTGGGGAGCGGGTGGCGGTGCTTCAACTATGGGTTTTGGGGTCAGGGGTTTTTCAGTCAGGAAAACCTCCTGTACAAAATGACCCATACCACTGCCTGTCATCAATTTATCCGCTTTGGTCATAAAACCACACTTTCCAATCCTGGCAATTTCTTCCATCAGGATCATCCCTTTTTCATTATCACCGACAAAGAT
>JADGBO010000115.1 GCA_015231465.1 Desulfamplus sp.
GAGAGAATGGATTTACTGAAATATTATTCTGGAAGTCTATAAATGTAATCATCGGGTGTTCATGCATCTTCATCCCCAGGTAAATCGTCATCCTCTCCATGGGATTCCATGAAATCCCCATCTCCGTTGTCTCCATGGGGTTCCAGGAAATCCCCATCCTCCTCATCCCCATGGGGTTCCAGGAAATCCTCATCTTCCTCATCCCCATGGGGTTCCAGGAAATCCTCATCTTCCTCATCCCCATGGGGTTCCAGGAAATCCTCATCTTCCTCATCCCCATGGGATTTGAGGAAATCCTCTTCCACAAGGAACTGCCCCTTAGAGGGTTCATCATGCATGGCACTGCCTCTGCCTTGTATATTGTTGGGTTCAAGGATATCCGAAGATATGTCACCATCACCGTCAAGGGCATTTGTGTTCCGGTCATCTTCGGGCAGGCGGGCCACGGCAATGAGCTTCTCCTCTTCGGAGAGGTTTATGAGTCTGACACCCTGGGTATTTCTGCTTATTATGGAGATGCCCTCCACATGAATACGGATCAGTTTGCCCCGGTCCGTCACCACCATAAGTTCGTCACTCTCCTCCACAAGAAGAAGGGATACCATCATGCCGTTACGCCTTGATGTGCGAATGGAAAACACACCCTTGCCCCCCCGGGTCTGGAGCCGATAATCTTCAATTTTACTGCGTTTGCCGTAGCCGTTCTCGGTAACGGTCAAAAGGGTCTCTCCGTGGCTGAGTACCTCCATGGCCACCACCCGGTCCCCGGAGCTGTTTTCAGACTCGATGCGCATTCCCCGGACACCCATGGACCCTCTTGCCGTGGGGCGTACATCATCCTCATGGAAACGAATCACCTTGCCCGCCCTGGAGCCAAGGAAAACATCCATGGTTCCGTTGCTTATCCTCGCGGCAATTAGTTCATCGTCATCGGCCAGTTTAATACCTATAAGTCCATGGGAACGGGGCCTGGAGTAGGCCATCAGCTCGGTTTTCTTTATGCGCCCCATCTTGGTGGCCATGAGTACATATTTTTCATCTTCAAACTCAGGAACGGTGAGAACCGTTGCCAGCTCCTCGCCGGGGTCAAAATTGAGAAGGTTGACAATGGCCTTGCCAAGGCTTGATCTGCCTGCCATGGGAAGATCATAAACCTTGGACTGATACACTTTCCCCATATTTGTGATGAACAAAAATGTATGATGGGTGGATGCCACAAACAGATGCTCCACAAAATCATCTTCCCTGGTACCCATGGCCATTTTTCCCTTGCCTCCGCGATTCTGGCTGGCATATAGGGACACAGGATTGCGCTTTATATAACCGGTTCTCGATATGGTAACCACCATATCCTCTTCTGCAATAAGATCTTCCATGCTGATATCACCCGAGTGTTCCACAATCTCGGTACGCCTTGGATCCCCGTACTCGGTCTTGAGTTCCGTCATCTCATCCTTGATGATACCCCTTACCACATCCGGACTGTCCAAAATTTCCCGAAACCAGGCAATGTCCTTGAGAACCAGATTGTACTCTTCAACTATTTTGTCCCTTTCAAGGCCGGTGAGTCTCTGGAGACGCATATCAAGGATGGCCTGGGCCTGGATGGGAGAGAAGGCAAAACCCTGGGGATCGGTAAGCCCCTCCCGGGCCTCTTCCGGTGTTCTCGATGCCCGTATAAGGGCCACCACATCATCTAAGTGATCCAGGGCCTTTGTAAGTCCCTCTAGTATATGGGCCTTCTCCTCGGCTTTTTTCAGATCAAAAAGAGTTCTTCGGACAATCATTTCCTTTCTGTGTTCTATGAAGTGTTCCAGAATCTCCTTGATGGTGAAAAGCTGGGGACGTTTATTGATGACGGCAAGAAAAATGATGCCGAAACCGGTCTGCATGTAGGTATGCTTGTAAAGTTGATTGATCACCACATCGGCAATCTGATCTTTTTTAAGACCAATGGCAATGCGCATTCCGTGGCGGTCGGACTCATCCCGAACATAGGAGGCCCCTTCAATGACGCGGCTCTTCATGAGTTCGTCAATTTTTTCCACAAGCCTTGCCTTGTTCACTTGATAGGGCAGCTCGGTGACCACAATGGTCTCTTTTTTGGTTTTGCTGTTCTCCTCCACCTCCATTTTGGCCCGGATGGTTATAATGCCCCTGCCTGTGGTATAGGCATCATATATCCCTTTTTTCCCGTGGATTATGCCGTGGGTGGGAAAGTCAGGCCCTGGAATGTAGCCCATGATATCGGCAATGCTCATGTTAGGATTGTCAAGAAGGGCCGTTATGGCCTCGCAGACTTCACCTATGTTGTGGGGGGGTATATTGGTTGTCATACCCACGGCAATGCCCGACGAGCCGTTGACAATAAGGGCGGGAAATTTTGTGGGAAGTACTGAGGGTTCCTCCATGGTCTCGTCATAGTTGGGGATCCAGTCAACGGTCTCCTTGTCAAGGTCAGCGAGCATCTGATGGGCCAGCTTGCGCATTCTGATCTCTGTATAACGCATGGCAGCAGGTGAATCACCGTCAACGGACCCAAAATTGCCCTGGCCGTCCACCAGGGGGTAACGGAGGGAAAAATCCTGGGCCATGCGGACAATGGTGTCATAGACTGCGGAATCGCCATGGGGGTGGTACTTACCAATGACATCACCCACTACCCTGGCCGACTTCTTGTAGGGTTTGTTCCAGTCGTTTTTCAACTGACGCATGGCAAAAAGCACCCGCCTGTGGACCGGTTTCAAACCATCCCTCACATCGGGCAGGGCCCTTCCGATGATGACGCTCATGGCATATTCGAGATAGGACTGCTTCATCTCCTTCTCGATACTGGTAACATTATTATCCTGTTCTATCATCTATATTCCTTAAAAAATATATGCATACTGCGTATAACGGCCATGCCTTGACGGGCACAACTAACAATGAAAGTCCCGGGAGCCTTAAAATATGGGGACTTTCATATAACGGCCATGCCCTGGCAGGCACAACGAACAATGAAAATCCAGGGAAGCTTAGAATATAGGGACTTTCATATAAAATAAACATGGCGGCATTACCGCCACAATCGAAATGATGAAAGTCCTTGAACGACGGGGACTTTCATATAAAAATTAAATTATTCCCAATCGGCTATTTTTAATGTTTTTATTCTTCCAAATTCCTTTGTATTGTGAGTAACTAAGACAACATCATTCTGAATGGCAATGGCTGCAATCATAAGATCATTTGGACCTATAGGAGTTCCTAATTTTTCTAATTCTGAACGAATTTCACCATATATCCTGGCTGAATCATCATCAAATGGAAATGAAATAAACCTGTTCATGAATTTTTTTTGTATTTCAAGATTCTTTTCAGGATTCTTGCTTTTCATAGCCCCGTAAATTAACTCGGCTCTTACAATCGAACATAATACAACATCATCAGGCTCTATAAATTCAATATGTTCTCGAATTTTCTCAGATTTTCCGTTTAAATATTTGATACATACATTGGTATCAAGCAAAAAGGTCATTTGAATTCCTCACGAATTTCATATTCCCCCTGTTTTCCTCTCTCAATTGGGTCATATGCAAGGCATCCATAAGTTTCATTGATAAACTGTAACCAATCTGTATTGGATTTTTTTTTTATTGTATCCGACCGATTCGATATCTGAAGTGCCTTTATAATCTTATAAAGCACTTCGATATAATTCTCTGGGATAGTGTCAATTTCTTTTTTTATTAATTGCCTGGTAATCATAATACCTCATCTATATCTATACTTTTTAGGGCATCCTTCATTTTTCAACAACGGCCATGCCCCTGCGGGCACAACGAACAATGAAAGTTCTGAAACTGCGGGGACTTTCATATAAAAAATTTTCCGCAAAAAGCCCAACCTCCAAATCCGTTATAATCAGAAAAAATCCCTGTAATCAGTGATTCAGACAAATAAAAAAAGTGTAACCCGAGGCGGAAATGGACTCCGTCCCGGGTTTTTGATGGATCACTGCTATCGGTCTATCTTGCAGTGAATCCAAGTGCAGCAAAATATAGAAGACCTTCGAAAATCATAACCTCAGTATAGCTTCCAAAAAAATGATATACAATGCCTCCGCCCATAATGGCCGGAACGCCTGTAAAAATCATAATTCCGAGTTTTCTGCTTATATCCATAATATATACCCCTATAAATAAAAATGGGATAAAAATCCCGGATCCGATTAATTTAATGGGGGGGTTTAGGTTTTCGAAGCCGCGGTGGGCCGCCCGGTTATATTCAACACCCCCGAACCATTAAAAAATGGGTAGTGTTCAACAGGTAGTGATTTTAACCAGAGCAAACGGAGAGTATCCAAGTCATAGCTATTCCGCCATCACTACATGTTATGGACTACCAAAAATTTTTTTCAAAGAGAAGAGTTCAAAAGCAAGCGAGTAAAAAGAACTGATTTTTTAACACCCCGTCTGCCTTATGTAAAGGGAAATCCAGATATGAAAAGGTCATCTTTCAATGATCATGGCCATTCCCATGCCGCCGCCGATGCACATGGATATGAGTCCTGTGGAATAGGCCTTGCGCTTCATCTGATGGATGGCGGTGACCATCTGGCGGGCTCCGGTGCATCCGATGGGGTGTCCCAGGGATATTCCGCTGCCCAGCTCGTTGGGTTTTTCCACATCAATGCCAAGCTCCCGCATACACCCGATGGCCTGGGCGGCAAAGGCTTCGTTGAGTTCAATCAAGTCAAGATCACCAATTTTCATGCCGGACTTTGCAAGGGCAAGATTAACGGCCGGAACAGGACCAAGTCCCATATAAGCGGGGTCAAGACCTCCGGAGGCAAATGTCTTGATTTTAGCCAGCTTTTCAAGACCCAGTTTGTCAGCGGTATCCCCATCCATGAGAAGCACGGCAGCGGCACCGTCATTGATACCGGAAGCATTGCCGGCAGTGACACTGCCATCTTTCTTAAAGGCGGGTCTCAACTTTCCGAGCTGTTCCATGCTGGTCTCCATGGGACGCTCGTCCCTGTCCACCACAATCTCCTTTTTCCTTGATTTTATGGTGACCGGCACAATCTCACCGGCAAAGGTGCCGTCATTGACCGCCCCAAGGGCCCGGGTATGGCTCAAAAGGGCCAGTTCATCCTGCTCCTGACGGGTTATGGAGTATTTTTCGACGATATTTTCGGCGGTAACACCCATGTGATAGCCATAGAAAATTTCATAAAGGCCATCATATACCATGAGATCATGTATATTCCCCACACCGGTAAGCTCCATGCGATGGCCCCACCTTGCATCAAGGAGAGCCATGGGAGCATTGCTCATGCTCTCCTGGCCGCCGGCAAGGATTACATCGGCATCCCCGGCCCTTATTGCCTGGGCCCCAAGGGCAATGGCCTTGAGACCGGAACCGCAGATTTTATTTACCGTAAACGCGGTTGTAAAACGGGGGATACCTGCGGCAATCATTGCCTGGCGTGCCGTGTTCTGCCCCTGCCCGGCCTGGAGAACATTGCCCATGATCACCTCGTCAATCTGCACCGGTGTCAGGGAATCATCATAATCATAGCCCTTTTGTTCAAGCTCTATGGAGTCCTGGTCTTTAAGAACGTCGGGTCCATTGGACTTCATGGCATCGTTCACTGCAGG
Organism: Desulfamplus sp.; assembly: GCA_015231465.1. Taxonomy (GTDB): domain Bacteria; phylum Desulfobacterota; class Desulfobacteria; order Desulfobacterales; family Desulfobacteraceae; genus Desulfamplus. The sequence goes on from JADGBO010000115.1 coordinate 5,649, forward strand.
CCTCAACCCTGCCTTTTTCAGAACGCTCTTCATTACAGCGGTTCCAAGCTCCACCACAGGGACACTCTTCAAAGCACCGCCAAAAGAACCCACCGCGGTTCTGACACCGCTTACTATTACAACATCTCTCATAAACTATCCTCCATATCTATTAAGGTTCAGATCAAACCGCCCTGGCTGCCGTTCAGCCCCCCGAAGATGACACATTGCGTCTCTACATCATCACGATCTGGGCATCAAATTGATTTTTAGACACCCCGGATTTAAGGGGCTCGTTATTTAAAACCCATTCCTAAAGATTCATGTCATGTTGAAAAATTTCAACTGCTCAAAGCAATATCAAAAAAGCCTCTCATTTTCAAGATAAAACGGGCGGGTATGGAACTCGCCCCTACAATCCTTGGGCGAAATGATGATCATGGCCCGGATGACTGATGACCGGCGGTTGGTATCGGATGACTGATGACCGCGGCTGACTTGAAATCCTCATCCAGGATAAAGTAAGAGATTGACATATTAAATATTAAACTATAATAGTAAAGTGTTGCCCCAAAAATGGCAAATAAGTTCAAGCTTAAAGTCAATGCCCATAATGCCCTAAGTTAAAGTCAACACCCATAATGCCCTAAGTCAAAGTCAACACCCATAATGCCCTAAACCTTGTCGATAATGTCTGAAGTTGCTGTATAGCGGTCAACCACCTCACCCACAAGGGTTGGGGTTTTCTCGCCGTTTTTCTATAACCAACATGGCGGCTGACCGCCACAATCGAAGCGATGAAAGTCCCGGGAGTCTTAAATATGGGGACTTTCATATAAAAAAAGGGCATCCTTCATTTGCCAGTTTACACTTTCTGGAGCTACATTCCCATTTTTCGGGAATTATCTCAAAAAAAGTGTCAACTACTTTTGATGGATTATGAAGGATGCCAAAAAAAGGAAAGTTATTTCGGACTTGCCCCCTGGGATCGAATACGAAGGCCGCAGTTCATAAGCCGCCAACCATGAGTACGCGCCTGACAGCTTTCATGTTTTGTGATGTCCCGCCAGGGCGTGGGTGTCATTTGGGAATCCAATGGAGGATTTGGGAATGCACAATCATATTTTTTTCTATAATTATAAGATATTTTCTTGCTGTCTATATATTTTTATTGTGTTCATATCCTTAACTGCATATCCGGCATCAGCGTTCCATCACAATTCATCCCGGGTCATTTTGGCCCTTACCGACGAAGAGACTGAGTTCATAAAAGAACATCCCGTGATAAGGGTGAGCAATGAGCTTGACTGGCCGCCCTTTGATTTTGCCGTTTCAGGTCAGCCCTTTGGATTAAGCATTGATTTAATTAATATGCTGGCCCGGCGACTGGGAATAGAACTTCAATTCATCAACGGCTATAACTGGTCGGAGCTGGTGGAGATGTTCCAGAAGGGAGATATAGATGTACTTCAATCCGCTTACTGGACCCGGGATCGAGAGCAGTATGGTTTATTCACAAAACCATACTTTCGGGACAAAACCGTTTTTATTGTTTCAAGATATGCCAGGCCCGTTGTTTCCATTGGGCAGTTAAAGGGTAAAATAGTTGCATCACCAAAGGGATGGGCCTATGAAGAATTTCTGTCAAAACACTATCCCGATATCAATATTCTCATCGTTAAAAACATGGAAGATGCTTTCCGGGCCATTGCGGACGGTAAGGCAGATGCTGCTATTGAACTCTCTGCCGTGGCCCGCTTTATGTTTGAAAAGCACTATTTCGACTCTCTGAAGATAACAGGATGGTTTGAAGAGTATGACATGGGTGCAAAAAAACAGCTTCATATACTGGTAAGAAAAGATATGCCCCTTCTGCAGGCCATGTTTGACAAAGCTCTGGCATCCCTTGCCCCGGGAGAGCTGATAGAACTTGAAAAAAAGTGGCTCGGTTATCGAAACATCTACCCTTCCCAAAAAATAACCCTTACGCCGGAGGAGAAGGCCTTCATCCAGGAAAACCCCATTGTAAGGGTGGCCAATGAACTTGACTGGCCACCCTTTGACTACGTAGAGAACGGCAAACCATCAGGATTTGTAATGGATTACATCTCCCTGCTCGGGGAGATGGTTGACCTGAAATTTACCTTTATAAACGGCTATTCCTGGCCGCAACTCCTTGAGATGGGTAAAAGAAAGGAGATTGATCTTTTCCCGGGCATCTGGAAAACAGCCGAAAGGGAGGAGTATCTCATATTCACCCCTCCCTACATGAAGCTTGTCAAGGTGCTTGTGGGTACCGACGACAGATTGGAAAAATTCTCCTCCATCACCCAAATGGAGGGCTACAGGATCGCGGCACCGGAGGGTTATGCAACCACTGAACTTGTTATGGATGAGTATCCCGGGCCGGATTACGTTCTCGTAAAAAATAACGAGGATGGCCTCAATCAGCTCTCCATGGGAAAAGTGGATGCTTTCATAGGAACCCTTGGGGGCATCAACCATGCCATTCGCAAAAACTTTATCCAGGGGATCAAAGTTATCATGGAGATTGAACTCTCCCGGGATCTTCCCCTTCAGATGGCTGTTCGTGATGACTGGCCCATTCTTGATAAAATTCTCAGAAAGGCCATGGAAAATGTCACATCAAGTCAGTATCAGAGCCTTTTTGAAAAATGGATTGGAACCATTGAGGGTTTTGCTTCCATAGAATCATTGACTGCGGCTGAAAAACTCTATCTTGAGCAGAAAAAAGAGATATGCGTCTGTATTCAAAATCCTGACAATCCCCCCTATGAACAGGCAGTGGAAGGCGGCAGCTATGAGGGCATCATTGCGGGATACTACAAAGCGATCTTTAAAAAGATGGGTGTAAAGCTGAAATGGGTGGTTGTGGAAAATCAGGAATCTGCTGCCGAGGAGATAAAAAATGGCAAATGCGACCTGCTGTCAATGGTACATGGGTCAGAGATCAAAGATATACTCCTGACAACCCCCTATGTGGAGTACCCCCTGGTGATCGCCACGGACAGCGGCTCCCTTTTCATAACATCCCTTGATAACATTACAGATCAAGAGATAGGCATAGTGGAAAATTCCATTTTCCATGACGATATTGTTAAAAAATATCCTGCCATAAAATTCGTGAATGTGGAAAGTGTGCCCCGGGGGCTTGGAATGCTTCAAAGGGGAGAGCTGTTCGGGTTCATCCATACTCTGCCGGAAATAGGTCATCACATCCAGAACCGCAGGATGTTCGACATAAAAATATCGGGAGAGATATCCCACAGGGTTGAGTTTCGATCAGGAGTGCATAAAAATAACGGGATTCTTCTCGGAATAATGGAAAAGGCCATCCACTCACTTTCAGCCGAGGAGAAGAACAATCTTTTCCACAACTGGATACGCGTCACATATGAGAAGGGAGTGAATCATGATCTGCTCTGGCAATCGGGCCTGGTCTTTTCTTTTATAGTGGCATTTTTCATCTACCGACATATATCCATCAACCGTTACAACAGGAAACTTTTCACCCTCAACAGGGAATTTGCCCAGGCAAACAGAAAACTCGAGGCCATCTCATATCTTGACGGTCTCACAAAAATTCCCAACAGAAGGCGGTTTGACGATGTCCTTGAAAAGGAGTGGCATAGATGCGAAAGAAACCAGCACTATCTCACCCTTATCATGCTCGATATTGACTATTTCAAACTTTACAATGACCGTTACGGCCATCTTATGGGGGACGACTGCCTGAAAAAAGTGGCAGAAGCGATCAATCTCGTGCCTGGAAGAAGCAGTGATTTTGTGGCACGCTACGGCGGCGAGGAGTTTGGAATTATCCTGCCGGATACAGACATGAACGGAGCCAAAGCAGTGGCCAAAAGAGTTTTGTCCGATATTGAGAAGCTTAAAATTCCCCATGAAGATTCACTTATCTCGGACTACATATCCGTAAGTCTCGGGGTTGCATCGGTTGTACCTTCCAACCTCATGTTTCCAAGACAACTTGTGGATTTTGCGGATCAGCTTTTATATCAGGCCAAAGAGGGCGGTAGAAACAGATATGAATTCCTTATATTGGAATAGACATCTTTACAGCTCGTGAGTGATAAGTTCTCCCATTGACCACTACTGATAGTACTGCAATGCAATATATAACCACAATATATGGTGTGGGATATGAGAACTTACAACTCTTGAGGTTACAGAAACCGGTATGAATTTTTTTATATTTGGAATAGGTCTCATTGCAATCAGTCATTGATATTCAAAGTCAAATCTGATAGCAAGGGTTCCCAGGTGACAGGTTCTCAGGCGACAGGTTCCGTTATAGTTCTTCTCAGATGAATTGATACCACATAATAATAAGGTATGAGAGTATCAATTCATCTGCATATATCTATAATAAGACTGCCTGATTTTATGGGTTCCGTCAAAAAATTTAAAAAACTATAATTTCAACAACATTAAAGGAGTCGAATTTTGCGATTTAAAAATGCTTTTGCACTTCTCACATCCGGAGTCATTCTCTGTTCCGGAAGCCAGCTTTTTGCCCAGGAAAAGGAATCAAAAGAGATGACAACCGAGCAGGAGAAGATCAGTTAT
>JADGBO010000116.1 GCA_015231465.1 Desulfamplus sp.
ACCATAGAAGTTTGTTTTGAAAGATAATTGTTGATATGATACCGGTACATATGTCAATTGCAATGGTATCTGGCGGTACGGTGCCTGAAACTGGTGCTGTTTTGTATAATGTACATATGTCAATTGCAATGGTATCTGGCGGTACGGTGCCTCAAACTGGTGCTGTTTTGTATAATCAAGTTTGTTCTGCTGACTGAAAGATAAGGAGATTTGAATCAATGAATACATCCATCAAAGTTTTGATTGTGGACGATTTTGCAACCATGCGCAGAATTTTGAAAAATATTTTGAAACAGCTTGGTTTCAAGAATCTTTTGGAAGCAGATGATGGAACCACGGCACTGGAATCACTTGAAAGGAATGATATTGACTTGATCATTTCAGACTGGAATATGCCCAAGATGACGGGACTGGAACTGTTGAAATCTGTAAGGTCAAGTAAAAAGTATGCCAAGGTTCCTTTTCTCATGGTAACAGCCGAAGCCCAGAAGCAGAATGTTATAGAGGCGGTCCAGGCAGGTGTTTCCAACTATGTGGTAAAGCCTTTCACTGCCGAGGCTATTTCTGACAAGCTGAAGAAGATATTGAAATAATGACAGATACCACATGTGAAAGGCCGTTCTGCTGCGATGAAATAGCAGGGGAGAGCGATGCCGTAAAGAGTGTCCTGGGTGTAATAAAGAAGGTCTCCCTGTCCGATGCTTCCGTGCTTATTACCGGTGAGAGCGGAACCGGAAAGGAGCTTGTCGCAAGGGCCATACATACAAATAGTTACAGGTGTGGTGAAACCATGGTCGTCATAAACTGTGGTGCCATTCCGTCGGAGCTTCTTGAGAGCGAGCTTTTCGGCCATGAAAAGGGAGCCTTTACCGGTGCCCACAGAGCCAGGCAGGGAAGGTTTGAACTGGCCGACAAGGGCACCGTATTTCTTGATGAGATAGGCGACATGAGTCCTGATCTCCAGGTGAAACTCCTTCGTGCCCTGCAGGAGCGTAAAATTGAACGGGTGGGGGGTATCTCTTCCACAGATATTGATATTCGTATAATTTCAGCCACCAACAAGGATCTGGCCGTATCCATTGCCGAGGGTACTTTCCGTGAGGATCTTTTTTATCGCTTGAATGTTATACCGGTTCATGTGCCTCCGCTTCGTGCAAGAATATCGGACTTACCTATTCTCATCGAACATTTCCAGAAAAAAATCGGGATCAGGAGCCATGGAGACTCTTTCAAGGAGTACTCCGATGAAGTTATGGAGGCTCTTTCCCGATATAGTTGGCCCGGTAATGTAAGGGAGCTGGAGAATCTTGTTGAGAGGTTCTCTGTCATGGTGGACGGCAGGATTGTAACCCTTGACGATCTCCCGGGGCATATCACTTCCCAGGCGATTTCCATGGATGCCATGCCTTCTGTTTCGGCTGTTTTTCAAAAAGGCATGGGGTTTAACGAAGCTGTGGAAGCATACCAGAAGGCCTTGATATGCCATGCCCTTGAAGAGACCGACTGGGTAAAGGCAAGGGCAGCGGAGATGTTGAAAATGAACCGCACGACACTGGTGGAGAAGATAAAGAAGATGAATATCGATCAGGAACAGGAATTTCCCTTTGTATGAATCCACCCTCCGGAGCTTTGTCCACTCTCCAGACCGTCGATGGTTCCCCTAAGTACTTGAAATATGGCGGAGAAAGAGAGCTTTGTCCACTCTCCAGACCGTCGATGGTTCCCCCTTGGTTTTATATCCCTTGCTTTAAGGCACACAATTTGCATTTTCTTAGAGACACAATTTGAATTTTCTTAGAGAATAGACTTCCAGAATAATATTTCAGTAAATCCATTCTTAAGGGCAGCCGCAAGGGACTGCCCCTGGAGTACGGTTGCCAATTTCATTATCTGGAAAGCTATAAGGGCTGACGGCTGATTACTTTTTTACAAGGTGAATCTTAGAGATGATAAAGCTATCAAAAAAAAGAGCGGAACTATTTTGCACACTTCTTTTGGCCCTCTCTGTTCTCTCCATGCCGATTCTCTTTTCCGTTTCCCTTTCCCGGGCAGCAGAACTTATGGGAATATCCCCCGGTGACAAGCCCTCCAGCCTCCGTCTTCAGCTCTCCCAAAAGATACCGGTGAAGGTTATTCTTGTTGACGACAAGGAGGTTCTCATTGCCCTCAAGGATGCGGCCCCTTCAAGTTCCATGAAGCCAGGTTCCGGAGATGGTGTAATCTTTAAATCCGTCGAGCTGGAAAGCCTTCCCGGTAACGTTCTTGCGATAATTGTTACGGGCATGGTTCCTTTCAAGGCAGCCTCTTCCCAATGGGACGACAATGGACTTAATTTGACCGTCAATTTTACACCCCTTCCGGGCCGGGATGGTCCAGACAAGACCGGTGGAGATATCGGCAGGGCCGGTACAGATACGGGTAGAGCCGGGAAGGAGAGCCATGCCCAGGCCGGGTCAGCCCCCTCTGGTTCGGATAAACCCGCAGATGATACATCCACCCTATCCAGGGGGGACGCTCCATCGGCCAAATCTTCCATGCCTTCGGTGCATTTTACTCCCCTGCCCCCGTTTCCGGGAGCCGGCTCCATTGCAGATATGATAAAAAGGGATTCCTACGGCTCTTCCAAAAACAGGATTCCAGGCAGGGCAGGTGACATAAGCGATATGGTCTTTGAGGCTGATCTGGATGGGTGCAATGACCGTGATCTCAAAAAAGCATCCATTCTCCTGAAGCAGTTCCAGTGGCAGAACGCCCATGACCTCCTTGACGGATACATGGCCGGGGGGGCCAAAGACTGCCTTGAAAAGGCCGAACTTCTAAGGGCCTTTGCATATTATCAATCCATTTATCAATCCATAGAAGGGGATGATTTAAATTCCCTCATACATGCAGAATCCCTTTTTCAATCTTTTATTGTAAACTGGCCGGACTCCTTGTATCGTCCCTATTCCCATACGGCCCTGGGTCTTATCTTTGATGACCTGGGAAACAGTGCTGCCTCGGAGGGACACTTCACCATCGTGATGGATGATTATCCTGATTATGCCGGGATTCCAGAGGTTATGTATCACCTTGGAAAGATACATCACCGTAAGGAATACATGGAGAAGGCCATGGAGTATTACAGTGAGGTTTTTGAAAAGCATCCCGAAAGTGTCTATGCGGTGGCTGCCGGTGTGGGGCTTGGCAAGGCCCTTTTCAAGAAACTCCACTATATTGATTCAAGGGATCTTTTGACAGCTTTGGTGGGCACCAATCCCGAGATAATGTTTGAATCCCCCGAAGTTCTCATGAGCATTGGAGATGCCGAGTTTGCCCTTGGCAGAAATGAGCATGCCCGGGAGAATCTCAATAAAGCCTACAATATTTTTTTCGATCTTCCGGACAAGCACATGGTCATGACCCGTGTGGGGGATACCTATGCCAATGAAAAAAAGATGGAGAGGGCAAAAAAGGTCTATGAGTTTGTCATGGACAAGTTTCCAGGCACCGAAGGCTTTCTCGGCAGTGCCATGGGTTTGGCCCTCTGTCTTTCGGACAGAACCAGGGTGGAAGAGCTGTATGAAATGGTCAAAACCGACTTTGCAGATCATGCCCTCTCCCGGGTGGCCATGATGCGTCTTGCCGAGCTTTACTATCGGGAAGGGGAATATCAGAGGAGCATAGAGGAGATAGAGACCCTTCTTGCAACCCATCCCACAGGACTTCGCTATGATGCGGTGAAGCTTATGCAGCAGGCATATGAATCGCTTTTTGATGAAAATTTAAGAACCGGTAATTATACATATGTACTGCGTACCTATGAAGGTGCAAGGATTCTTCTGGATCGCCTTGAAAGCCCCCTCATTCATCTGCTGACAGGTCTCTCCTATCTTGATGCCCATCTTTATGAACAGGCTTTTCAACAGCTCAGCAGAGCTTATAATGGATACGAGCCGCCGGATCAAACCCTTGAACTTATCCTCTCCCTTGCCATTGCCATGGATGAGACCGACAGGGATGACGATGCCCTGGGTATATTTCAATCCTATCTGGACAGGGCCCCGGACGGCTCAGACAAGGTAAATGCCATGGTGCGAATGGGTGATATCTTTTTCAAAAAGGAGGATGGGGAGTCGGCCCTGGACTATTACGCTGATGCTTTTGTGATCTCCCGGGACAGAATTGAGAAGGGGAATATATTGAACAGGGAGGCTGATGTACATGCGTCCCGGGGCAGTTGGGGGGATGTGGTGACCCTTCTTGAAAGGGCCCTTAAGGAGTACGCCTCGGCACCAGGGGAGAATTACGATTTCATGTCCAATACCTACCGGGCCCTTGGCAAGGCCCATGTGGAGACAAGTTCATTTGTGAAGGCCGCGGAGTCATTTACCATGGCCCTTAAATTATCAGACAATGCAGGATATGATGGTTCAGATATTGCCTTTATGCTCGGTGATGCCTATCAGAAGGCCAATGCCCTTGAGAAGGCCAAAGAGACCTTTGAAAGGGTCGCCGACACTGAAGACTCCATATGGGCAAGGCTTGCCAGGGAGAGGCTCTCCACCCTGACCCTTGCCGAAACTCTTTCCAACTCATAAGGGGCTGCCTCATTGGATAACAGGGTACTTATTATACAGGAGCAGTTCAGGGAACGGCTGGAGATGACCCGGGTCCTTGAAGAGAGTGGTTTTAAGGTGGATTCAGTGCATAATGGAACAGATGCCGAAAATATTCTTTCCACCAGAAAATTTCTCCTTGTGGTTGCAGACCTGGAGACCCCCGGGTTTGATGCCATGGATTTTCTCCATCGTGTAAAAGCTCTTTCCCCGGAAACGGAACTCATGGTTATATCCCGTCGCCCCCTGGTTGAAGAGGCTGTGGCTCTTATGAAAAACGGAGCCTTTGATTTCCTTGTAAAGCCTCTCTCCATGGAGCAGATAACCCTTACGGCAAGCTATCTGGTCAAAAGATATCAAGGAAAAACTTCCCTGGCCCGGGGCGGTTCAGGCCGGCCGGGATTGGTCAGCGGCCCATCCGGGGGCGATTCAGGCCGGTCGGGACCGGGCAGCGGCCCATCCGGAGGCGGTTCAGGCCGGCCGGGACCGGGCAGCGGCCCATCCGGAGGCGGTTCAGGCCGGCCGGGACCGGGCAGCGGCCCATCCGGAGGCGGTTCAGGCCGGTCGGGACCGGGCAGCGGTTCATCCCCTGGCACTTCAGGCCCTTTACGGGAAGGCATGGGTCGGGATCAGGGGGAGTCTAGAGAACCCGAAGGTGTGGAGATAATTACCTGTGACAAATCCATGCAGCGGATTTTAACCCTGGCAAAACGGGTTGCCGACAGTACGGCTTCCGTGTTGATCCAGGGAGAGAGCGGTACAGGTAAAGAGCTTGTGGCCAGATTGATCCACGATAACAGCCGAAGGCGGGATATGCCCTTTGTGGCCATCAACTGTGCCGCACTGCCTGAAAATCTTCTGGAGAGTGAGCTTTTTGGCCATGAAAAAGGTGCCTTTACCGGTGCCGTGGCCAGAAAGGAGGGTAAGTTTGAACTTGCCCACCGGGGTACTCTTTTTCTCGATGAGATAACCGAGATGGCCTATCACCTCCAGGCCAAGCTTCTAAGGGTACTCCAGGAAAAGGTGGTGGACCGCCTGGGGGGAAGCGAGCCCATTGGGGTGGATGTCCGTATCGTTGCCACCACCAACCGTGATGTCAAGGAGAGCATCGCCAACGGAGAGTTCCGGGAAGACCTTTACCACAGGCTCAATACCATCCCCCTTGTCCTGCCCCCCCTGCGTCAAAGGATGGGTGACTTGAAACTTTTATGCGACTATTTCATCAGGAAATATTCGATTATTGACGCCAGGGATGTCAAAGGTATGACGGATGAGGCCTTTTCACTTCTGAGCCGCCAGAGTTTTCCGGGAAATGTGAGGGAGCTTGAAAATATAATACACAGGGCGGTTCTTCTTGCCCAGGAGGAGCTTATCGCTTCCGGGGATTTGATGATGGAGGACTTTCTCCCTATGGAATCCGGGGAGGGGGGGCCGGCATCATTGGAGCAACCCCGGGCCGAAGAGAGTCCGGAATCCCTCTCTTCTTCCGGAACCGCCATCCCCTTGACCTCCCTGAAGGAGATGGAGGAGCAGATGATATATAGTGCCCTTGACACTACCCAGGGAAATCGCACCCATGCGGCAAAGATACTGGGCATAACCGTCAGAACCCTTAGAAACAAGCTCAATGAATATAAGGATAAGCGTGGATAGAGGAGTTCCTCGATCTCTGACCCCGATTATCTCTTCCCTTTCTCTTCAGTTTTTGAAAATCCACCGTTTATTTGCTTTTCCATATCCGGCAATCAAACATTATCCTCGGGTTCCGGAATAATATTTCAGCAAATCCATTCTTAAAGGCAGCCCCCTTAATGGCAGCCCCAGGGGACTACCCCTACAATACGGTTGCCAATTTCATTATCTGGAAAACTATGTAACGGCCATGCCCCGGCGGACACAACGAACAATGAAAGGGGCGTATGCAATACGCCCCTACTTAAAATATTGGGACTTTAATATAAAAGATATTTTTTAAGGCATGGAATTTGCTTTTCTATCAGGGAAAATAGAAAAAATCGGCCTTGATCATTATTTCGGCCAGCAACGTAGGGGCGAACCTGTGTGTTCGCCCTTCACCAGGGCAGACACACAGGTCTGCCCCTACAAGATGGCGACACTGGCCGAAAAGATGATCAAGCCCAAAAAATCTCTTTTTCAAGCTGCTTTTTTATAATTTTTAAAGGGTTTTAAAAGGTGTCCCATGAGTACTTCAAGACTTTACAACAGAACCTTCGATATGCTCTCCCACTCGTTGGATATATCTGCAAAACGTCATAATCTTATCGCAGGGAATATTGCCAATATGGATACCATAGGTTACAAACCAAGGGATCTTGATTTTTTAAAAACCCTGGAAAAGGCCATGGGTGAGGCACCTCCCCCCCAGAAGATTCACATGACCCATGAAAAACACCTTCCGGGAGTGGAGGAGGAGCCCCCTTTCTCTTTTAAATTGTATAATACGGAATCAGTGGATGAAAATCATCTGGACTCCGTGAATATAGATACTGAAATGATGAACATTATGCAAAACAATATTAAGTATAGAAGCACAGCCGAGATGCTCATCAGAAAAATGACGATTCTCAAGCATTCAATTCAGGAAGGAGGGAGATAAATCATGACATATTTAATGGATTCCACAAGAATAAGTGCCACGGGCCTTGCAGCCCACAGAACCAAAATGAATCTCATCTCCCAGAACCTTGCCAACGTGGATACCACCCGTACCAAGGAAGGGGGACCCTACCGCCGTCAAATGGTTATATTCAAGGGAAAAGACATAGATAATTTCGAGACAGCCCTTGACAAGGCCCAGAAAAAGGAGAAAGAGGCCCGGGAAATTGGAGTTGTGGAGTTCTCTCCCATTGAGTTTGGGGTTCCTCCCCGGGAGAGCAGGGGAACAGGTTGTGACGTGGCTGAAATTATCAAGTCCCAGGAGGATTTCAGACTTGTTTACAATCCTGCCCATCCCGATGCCGATCCTGATACCGGTTATGTGGCCATGCCCAATGTGGATCACCTCACCGAGGTGGCGGACATGATTGTTGCAAAAAGGGCCTATGAGGCCAGTGCAACTGCAATCGCAAATACAAAGGCCATGACCGCCAAAGCCCTTGAGATTGGAAAACAGTAATTTTCATGAACAGTTATTTTAAGGTGATGTTATGAATCCTATGCAGCCCATATCCCGAATATCCCAAATATCTTATCCCATGGAGAGGGGTAAACTCTCCTTGAATACAGAACCTATTTATCAGAGGATGGAGAGAAGGGACCCCTCTTTTGTGGAGCGGCTCAATTCTGCGGTTAAGGATGTCAATGAGAGACAGCACATAGCCGATGACGCCATCGAGGGTGTCATAAAGGGCGATGTGGGTATCCACGAAGGGATGCTGGCCATTGGAAAGGCAGAGTCTTCGCTGAAACTGCTCACCGCTGTACGCTCCAAAGCCATGGAAGCCTATAAAGAGATGAAAAATATGTCATTCTAAGTGACTTTGAGGGAGATGGTAATTATGAATCCTTTTGTTGAACAGGTCGTAAAAATATTCAGGGAGATGACCCTTTACAGAAAAATTTTGCTGGGCAGCCTTGTTGTGGTTATGATAGCAGGTTTTACAACCATGTTCATCTGGGCCAACAAGACCGAATTCCGGGTTGCCTATACAGAACTTTCAGAAGAGGATGCATCCATCATTGTCGAAAAGCTCAAGGCCTCCAATCTTCCTTACAAACTTCAGAATGGCGGCACCACCATTCTGGTTCCCGAAGCCCAGGTTTACGATGTCAGGCTCTCCATGGCAAGCCAGGGCATTCCCAAGGGATCGGGTGTGGGTTATGAAATCTTTGATCAGACCGACTTCGGAACCACCGAGTTTGTCCAGAAAATAAATCGTCTCCGGGCCATCCAGGGAGAGCTGGCAAGGACCATAAGGTCCTTTGAAGAGGTAAAAGATGCCAAAGTCATGATCGTGCTTCCCAAGGATTCGGTTTTTGTGGAAGAGACCAAGAAGCCCTCGGCATCCATAATGCTTGAACTCAAATCCGACATAGATGATGAAAAGGTTGCCGCGGTTGCCCATCTTGTGGCATCCTCCATTGAGGATCTCACTCCTGAGCTGGTTACCATAGTTGATACTGCCGGCCGCATTCTTTTTGAAGCAAGTACAATGGCCGAAAAACAGAAACAGAAGGATCAGGAGAGCTTTCAAAATCTTGCCAGAAACCAGTATGAGTACAAGGATCGTTACGAGAGTGATCTTGCCAAGCGTATAGAGACCATGCTTGAGAGAATCGTGGGCAAGGATCGGGCAATTGTGAGGGTGGTATCTGAAATGGATTTCAGTACCAACAGCGTCAGTGAGGAGATATACGACCCCCTTCAACTGAACAACACTTTTATACGAAGCAAAAAGCTCATGAGCGAGTCCGGCAGGAAACGCATTGAGGATGAGGGGGAGCCTTCCACGGTGGATCCCATTGTCCCCGAGGACGATCCCAACGGTAATGCCACGTTGGAGGAGCTGAGTAAGTCCAGTGAAACCGTAAATTATGAGATCAGTCGCAGGACCAGCGAGACCATAAAACCCATGGCTCTCATAAAACGCGTCTCGGTTGCCGCTGTAATTGACGGAACCTATGAGGACAGAACCGATGATACCGGAAATCGCGTCAGAACCTATTTGCCGCGATCGGACGAAGACATGCAGCGTTTCGAGCAGATTGTGGCCAAGGCCATGGGATACAATGAGGAGCGGGAAGATCAGGTAACCATGCAGTGTCTTCCCTTTGCATCCATTGCCGAGATGGGGGATGTGGATGATGAACTCAGGGGCTGGCGGATGATCCAGAAGGAGTATGGCCGTACCATAGCCAATATCCTTCTCATTATACTCCTTTTTCTCTTCGTTATCAGGCCCATTGTAAAGACGGCAAAGGATATCCAGACCAGTGCGGAACAGGCGGCCCTGCCCCAGCCCGATGACCAGGAACTCCTTGAGGGCGGTGCCCAGGAGGAGGAGACTTTATTTATAGATATGGACCCCGAAGAACAGAGGGACTTTCTTGAGACCATGACCCCGGAAGAGCGTGAGGCTTTCATTGCCGGTCTTCCCCCTTCGGAGCGCAGACTCTATTACTCCACCCTTAAAATATCTGAAAAAGCGGCATATCTTGCCAAAGAAGATATTGAACGCTCGGCAAACATAGTAAAGGGATGGCTGAAGGAAGAGCAGGAGAAAAAAGAGAAGAGCAAGGAGGATTGATTTCATAAATGGATAAAATAAATGGATAAAATAGATGGATAAAATAAATGGATAAAATAGATCCCAAAAATATGACCGGTCCCCAGAAGGCAGCAGTTTTTATGATCGCAATGGGGGAGGATTATGCAACAAAGATATTCAGCACCATGAACGATGTCCAGATGGGTGATGTGGCCCTGGAGATGGCCCGTATAGATGAAATCACCCCGGAGATGCTTGAAGCTGTTTCCGAGGATTTTGTGAAAAGATTTGAAGGGGAGCCTA
>JADGBO010000117.1 GCA_015231465.1 Desulfamplus sp.
TGGAAGAAGTTTGCCGGAACAGCAGGGGAGAATCTCAAGGGTCAAACCCAGGCAATGGGAACCATGGGGGATATTTTAATGGAAGCTTTGAAGAAAAAAGTTTGATATATATTTTTTTTTATATGAAAGTCCCCATATTTTAAGGGGCGTATCCAATACGCCCCTACTTCGATTGTGGCGGTGGTGCCGCCATGTTGGTTATAATGAAATTGCCAACCTTACTGCAAGGGCAGCCCTGTGTGGCTGCCCTTGAAATCGGATTTAGGGTTTAATTCAGAAATCCCCTTTTTCTTCTGCTGCTTCCTGAAAAGCTCCTTCCTATGAGCCATCCTGCGATCATCACTCCTGCTCCGGAGAGGAACCATTTGATCATTGCCGTTTTCAGCAGATCATCTCCGCCGGCCATAAAAATATCTGTAAAGCTTCGCCCCTGGGACATCCTAAGATTCTCCTCTCTCAGCCTCTCCAGCTCCTGGCTCATCCGGATCAGATTCTCGGATTCCGAGCTGTTTATCATGTCATGGTACTGCTCCTTTACGGTTTTAAGTTCCGATTCGATACTTGTCCGTTTTTCCATTTCATCCCTAAGGTCAGCTTCCAGGGCAGATATCCTGTTTTGATACTCCTTCTCTTGTTTCGTATCAATGGAGCTTGATGTGGTACTTTTCTCTTTTCTCTCCTCTTGGTTGCCGGAAAGTTGGGATATCTGTCTGGTCATATCGCTGTTATGGGCAGCCAGGGAGCTGTTTTTCTCTTCAAGTTCACTGTTTATGTCTTCAATCTCCATGTTCCGGAGGTTTAGGTTGGAGTTCTCGGTGGCAAGGTTTTTATTCTCTTCTTCAATGAAGATAACTTTTTGTTCAAGCTCTGCCCTGCGTTTTTGAAGCCCTTCAATTTCATTTTTCAGGTTCTCTATAATGACTGTTTTGGGCAGTTCAAAAGAGATGTACCGGCCCTCGACCCATCCCTGATATCCGGCTTCGGTCTTTATTTTCAGGTAATCCCCCTTTTTTTCAAGAATCTCCACGGCGTTGTTGCTCCTTAGTGTGCTTATGATGTTATGTTCCCTTCCCGGCCCCTCCCTCACTCCGAGGATGAGCATATCAGAAACATAACCTGTTTCAGCAGAAGCGATTGATGGATAAAAAGTGAAGATAAGAGATAATTGGAGTGCCAGGAGCATCAGAATATGGACCTTGGCCGGAAGTGTGGATGATATTTTTTTCATAGATTTTTGTGCGGGAAACCGCTGTCATTCTATGGGCAGCGGAGGAACGCACCCTCCTTATATTGGTTTGTTGTAAAATGAAGTCTATGCGTCTAAATAACAGCCTTGGAATCAATTTACAATACTGAATTTACAATACTGAAAAAGGTATTTGGTTTTTTGATTGGCATTATAATTGCTTAAAGATTTTGTAGGCTTTATAGGCTTTGTTGGAATTTATTAATATGAGTAGATGTTTCCAGAAGCGGAAACGAATATCCGGCTTATGAGCAGCCTGCCGGACATATTGTTCGGTTCGGAACGGACATTATTCCGGAAGCTACCCAGATTATGGAGTGCATATATCTGTTGAGACACTCCTTCGGCAGGGACATTGTTCCGGAAGCTACCCTTTAAACAACAATCATAGGTGTTCACATGCATCAGAGTATATTTATGACACAACTGGCCGTAGCTAAAATGATGCCTCCCTCGGGAAGGGCTCAATTTGCAGGAACTATATCCAGTGCGTTGGAAAATGGCCGGATATCGGGAAATGGTGATTTTACATCCTCTTCTTTTCAAGATCAGTTGAAAATGCTTTTGTCAACCCCCTCGGTACCAACAACCGATGCACCCTCTATATCTGCAAAGGCTGACCATTTAAAAATGTTTGTCTCATCCATAAACGAATTCAATGCCAGGTTTTCAGGAACTAATTTACAGCAGGGAAGTCAATCCGTCGCTTCCGGGGGACTGTTTTCCGGATTGGGGAGGGGTTCCGTTGGCGGTGATTCGTTAAGGGATTTAAGTCTATCTTTCCATGAAGATTCGCTTTCCGGGGAACTCCAGGGTGTTTCAGGTTTTGATTTCCTGTCAAAGTTCAAGCAGTACCTCATGGGTTCGATTAAAAATTTTGACAAGGTGGAGATGGACGGTGGGGAGCTGGAAAAATTTGCTTCCATCCTGGCAAGGGCCGGATTCGATCCATCCCGGGTATCCAGTCTCATTGAAGAACTTCAAGGTGATTCCGAGGAGGGTACTGTTTCACTTTCCCATTTGATGGACGGGCTCTTTGCCCTGGATCCTGAAACATCTCTTATTTCCAATTTTACCCTTAATTCTGAATTTGACCTGGATTCCGAATTCTCCCTTAATTTTCAAACCACTTCAGGACAAGGGGCAGATTCTTCCATGGCTGGCCTGGATGCACCTTTTCCCCTTTTCGACTTCTCTTCTTCCTTTGACGACACCACCTCCGACAAAGGGACTAATTCCGAACCAATGCTTTTGGACACATCCCTGCTTCCTTTTATCTCATCGCTTTTAAAGGGAATAGGTGTTCCTGATGACAGGTCAGTTTCCCTCCTTGGGGCATCCGAGGTCAAAAATAAGGGCATTGATCTTGATAAGCTCATCCAATCCCTTAGGGAAATTCAAAAAGATGGTTTTTTGACCGGGGAGTCCTTCATCAGCCGGCCCGGAGACCAGAGTGCCCATATATTGGGTCGGATTGAGCAGGCTTTGCATCAGGCTAATAAGAACGGTACTCTAAATGGGCCAGGGGATGCCTTGAATTTCGGTTCAAACAAGCTTGACCTTAAGAATAGGATCGGCTTTAAGGATGATAACGGCCTTAATAATGATAGCCGAAATAATGATAGCCGAGACCTCAACGGCAGGAGAACCCTGGGTGATCTTATTTCAATGCTGGAGAATTTCAGAAAAGAGGGCACATCCTCCACGGCTTCCAGGATTGACCAGGACACGGATTCCAACTCCCGGACAAAGGATTCCCAGGGTATTGCCGTGGATGAAGGTTTGCCTTCCGGTGCTTTGTCCGTTGATGCCGGGGGCGGTGATGCCGGAGGAAGGAGCAATCTGGAGAAGGTCTGGGCCAATATATTATCAAAGGTTTCTGATGCTTCCGGTACGGGAGGAGTGAATGCCGCATCTGATAGCCCTTCCGGTACCGGTTCCCATCCAGGGGACCTTGCAGGGGATTTGAAGCTCAAGACCATTTTGGATCAATTGCTCTCCCGGGGAGATGATGGAACCCGGGATGAGGGAATGAGAGATAAAACGATTAAGGATGAAGATTTAAATTCCGGGGCCTTTTCAGGTGATGCCGGCAGTAAGAGTAGGCTTGCCCGGATTTTGGCCAATATTTTGTCAAACTCTCCGGATGATAATCATGACAATGCCCTGGAATCTGATGTTAATATTCCCGCTTCCGGTTCTGATCAGGGTCTTTCGGGCAATTCCCAGATACTTTCCGGTAATACCGATGAGCTTTCAGTTAATTCCCAGGTATTTTCAGGTGTTTCCGGTGATGTTTCTGGTAAGTTGAAGCTCCGGGCCATCTTTGATGAACTTCTATCCCGGGCCGGTGTCTCGGTTTCCAGTGATGGAGATGTCGTTGACGGAGTGACCGGGGATGAAATATTTTCCCAGGGAATTTCAGGCAATTTCCAGGGACTTTCCGGTAATACCCAGGGCATTTCCGGTGGTACCGAGGAGCTTTTAATGAATTCCCAAGTATCTTCAGGTGGTTCAGGTGATGCCGGCAGTAAGAGTGACCTTGCCGGGATTTTCGCAAACCTCCTCTCAAATGCCACAGATGATAACCAAAATTCAGGCACAGCCATTGATGAACCTGATTCCCCAATAAAAAAGGCAGTGCCCGGCTTTGGGGCATCCCGGGATCAGGCTGCCCCGGGGGTTCATCTGAATGTTGATACCCCGGGTACTGCCGGGCCTGCAACGGGTCAGGATGCGGCGGATATCAAGGGCATGGAAGCCCGTATTGCAGGGACAGAAATACAACCTGATCCATTGCATTTGACTTCCCAGGCCAGAGGCGACAATAGAGTGGAGAGCAGGGCAGGTCGTTTGTCCCCTGGGATGGATGCGGTAATCCCAGGGTCGGATCAAAAGGACGCTTCCTCCGGTGCTGATTCCGGCCAGACAGGGGGCTCCTTTTCCGGAGGAGAGAGCAGGGACAGTCAGGTCTCCATGACCCGTGAAAAGCCTGCATCGGCACCATTGCCATCCTATGTGACAAACCAGGTGGGTAAAAGCATTGTGCGTGCCTTTAACAGGGGTGAGAGTGAAATCAGACTCCAGCTTAAACCCGTGGAGCTTGGCAGACTATTCATGACCATAGATACCCACGGTGATACAATGAAGGTGAGTATAGTCACTGAAAACCAGGCAGCCCGGGAACTCCTTTCTGCCCATGCCAATGATTTGAAGGCGGCACTGGCATCCAACGGCATCAATATTGAAAAATTCACTGTGGAGATGGGCAATGATTTCAGCCAGTCCATGGCAAATTCCAAAGAGCAGTTTAATGGCTCGGACTCTTCGGGGTCCCGAAGAGGCAGGGGAAGATCTTCGGGTAGAAATGGCGTTTCCCAGGGTGAAGTTGAGGGAGTTGACCCCTCCGGTATGCCGGGCAATGAGAATGGTGCCCTCCACTTTGTAGCCTGATACAGGTTTTACGGTTTGATGCCGTACTTGTGAGCCGATGTCGAATTTGCCCTAATACTGGATTTGGGGCTTAATACTGGATTTAAGGTTTGATACCGGAGGAAATATAGAGCCCCCCATTCATACCGATGGTATAATGATATCATGCCTCTTGTGAATAAGCATGGGCAGGAAAAAAAGGAGTAATTGTCATGACTATTGATGCAACAGGCCGAAGCAGCCTTGAAAAGCTTGCAGGATCATATAAGACAAGCACGGAGAAACAGGATAAGGAAGATTATCTCGGCAGGGAAGATTTTCTCACAATGCTGGTGGCCCAGCTTCAGAATCAGGACCCTTTGAACCCCATGCAGGGAAGTGATTTCTCTGCCCAGCTTGCCCAGTTTTCATCCCTGGAGCAACTTCTAAATCTCAACGAGTCCATGAAGACTATGGTTTCAGCCTTTGAAAACAGCTCCGAGGTGGATGTAATGAAATACATGGGAAAGAGCATCACAGGCGAGGTCAACAGCATAGATGTCTCAGATGGTACTCCTTCCAAGGGATTTTATAAACTCTCCAGCATGTCCGATGTAATGGTAACGGTCTATAATTCCGAAGGCCATGCCGTAAAGACCATATATCCGGGGCAGCAAGTACCCGGAGATTATGACATAGGCTGGGACGGCACCGATTACCATGGGAAAACGGTTCCGGACGGCTCCTATTCATATGGAGTTATGGCCAACCGGGGAAATGGTTTTACCGCTATTCCCACAAGCATTTCCGGGGTGGTGGAAGGAATTACCTATCAAAACGGCAAGCCCTATCTCATGGTGGACGGCTTTCCGGTCAGTCCGGACTCCCTGGTAACGGTATCCCAGCCGCCTACTCCGACAACGGACTCTTCTACTTCTCCCATGTCCATGCTTGACTACCTTGGTAAAACAATTTCCTACTCGGACAATCTCCTCCTCGTTGAGGGGGAAAAAATTTCCGGCAACGGCATACAATTTACCCTTGATGCACCGGAAGATGTCCAGATTCAAATTTTGGATTCAAATGGCAATGAAATCAATATGTTGAGCATACCTGCCGACGGTACGGCCATGGGAAAAAATGTTTTTCAATGGGATGGCACCGACATTGCAAATGATAAAGTGCCAAACGGGATATACGCTTACAGAGTGGCTTCTCCTTCGGGTAATGTTTCAATGGACAACTCCGGGGAAGTTACGGGAATAAAAAATTTCAATGGATCCCAATATTTTGTTGTGGGGAATCATGATGATATTGTAACTCTATCTTCCGTATTAGGCGTTGAATAAATCCTTGATTATTTGCTATATTTTTTGAAAAACACTATCTTTTGAAAAACACTATCTTTTTTAAAACACATCTTTTTGAAAAAAAATATTTTTGATTTTATATATTTTAGTGACGTACATAAGGGGGGTATAATCATGGCACTTTCAAGTTCTCTTTTCACAGGTACCAGCGGGCTTATCAACATGGGCAACAGTATGCAGATCGTGAGTAACAACATTGCCAACTCGAATACTGTGGGTTTCAAGAAGGGCGTTTCCGCCTTTGCCGATACTCTCCATCAGACCATAGCAACCCAGGCTGGTCTGGGACAGCTTGGACGGGGAATGTCCATTGGCGAGGTTTCCCAGAATTTTGACCAGGGCTCTTTTGAATCCACCGGCAATGTCACCGATCTTTCCATCGGCGGGGATGGTTTTTTTATGGTGAACAATAAGGCTACAGGAGCCGAGTATTACACCAGGGCTGGAAATTTTCATTTTGATAATTCTGGAAAATTTGTCAACCCCAACGGCTATATTGTCCAGGGTTGGAAGCTTGACAACGAGACCGGTGAAAATGTGGGGGCCATCGGTGACATAATCATGGATACCTTCACATCTCCCCCGGAAAAAAGCACAAAGGTAACCGCAATCACAAATCTCAATGCAGATGCGGTGAGTAAATCCGATGTTCTTGCCAATTACTGGAACGGGGACGAGGAGACCTATGTGGCTGGGAGCCTCTATGAATATCAGACCGTTGTCAAGGTCTATGACTCCCTTGGCAGTGCCCATGATGTGAGTATCTATTATGACAAAAAGAGTGAAACCGAATGGGAATATATAGTTGCCTGTGAACCGGACGAGGATAAGCGTGAGCTTTTGAAAGGCACATCTTCCAAGGGTCTTCTGGCCCGGGGAACCATTACCTTCAGTCAAAGCAGCGGTGATATAATTGATATCACCATGAGCCAGTTGACCGGCAGGGTCGGCAACATTTCCTCAGCAGGCACAAATATTGATGAGAATGTCCATTACACCATTAATGACGAAACCACCATGACCCTGGACGGTTACGGTTTCTCCTTCCAGTTTGACGGCATCAACTGGCAGATGGTCTATGAAGATCTCAACGTGAATTTGAGGGATCAGGATTTGACCAACCTGTCAAATCCCGCAACCCGCACCATAACCGCGGCCGATGGAGTTGTGGCGGATCAGGGAGACTATGAATTTACCTTTAACGCGGGTGCCTGGACATATACCCCCGGGGCATCGCCTCCCCAGGTCCCCCCCACCGTGGCAGGGGATGCCAACACCCTTACCATCACAATGGAGGGGGGCAGTGTGGTTGAGTATGCCATCCCCGCAGGTGCGGCCAACGGGGATCAGATCACCTTTACCGCGGAACTGCTCTCCCCCCATTTCGGGTCAGCAGCAGCCGTGAATTATCCTAAAGCAGAGATTGTCCATTCCGATGATCAGAACATCTGGCTCAAGCTCAACGATGATGATGACGAGATTGATCTCAAAATATTCCTGGACAAAGAGGCGGATACCGGAGATACAATCTCCTTTGATATCAATGCGGAAAAGGATCTCCATGTCCAGGGTGTTGACGGGTCCCGTTTCATAGGTGAAACCGCCAAGGGTAATACTACTATCCAGATCAACGATCCCACGGTGATGAACATTGACAGTGAAGACCTGAGTATTTTATGGTATCCCGGCGAGAATGTCTGGAGATGGGGAAATCCCCAGATTGCCGCGGACAATGATACCCTGGTTCCAAGGATCAATTATGCCGGGGCTCCGGCCAGCGGCTTTACCCCCAATCTCATTGTCCCATCTTCCGAAAACACTTCCGATGCTTCGGCCATGACAAAGTATGTCAAGGACATTAATCTGCAGTATGATTTCGGCGGTGACAATACCTGGTACTGGGATATGCCCTTTAAAGAGACCGGAGAGGATATCATCAACGAGGATATGAGCCTGGGAACCGTGAACGCCACCAGAACCCTGGCCTCCAACGGCAATGTCTTCCAGGACAGGGGGGATTACCAGTTCACCTATGACAACACCATCCCGGGTTGGAGCTATGCCGCCGGCACCACCGCCCCGGTGACCCCGCCCGCCATAACCGGTAATACCACATCCCTGGCAATTACAACGGCAAGCGGCAGTGAGATAAAATACTTTTTCGATTCTGCGGTTCAACATGGCGACACCATAGAGTTCACCATTGAGCCTTCTCCGCCCCTGGCCTATCCCAATGCAACCATAAACGGCACCGGCGGGGATGTCCGCATCGACTTTGACGGCGGCACCGCCGCCACAGTGGACCTCGTCATTGATCTCACTTCCCCCACTGCAGGGGCTGCGGGTGTTACAGCTCCTGTTGCGGGTAATACATTCATGTTCACCTTGAATCCTGATACGCCTCCGGAGGAGTATCCCAATGCCAAGCTCACAGGGGATCAGAAAAAGGCAGTCATAGATATTGACGGCTCCGGCAATGAAGATGACAAAAATGATGTTGTATTCTCCTTCAAGAGCCCCTTGGATGTTGTGGGCAACAAGGATATCAGTGCCATAATGTTCAACGTCAGCGGTTCAACATCATGGAAGGAGATTGAGAAAAACGAGATCACCCAGTCCGGTTACTTCAGCTTTATACCCGATTTCCTCGGGGGGGAGAACGGCAGCACATCAAACCCCATTGAGTTTGACATCGGTGCCAAGTTCGACGGGTTGAATTTCCAGAACGATTCCATGGCCACCACCCAGTATGCAAAGCCCTCCTCCACGGTTTTCCAGACCGCGGACGGCTATGCGGCCGGGGATCTTGAAGGAGTTGACATATCCATAGACGGTGCCATTACAGGGATTTACTCCAATGGAGAGCTGATTCCCCTTTTCAGGGTGAGCCTGGCCAAATTTTTGAATAACAACGGGCTTTTCAATGTAGGAGGCAACATGTTCAGGGAGACCAGAGACAGCGGTAATGCCATCACCAACCGCCCGGGCCAGAACGGACTTGGAGCCCTCTCTCCCAGCTCCCTTGAGATGTCCAATGTGGATATTTCCGAGGAGTTTGTCAGTATGATAACCACCCAGAGGGGTTTCCAGGCTAACTCTAAAACCGTTACCACCGTGGATGCGATGATGGAAACAGTTATTCAGATGAAGAGGTAGTGCTTAAGAGTTCTCACTCTTCTGCAAAAAAATGATCAGCCCTTTGATGTCGCTTTACGGTTGACTTCATAGGGCTGTTTTTTTTTATATGAAAGTCCTCATATTTTAAGGCTCCCGGGACTTTCATTCTTCGTTGTGCCCGCCAGGGCATGGGGGTTATATGAAAGCCATCAGCCATCACCCTTCAGGCATGAATTATGGCCAAAATATCTGCTCTATTTTGAATTTGTTTACACAGACCCTTTTTTTTTGATATACAGTAGCCGAAGTTAGAATCATTACAACATCTGTCTGAACAGGGGCTGCCTTTTTAGAGCCGAATAGTTTTTAAACAGCCTATCGGGCTGCCCTATGGAGCGTCCTGGATTGAAAAAAAAAGATAAAAAAAGAGAAGGTAAGAAGACGGACCCCGGTGCCCGGGATGATGTTGATGGAAGAGGCACCTCTGAAAAAAAGTCTTTTCTGAAATTGTTTTTTCCGAAAAAGCTTTTCAACCTTAAATTCATTCTTATTTTTACTATCTTGATTCTTGTAATGCTTGGAGGTGCCCTGGGGGCCTGGTTTTTTCTTTTCAAGGACAAATCCGCTGGTGAAGATGAGCTGAACCCTGGTACCGTATCGTCATCTAACATTGAAGCTTCTTCACAAAAAGATATCCCTGGTCAAGTTCGTCCGGAGCCTGATTTTCCCGATATTGTAGATATTGAACCCTTTAAAAATGTAAAAATAATGGAGAGCGGTGATCTCACATATATAAATTTTTCAATTTCCGTGGAACTTGCTGATCCTGATCTTAGAACTGCCTTTGAATCAAGAACTGATAAGGTACGTGAGATAGTTGAATCTGAGATAAAAACAATGACATGGATGTCGCTGCGTGCCCCTGAGG
>JADGBO010000118.1 GCA_015231465.1 Desulfamplus sp.
TCAATTGAGGCACTGAATATTCCGCATTTGAGGGAGTACTTAATCGGTGATTTTTGTATATCATAAACTGATGGCGAGTCCCTGAGGAAGGCCCCTCAAAACCTATTTTTCTAAGTTTCTTGATAAAAAGCCTTCGTTTACACGGCTGCCATTGATTCATTAGCTGGTTCCTTATTCAAATCAAATCCATTGATAATGGGAAGCTGATGGCCCAATTTCAGACCTACAAAGATCCAATCTTCAAGTGTGGCTTGTAACTCATCCTCACATTCACGTAATGTTCTTTCGAAAGCTATTACACCTTTGCATCCAGGTATTCTACCATAAAAAGACCCATCATCCAATTTGTCATATTCGGCTTTAGATATTGCACCGTCGATATAACCTGTAAGAATTGACTTAATCATCTTAACTCTCCTGAATTTTTTAATTCCATGATAACAACCACTGCATAACGATTCAGTTAAATATCATTATTATTTCTATCCCACTCTATCATAATAGCTTTTCAGAAAAAGATTTTGGGGAGGCAGCAGTGAGGGGTCTGGAAAGCTATATCTATTCAAGATAGAAAAGAATATCTTCTAATTCACCGGCCAGCTCATCAGCCTTGTCCCAATCCTTGGAGTTTATGGCATCGCTTATATCTTCCATGAGATTTACCATATCGTTTTTGTCCTCATCCTGGGCATCCTTCATTGCATCCCTTGCCCTTTGAAGTAGATCGGATATCCTGGAAGGTGTACCCGATTCCTGGTGGTCATCCTCCATATCAGGGTCATCAAGGGCCATGGAAGATGTTTCCCGAATATCATCCGGCCAGGATCCATCGTCACCGGATGCTGATGAACCCCACATCTCATCAATCTTACTCCTTGATATGCTTAGATTCTCTTCAGCCATGGAGGCAAAGGCATTCTCTATCACTCCGTTGATCTCCCGTCCGCTCTCCTTTTCAATGCCCTTTATTTTGAGTATTCCGTTGATGTCCAGTTCGTATTTGAGAATTATGACACTGTGTGCAGGCAGATTGGGCGAGAGCTTGAACTCGAATTTACCTATCTTTACGTTGTCAAGGGCATTGGAGTTCTCCCCCTGATAGACCTGAATTTCAACCATGGCCTGGTTTTCGAAAACCGTTGCAAAGGCTTCGCTTTTGCTGGTGGGAAGTTTGGAGTTTCTTTTTATTATGGGTACAAAAGTGGTTTCACAGGGAACTCCATTAATCTCTCCCAGGGCCGAGGTCCCGAAGGTATATGGGGTTATGTCAAGCAGAAGTGTGGAGGACTCAATGCCCATTTCACGTCCGGCCTGGATGGCTGCACCAATGGCAACACACAGATCCGGATCTATTCCCTGCTGGGGAATCATCTTGAACTTCTCCTCAAGCAATCTTGATATCATGGGTATTCTTGTGGAACCGCCCACGAGAATGATCTTGTCCAGTGCGGAAGGGAGCATGGACGCGTCCTTGAGGGCCTTGTTCACGGACTCCATGGTCTTTTCAAGGTATTGGGATATTGCATGTTCAAATTCCAGCCTGGAGAGTTCATAGGATAGATGCACATCCTCCCCGGATTTGGTTTTGGTGAGAAAATCCTCCTGGATTACTGTGAATGGTGCGGAAGAGAGTTCAATTTTTGCCTGCTCGGCAGCATGTTTCAGTCTTGCCCTGACCATGGGGTTGTCCACCACATCCGCACCGGATTCCCTATGGAGCTGATCCAGCAGAATGGTCTCTATCTCATGGTCAAAGTCATCTCCGCCGAGGTAGTTGTCTCCGGTGGATGAGAGAACCTCCACAACCCCCTCTTCAATGCGGACCACGGATACATCAAAGGTGCCTCCCCCCAGGTCATAGACCATGATTCTTTCGGAAGCTCCATCTTTGCTCTCATAGGCCAGGGCTGCTGCTGTGGGTTCATTGAGTATCCGAAGAACGCTCAGACCAGCAATTTCACCGGCCTCCCTTGTGGCCTGGCGCTGGGCATCTGTAAAATATGCCGGGGTCGTGATCACCGCTTTGGATATTGTCATGCCGGTGACACGCTGGGCCCTCTCCTTTAGTTCCCTTAAAATAAAGGCGGATATCTCCTGGGGAGAGTAGAATTTACCGTCAAGGGCGAACTGCTCCCTGGTTCCCATGACCCTTTTGACGGAAAGCACCGTATTTTCAGGGTAGAGTGCAGCCTGGTTCCTGGCCCTCATTCCCACTATTATCTGTTTTGATTCGGGATCTATACTTACGCAGGAGGGTACGATCCCGCTGTCGTTATCTCTTATTATCTGGGCTTTCCCGTCAATGATAAACGCCACTTCCGAGTTGGTTGTCCCAAGATCAATGCCTATTACTGGTTCCATACAAAAATCCTTAAATATAAATATTAAATCTTTATTATACTCGTCAGTCATAAGTTCTCCAACCGGCTACTACCGATGCTACTGTCTTGTAGAATAAAACCACAATATATGGTGTGGAATATGAGAATTTAGAACTCTTGAGACTATAAAAGCAAGTCCTGAAATGGAGCTGCTGATTGTTAAAACGACAACTTTGCGATACAGACAAGAGGTTTCTTCCCAGAGTAATCTGGTAACAAGGCTGTCTGTTAAAACCACAACTTTACGATACAGAACCTGTCTCCTCTGCTATATATTTCTGAGGGGAATGCTCCTCCTGGGAGCGGGAGACGACAACCCTGGCATACCTTAGTACCTCACCGCCCCTTAGAAAGCCGCCGGAAACGGTCTCAAGTACAATTCCGTTCTCGGTGTCGGGAACGGTTCGTATCTCAACAGCCTTCATGGTTTGAGCATCAAAGGGCATCCGGAGGGTCTCCACGGGCTCTACGTCCATCATGGATAGAGCCTTGTCAAAACGGCTGATGGCCATCTCATAACCCTCGCATATTTTCTCTATGCCCTTGGGAGGTCGGGTGAATATCCCTTTTTTGGCTGCAATTTCAATGCTGGCACGGTGTCCCCTCACCAGGGAGTCCCTTACATCAAAGAAATGGGATACCGATTTTTTTTCACAGTTGAGGCGGATATTCTGCTCAAGCTGGGCAAGCTGATTTGTCCTGTCCCTGAAAACATTGAAAATTTGTCCATATTCGTCGGTGACACCTTTGACGCTGCTTAAGGCCGCAACGGTTCTATGCTGCTCCCTGTTCTGCATCTTGATCTCCTGGCGAAGGGCAATGAATTCCGAGAGCATGGTGTAAAGGTCGCATGTATCCGGAGTTACACTCTGCACCGGGGGATTTTCAGAGTCTATTTGTGAAAGCCACAGCTTGAAATCTTCAAGGGCCTCCTCTTTCCAGGCAGCGTCCGTCACCGGGGATACTGTTTCCCGGGCCTGTTCATCTTCGTCCCCCGGGCTATTGACAGTGAAAATATTCCTGAAAAAAGCCGCAATGAGAAGCCAGAATCTTTTCAAGGGAGCTGCAATTTTATGGGTGAAAAAATCGTTCATGCTCGTTTTCAAAGAGTTCCATTCAAAATCCATTTCAATATCCTCTTGTTTATCAGTTTTTAATGGGCCTAGGGCCATTGAGAGTATCCCCGGCATCAAGAATGGCTGCCAGTCCGTTGGGTTTTGGAGTAAACTTAACCGAACCGGCAAGCTCTTCCAGGTTCTTTTCCAGCTCCACATTGCGAAATGTGGAAAAAAGCCTCGACTTTATACGGCTTCTCTGATCCTTGATCTCATCATAGGCATCGTTGATTTTACGAAACTGTTCCGGTTCCCTCTCCGGCGGAAATTTCTTGACAAGCTCCAGATATTTCTTTCGGATATCCTCATCTGAAGCGTTCATGGAGATATTGAGTACCAGGAATGATTTAAACATGGGATTTGAGACTCCTTTTCGTTTTTTATATACTTCCAGAATAATATTTCAGCAAATTCATTCTCAGGGGCAGCCACAGGGGGCAGCCCCTACAGTCCGGTTGCCAATTTTATTATCTGGAAAACTATATATTGGTTGACAGCCCTACTGAATGAACAGAGCCTTGGCCTCCCTTGAAAGTTTTGATGATGCCTCGGATTTATAACACTTGTTGATCAGATCGCAAAGGGCTTTTAAATCCTTTTTCTTCAATATTTTTTTACGCTCTTTTTTGATGGCAGCATCGGTCATGCCCTTGAGTCCCTCCATTATCACGACATTCTCCATCTCTTTAAGAAGATTGTCCATCATACTTCTGATCTGAGCGGCCCCGGGGGATTTGAGCATATCCCTGATAACGCTTGCAACAATATTGATGGAGAAGGGGTCAAGGGGCATGTCCGGCGGAAACGGCAGGGAGCCTGGCGGAAAAGCTCCTTTGCCCTTTTTTTTGCCAAGGTCCAGGGGAGAGGGGAGATCACCTCCAAACAGGGAGTTAAAAAACTCCTCTTCAATATCGCTCATCTCATCATCCATGTCATCACTGTCCCACTCATCCCTGTCCAGGGAATTGTCATCCCACTCATCATCCTCAAAATCATCATCAAAAATCCCGGGAAAGAGATGGGGAGGCATTCCCCCAAAGGGTGAGCCAAAGGGTGAGTAGAGTACTTCAAAATCAAAACGCTCCAGGGCTATTTTCAAAGGCCCCCGGGCCGTCTTGGAGAGCTTGATGGCTGCATCCCGGAGACGTTTTTCCGTCTCAGGATCAACATCCTCCACAATGTCAACGTAATCATTATAGTTATAAATTGAGTTGTTGAGGAGGTTATGGAGGGTTATTTGATAAAATTTAAGAAGTGTCGTATCCGGATCAAGATGGCCTGAACCCTTATTTCCAGTTCTCCCTTTAAGCCTTTTTTTAAGTTCGCCCAGGATAATTTCGTAACCATCCTGGTAGTCGGCCATGTGAATCAGGGCAAAGAGATGGGCATCATCCATATCTGCAACAAGTAAAGATGCAATATCTTTATCGATTTGAATGGGAGATAGTCGGTTGAACAACTGACGCCACTCCCTGGGCAGGGGGGACAAGAGGCCCAGGAGATCAATGGATGCAAGGGTGTCTCTTTGTTTAAGGTGTTTTTGTACAATCTTTTTAAAGCCCTTCTTCAGGGCGGTTTTTTTGACTGTTATCCTGCTGTCAAGGTTCTCCGCCACCATTATGAGAATTTTTATCCGTTCTGTGAGCGTAAATTCCTCCATTGCTTGTTCAATGTCTGATTCCCGAACCTCGGAGCTTTCCACTATTTTATAGAATATCTCTTTGGCGGACACAAGAAGACGGCAACGGGGGGCATCAAACCGGGAGGCTCTTTCCATGTCCGGCCATGCAAGATGAAAACGGCGGTTTTTTGCGTTTTTGTCCCCGGCAATGAGAAGGGATACAACATGCTGATCCATTACACGACTGTCATGGGGAGCGATCTCGGTGGCCTTCTCCAGTATGGCTTCGGCCTTTCGATAGGCATTTTTACTGTGGTAAAGGGATGCAAGTCTCAGGCAGGGTTCCGGGTCTCCTGGCCAGGTTTTGACCATTGTTTCCAGGATTTTTTCCAAAATATTTTTAGAGTTTCTCGAAATGGGCTGGAGTTCATCGGCCAGGTCATAAAGCTCCCGGTTCATGGGATCCAGATTGATGCCCATGGCGATCATTTGGAGGAGTGCGGCTGTCTTTTCAATGCTGGTAATGCCGAAAAAATCTCTGATTTTATGGGGCTCCCTGTAAAACGAATAGTGGTGCAAATTTCTTCGGAGATGAAATACCAGATGGGCGATAACCATGGCCTTGGCAATTTTCTGCTCTCCAGGGGATTCAAAATCCTTTTCAATAAATTTAAAAAGGTTTTTGGCCGAGGAGAGGGGATCTGCCATCATAAAAACAGAGTATTTACACAAAATAATATCTGCCCTGGCGGCTCCTGCAAGGGTACGGATCATCTCCAGGAACTCCCGTTTTTCAAATATATCAGGGCTGATAATGGCCTCCAGGATATATATAACCGATTTGTCCATATCCCCGGGAGAGATGAACTCGGCTATTTTCTTTATGGTATTAGCCATTTTGGCTGAATAGTTCCTGGTTTTTTTAAGATTTATAAGAGATGATATGAGTTTTTTTATCTCAAAGGGGCCATCCCAGAGGGATTCCACCAGATTTTTTGCTGCCGAAGGTGCCATGGAAACAGAAACAGGAGAAGCCTGCCTGGTTATGAAGGCATCCGGGGCATTCCCCTTTCTCACCTCGGCCTGCCCGGCAATCATGGTCCTGCCCACCGGCCACAGAATGGAATATTGGGGTATCATGGAGAGAGACTTTTCCATCTCGGCATCATTTCCGGTATAGAGGGCGGTCATGGCACGGCAGAACATGCGGAAATGGGAAAAGGGTGATGATCTGGGAAGGGGTTTCATAATATTCATGGCTTTTTCCCATTGGCCGCCATCCATCTGCTTTACAGCTCTCTTCATGACCGGAATGTCCCGTAAAAGCATCTTCAACGGTGAGGCATTGTCAAATTTGCCGACAATCTTCCACTCCTTGGAGTACACCAGTGTATCTGCCAGCACCCTTTCCAGTTCAGGCTGGGCTCCATGGACTTCACAATACTTCATGAATTCATCAAAAGCATCCCCGGGGGTACACAGCTTTAAATACCGTATCATGGAGTCCCTGTCCATTTTGGTGATACCGGGAATGGCACCCACAGCCTGCTGCTCCATTGCAGCGGCTTCCACCGGCATCTCTTTCCGTCTCAGCTCCCCTGCCCTCTCCAGGTAGGTATTGAACAACTTCAACTGAATGACATCATTTTCTTCAGCAGGTTTCGGCTGTTTAAAGGCAACCTGATAGCACTGAACAGCTTCCCGATAGTCACCCCGGGAGAATGCTTTGTCTCCCTGCAGAAGAATCTGGGGATAGGGTTTGCCGAAAAACTGCTCTTTCTCCTGCTGTCGTTTCTTTTTGCTCTTTTTTTTCTTAGGTGCCATGTTCTTTTGTAAATTCCTAAAACCGGATAATTTTGGTTAAATGAGATTGTGGCTGTGATGCCGCCATGGTGGTTTTTTTTATATGAAAGTCCCCATATTTTAAGTAAGGGAGTATTGCAATACGCCCCTACTTTCATGCTTCGATTGTGGCGGTGGTGCCGCCATGGTGGTTATATAATAGCTTTCATGCTTCCTTGTGGCAGATGAGTCTGCCATGGCCGTTTATATGAAAGTCCCCATATTTTAAAGCTTCCGTGACTTTCATTGTTCGTTGTGCCTGTCAGGGCATGGCCGTTATAATAAAAAATCATAAACTAAAGAACCACGAAAAAAAAATTTTTACTATATTTTATGCACAATGTCCATTTTTTCTTTAATTAATTCCAACTTTGATCATTACCGGTTCTTAAATATATATTGCAACAATCATCGCTGTTATAAAAAATATAAAAGCAGGGTGACCTTAATCACCCTGCTTTCAAGACAAATTTGAACTGTTAATGAACTACCTTCCTTAAGGATAAGGTCTGGGGTGTCAAAATATGACATTTTCGCTTGCTCATTTTTTGACCATCAACGGTAGAGACGCAATGCATTGCGTCTCTACATAATCACGATTTGTGCATCAAATTGATTTTTAATCACGATTTGTGCATCAAATTGATTTTTAGACACCCCAGATAAAGTCTCAATATCAGACCTTCTCATATGCAAGTGATTTAAAGAAAGCCACTATCATGAAGACCATCAAAATCATGAACGGGAAAGAGACCACGAATGCAACGGTCTGAATGGCCTTTAACCCACCTGTCAGAAGAAGCATGGCTGCAAGGGTGCTGCAAAGAATGCCCCAGAAAATTTTCAGTGAGTTGGCAGGGTTGAGATCTCCGCCGGAACTCATTACACCCACGACATAGGTTGCAGAGTCGGCAGAGGTGATAAAGAATATGCAGACAATTATCATGGAGATCAAAGAGAGGAAAAAACCCATGGGAAAATTATTGAACAGAACAAAAATTGCCATGGTCACATCTTTGAAAGTTGCGTCGGCAATGCCTACGGCTGAATCTGCCAGCTCCATATGGATGGCGGAACCACCCATGATGCTGAACCATATCGCACAAAGAAGTGTGGGTGCAAACAGGACACCCAGTACAAACTGCTTAATGGTACGGCCCTTGGAAATTCTGGCAATGAATGCACCGACAAAAGGAGCCCAGGTGAGCCACCAGGCCCAGTAGAAAACCGTCCATGCCCCGATCCATTCATAGCCGGCATGTTTAGCAACTCCTCCGGTGGTATCCATAAAAAAGCTCATCCTTACGATATTTTGAAAATAGTCTCCAAGGGACTCAATCAGTGTTTTAAGAATAGCCACAGTGGGGCCCACCATCAGCATAAGAGCAAGGAGTCCAAATGCCATAATCATATTTATATTGCTGAGAATCTTGATGCCTTTATCAACACCGCTGACCGCAGATATGATGTATAAGGCAGTCACAACCACGACAACAAAAATCTGTACCATTGTTTCATTGGGAATTCCAAAAAGCTCACTGAGGCCGGTACATACCTGCATGGCACCCAGTCCCAGGGAAGTGGCAACACCGAAGAGGGTGACCACAATTGCAAGGGCATCAATGGTTTTTCCAATGCCCCCTTCAACCCTTTCCCTGCCGATGAGGGGCTCAAGTATCCAGCTCAACTGGCAGGGATTGCCTTTTCTAAAATGGGAATAGGCCAGCAGCATGGCAACAACGGCATAGCAGGCCCAGGGGTGAAGCCCCCAATGGAAAAAGGTGATACGCATGGCATCTGCCCCGGCCTGGGCGGATTTGGGTTCTGCAAAGGGAGGTCCTGCAAAGTGATATACCGGCTCTGCAACACCCCAGAATACCAGACCGATTCCCATGCCTGCGGCAAAAAGCATGGAAAACCATGCAGGAAGGCTGAACTCCGGCAGATCGCTGTCCTTGCCCAGTTTGATGTTGCCGTATTTGCTGAACGCAATGCCTATACAAAAAACAACAAAACCGGCAACACACAAAAGATAGGACCATCCGAAATTGTCAATAAAGAATTTAAAAAGTTTGTCAAAAATTCCCTTTACCCCATCCGGTGAGATAAGGGTAGCCGCAATAAAAATGGCACAACATGCTATGGCAGCAAATGTTACGCCTTTGTCAATGGTACTTGAACTTTTCTGCATTGAATACTCCTTGCTGTTGTTGACCCAAGAGTCGTAAGTTTCCACTTCCGGATGGTTCCACTTCAAAGTCTTCCAAAAGCTTCCATTTCAAATACTTTCACTTTCACAGGCTTTATACCATAAATTGTGGTACCGGGTATAAAAACACCCCCATCCCATGCCCAGGAAGTGACGACTAATTGAAAAATAACCTCTCCGAGGACCATGCGGAGAACTTATGACCGATGGATTGTTAAAAATTGGGTTGAAAGAGAATCATTCTTCTAAAATCTGGTGCAGGAAACCTCTATCCCTCGGCAGGGTAGTGGTCGTTGACAAAAAAGTTGTTGCTGACCTGCTCTTGTCCTGACCTGCTCTTGTCATTGGTTTGTAATATGGCAACAGTTTTTCTTTGTCAAGGTATTTTTTTGATGTTTTTGAATAATAATATCTCGTATTTTTTCATTTACATAGGTTTAAGAATTATTTTTTTAGGAATAAACACTCAATATCCTTCCCCATTGAAAAAAAGAAAAAGTACTTCAAAACCCATAGAGCAAAAACGCCACCTTTCCGACAGATACCTGTTTCTTAGTAAATCTCAAATGATGCCTGGCCCAGGATCCATTTATGAACAATGTCAAGATCGTTTTTTAGAAATTCATAATACATTTTTATTCTTTTCTTTCTTGCATTTTCAAAGGGACCGGGATATTTTCTCTTGTTATCAAACTAATCCCCTTAATCCGTGGATATCCCTCGGACTTAAAAATATATAATTATCAGACTTCAATATTTATCGGACTTCAAAATATAAACATAATTAAAGGTGACCCCGTGCAATCAACAAACAAACCCATGTCCAACCATGACACTCAATCCTGTCCCGATTGTGCTGCCGGTTCCGGGAACGGAAAGGCAAC
>JADGBO010000119.1:0-3950 GCA_015231465.1 Desulfamplus sp.
TCATGACCTTCATGGAGCATAGAAGCTCCTCCAGGCCCTGGGGTGGCGGCACTTCAGAGATAACCCCACTCCTTGAGTCTTCGGTAGGCATGTTGGGCATAATCCCCCTGCTGAACCTGCTGAAGGTATGACTTGTAATGGGATGCTGACTGATCTATACGCTGCATCCCCTCCAGGGCATAACCCTTGAAAAAAATGACTCCGGGTGAACCTGGCAGAATCTGGTCATAACGGTTGAACTTCTCCAAGGCATGATCGTATCTTTTCAGGTTGATGGCGGCAAAACCTGCCACATGGAGGGCCTGCCCCTCGGAAGGATAGAGTTTTTCAGCTTCCTCGGCGTATTTCATTGCATTTTTATAATCTTTTTTCACAAGAAGAGACTTGGCGGCCATGATTCTCGCGGTGTAGTCCCCGGGATCCAGGCGGAGGGCCCTTTTATATGAGGCGAAAGCTTCATCATATTTTTTTGCCGCCATAAGAGTGTCCCCATCCTGGAGGGTTTTAATCATCTCTTTTTTGTTCCGGATACGTGCCGTATTATCCATATAGCGATCCCGATTAAGGGGCAGGGATGCCGAAGGGCCGTAACGCTCCCGGGAGTTTCGCAGTGCCGTCTCATATCGTTCTGAACCCATGGGGTGGGTGGAAAAGAGCATATCCGCCGCTGCATTACGACCCTTGTTCATGTCGTTGAGAAGGGACATGAGTCCCACAAAACCATGGGTGGAGTAGCCGGCATCCACCATGTAACGGTTGCCGAGATCATCGGCTTCCCGTTCATTCTCACGGCTGTAGCGGGCAAGGAGTACACCCTGTCCCAACATGCCGAGCTGCTGGGCAATCTCACCCATCTGGGCATCCCTGCTTCCTATTGCCAGGGCAAGTCCGCCCACAACCAGGGAGGTAAGGGTTCCCCGGGACATCTGTTCGGCACTGTGACGGGCATTGACATGCCCCAGTTCGTGGCCGAGAAGGGCGGCAAGTTCAGCCTCGTTTTTCAGCTCCAGCAAGATACCCCGGGTCACGGCAATGGTTCCTCCGGGAAAGGCATAGGCATTGATATATGTGGCATTGACACACTGGAAGGAGTAGGGCATGGAGGGTCTGTGGGTACCAAGGGCAAGGCTCCTCCCAATGTTGCCTATATATCGGTTGAGTCCGGTATCCTGCACAATACCGTAGTCTGCGGAAAACTGATGGGGGGAGTGCTGCCGGTCAATGGCTATCTCCTGGTCCTGGGATACGATCATCAACTGATTCTTGCCGGTCACAGGATTTACAGCACATCCCGATGGAAGCATGGCCCCTGCACCGGCAAGGGCACTATACTGCAAAAACTGCCGTCGGTTCATTACGGTTTTAAATATCCCATAATTGTAATTTTCCATGGAATCTCCTCATTGGGAAATGAGTATGAAATCAAACTGTTTGTTGCAAAACAATGACGGTTCACCCCTGCAAAAACATTCTTATCACTCCTGCAAAAACATCCCTGTCACCCCTGCAAAAACATCCCTGTCACCCCTGCAAAAACATTCCTATCACTCCTGCAAAAACATCCCTATAACAATGAGAATGGTTCCAACAATCATAAGAACCAGGAAAAGGGACATCTCAAAAACAACATAATCAAACCAGTTCCGCAGGGTTTCAAAGGGAATTTTATTCGAGACGGTATCAAAAAAATCATAAGCTATATCACACATAATTATATTGGTCATCTCCTCCCCTTTTTCCATTGCCATTGCAATACCCTGGAAAAGAAGAATACAGAGACTTATCAGCCAGGCTCCAATTCCTGTCATGGTAAAAGCATTCATATTTAAATTCATAATCTATTAACCTCCTTTTTAGACGATATGTTGTTTTGATATATTTAAGGAATCGACCTTAAATTGGTTTTTAGACACCCCACATAAGCCCTGGAAGATGCCTTTTTTTAGCAAAACCGCTTCAAGGCCCTTTCAAAACCTGGTATGGCCCTGGATATGGTTTCATCATCCACACAAAAGGCAATTCTGAAATGCCCGGGACCTCCGAAACCGCTTCCGGGAACGGTAAGTATCAACTCTTCCTGGAGGGCCTGGACAAATTTCACATCATCCTCAATGGGCGATTCCGGAAAGAGATAGAAGGCCCCCGAGGGCTTTGTGAAGCTGTAACCTGCGGCTCCAAGGGCATCACACAGGATATCCCTTTTGCGTTGATATGCCTCCACATCTACGGTGGCACCCTGAATCATGGGAAGAATTCGCTGCATAAGGGCAGGTGCATTGACAAATCCAAGAATCCTGTTGCAAAGGGCCGTGGCCTGACGGAGCTTGTCAAGATACTCGGCCCCTGGATTCAGGGCAATGTATCCAATGCGTTCCCCTGGAAGGGATATGTCTTTGGAGTGGGAAGTGACAACGATGCTGTTAGGGTAAAATTCAAACACCGGGGGGACATCAGCACCATCGAATACTATTTTACGATAGGGTTCGTCCGAGACAAGGTATATGACGGAACCATACTCCCGGGACTTGCGTCCAAGAATCTCTCCAAGGCTGCCCAGGAGTGATGCCGTGTAAATCCGCCCGGTGGGATTGTTGGGGGAGTTGATAAGGACAACCCTCGTGGCCGGTGTAATGGCAGACTCCAGGGCATCAATATCCAGGTCGAAATTCCGGCATGTCTGGACACTCTTCAGAACTCCGCCATGATTCTGTGCATAAAAGGCATACTCCACAAAAAAGGGACGGGGTACAAGAACCTCCTCTCCAGGATTGAGAAGGGATTTGAGTACCACATTGAGCCCCCCGGCAGCACCGCATGTGACAACAATGTCATCGGCTGTGACATCCACTCCCTGCTCTCTTTTCAGGGTTTGGGCAATGGCCTCCCTCACAAAGGGAAAACCGGTGTTGGGCATATATCCGTGGGCCCTGGAATCCTTTTGGAGGGCAACGGTTTCAAGGGCGTTTTGAAAAGATTCCGGCGGCGGAAGATTGGGGTTTCCAAGGCTGAAGTCAAATACGGCATCTGCTCCGTGCCGGGCCTTGAGAAGGGCTCCCTGCTCGAACATCTTCCTTATCCAGGAAGATTTTTCAATACTCTTGTCTATATCGACGGCGATTGTCATTGGATTATATACCTCCTTCTTTAGTAGTCAGTGAACAGCGATCAGTAGCCAGTGATCAGTAGTCAGCGATCAGTAGTCAGCGATCAGTAGTCAGTGATCAGTAGTCAGTGATCAGTAGTCAGTGATCAGTAGTCAGTGATCAGTAGTCAGTGGCCAGTAGTCAGTGATCAGTAGCCAGTGATTATTAGTCAGTGATCAGTAGTCAGTGGTCAGCAAATTTCTTTTTAAACTCATTAAATCTGTCCTCTGTAATGGCATTTCTGATCTCCTCCATCAAATTGAGATAAAAGTGAAGATTGTGGATCGTGTTGAGGCGATAGGCCAGAAGTTCCCGGGTTTTGTAAAGGTGCTTCAAATATGCCCTGGAGTAGCTTCGGCATGTGTAGCAGCGGCATTCCGGGTCTATGGGTGAATCATCCATTGTAAAGGCGGCATTGGAGATATTCATGGTTCCCTGACTTGTGAAGAGCTGTCCGTTTCGAGCATTGCGGGTGGGCATTACGCAGTCGAACATATCGACACCCATGCCCACCAGCTCCACTATGTTTTCAGGTGTTCCCACACCCATTACATACCTTGGTCTATCCCCGGGCAGAAGGGGTACGGTATGGTGGGCCATTTCGTACATCATTTCCGCCGGTTCTCCCACACTGAGTCCCCCCAGGGCATATCCCGGAAAATCGAGTTCCGTTAACTGGTCGGCCGAAAGTGCCCTGAGTTCTTTGTACATTCCACCCTGGACAATGGCAAAAAGTGCGTTGGGAGAACCTGCCCCTTTCCAGAACTCCATCCCCCTTTTTGCCCACATTGTTGTCTTTTTAAGGGC
>JADGBO010000119.1:4049-10029 GCA_015231465.1 Desulfamplus sp.
CCGGCCGAAAGTGCCCTGAGTTCTTTGTACATTCCACCCTGGACAATGGCAAAAAGTGCGTTGGGAGAACCTGCCCCTTTCCAGAACTCCATCCCCCTTTTTGCCCACATTGTTGTCTTTTTAAGGGCATCCATTGTGGAAGATCTGTCTGCCGGGTGTCCGATGCACCAGTCCAGGGACATCATGATATCGGAACCAAGAACGGACTGTATCTCCACGGCCTTTTCCGGTGTGAAAAAGTGGCGGGAGCCGTCTATATGGGATTGGAATGCAACACCGTCATCTGTGAATCGGGAAAGTTCGGCCAGGGAGAAAAACTGAAAACCCCCGCTGTCCGTCAGAATGGGAAGTTCCCAGTTCATGAACCGATGAAGGCCCTTCATGCGGGAAACAACCTGGCATCCGGGTCTCAGATAAAGGTGATATGTATTGCCGAGGATTATCTGGGCACCGCAGGTCTTCAACTCCTCGACCGAGACTGATTTTACAGTGGCCAAGGTTCCCACGGGCATGAAAACAGGAGTTTTAATCTCTCCCCGGGCCGTGGTGACGATGCCGGTACGGGCACTGGTTCTGCTGCATTTGGACAATTCGGTGAATATCTGCATATCTCTTCCAGAAATTTTTTTAGTTGCCTTTGATGGTCACCGATAAAGCCCCTGGGATCACGGAGTGCTTAGAGGTGATTGACATTAAGGAATTAATGCCACACATCGAAAAAGTGTAAAGTTATCAATGATAGATGCCTGAAATTATGCAAGAAACATGGCATCCCCATAACTGAAGAATCTATAGCCCTTTTTTACAGCCTCTTCATATGCACGGAGGATCATATCCCTGCCGGCAAAAGCCGATACCAGCATAAGAAGTGTTGAGTGCGGCAGATGGAAGTTCGTTATCATTGCATCCACAACCTTGAAAGGGTACCCGGGGTAGATAAAAAGATCGCACATTCCCTGACCGGGCTCTATATGGCCGGAGGCTCCGGCGGCATATTCAAGGGTTCTCACCGATGTGGTGCCCACGGCCACCACCCGGTTTCCCCGGGATTTTGCAAGGTTGACGGCATCTGCACAGGCCCGGGATATGACAAAAAATTCTGAGTGTATCCTATGTCTGCGAATATCGTCAACCCTCACCGGAGAGAATGTGCCATATCCCACATGGAGTGTTATTTCGGCAAAATTAATTCCAAGGCAGCCAAGCCTTTCCATGAGGGTCTCAGTAAAGTGAAGACCGGCGGTGGGTGCGGCCACGGCCCCTTCCTGGGATGCATAAACAGTCTGATAGTCAACGGCATCCTCTTCCCGCCCAGAGGGAGTTTCCGATGCTCTTGACGATACTCTTGACGATACTATTGCAGACCCGAATAGCTGTGAGGCTGACTCATCCTTGCGTTCAAGGGAAATTTTTGATCCCGGGGTAGTGCCTGTGATGTAGGGGGGAAGGGGAATTTCCCCGTTTTCTTCAAGCCAGGAAGAGAAATCACCTTCATAATGGAACCTGAGATTGAACAGTGTTCCGGAAACCCTTTCAACCACAGCCTTGACAGAATTTCCTGGACTGCACCCCTCGGTCTCTTTTCCAGCGTTTCCTGGATTGCACCCCTCGCTCTCCTTTCCAAGAAACAGAACAGTGCCGGGTCTGGGCCCCCTTGATGCCCGGATCATGCAGTCACACTGGAAAAAACCGGTCTCCCTCTCCATGGCAATGCCGCCGGCATAGTCTGCAATCAGGACTTCAACCCTGCCTCCGGAGGCCTTGAAACCCCTGAGCCTTGCACGAACCACCCGGGTGTTGTTTATGACGAGGAGATCACCGGGTCTTAAAAGAGACTCTATTTCACGAAACAGGAGGTGGGATATGGCTGTACTATTTTTTTTCACAACCATAAGACGGGATTCATCCCTTGTCTTCATGGGATGCTGGGCAATGAGTGCCTGGGGGAGATCATATTCGTAATCAGAGAGTGAGTACACTTTTTAACACCATTTTTTACACCATTTTTTTTCCAAAATAAACAATACATAGACCCAGGAACATAAGCATGGCTCCAAAAAATCTCAATGAGCCATCCGGCATCCGGGTCATCATGTTCACCATCTCTTTCATCTTTTCCGGAAAAACAAAATAGGGAAGACCCTCCACAATCATCACCATTCCTACAACACAAAGAAAAAATTCCATTTACTGGACTCCAAAATTTTTAATATGTCCATTGGCATTCAATCAAAATGCTTCGGACTATAGCACAAAAAATAATATTGATAAATCAAATCATCGGAGATATACTCAAAAGCAACCTTTATAATACCGTAAGCCTTGTAAATACTGTCTGAATAGGGATTCTCGGGAGGGTTTCCCAGGAAAATGCATTAAAAACAATTAATTTAAGGCATCCTTCATATCCTCGGTTCGACGGAATTTTAAGCCTGTGGAGAGGAAATGAGACCTAAGCAGTTAATTGGGGCACACTCTACGAAGGAGGAATTTCTTATCGTTCATATCGAACAGGTAAGAATGCGTAAGAAGAAAGGAACAGTTATGTTGAGTTTGCGAGAAATAGAATCAGCCATCGAATTGCTTCCTCAAAAAGAATATACTCAGTTAAGAGAGTGGTTTACAAAGAAAGATTGGGGGGTATGGGATAAAGAAATTATTGAAGATTCTCAGTCTGGAAAATTGGATTTTTTGATTGAGGAAGCACTTTCTGAAAAGCAAAAAGGCAATCTGAAAGAAATATAAATGCATAAAACAACAACTCGTTTTTGGAATTGCTTTGAAAGATTACCGACATATATACAGAAACAAGCTAAAGAAAATTTCAAATTGTTAAAAGATAACCCGAAACATCCATCATTACATTTTA
Source organism: Desulfamplus sp. (assembly GCA_015231465.1). Taxonomy (GTDB): domain Bacteria; phylum Desulfobacterota; class Desulfobacteria; order Desulfobacterales; family Desulfobacteraceae; genus Desulfamplus. Next base: position 6,919 of record JADGBO010000119.1, read on the forward strand.
AAAATGTTGGGAAATTTTGGTCTGCAAGAGCTAGTTTGGATTATCGAGCATTAGCTTTCAAAGATGAGGGAGATTTTATATGGGTATGGATAGGTACCCATGATGAATATAAGAGAATGATTAAATAGAGACAAGCCACTGAACAAACAATGGTGTATGAAAAATCAAAAACCGATCAGGAAACGATACCATGCAGTATGAACCTGTAATAGGACTTGAAGTTCACGCCCAGCTTAAAACAGACACAAAAATATTCTGCGGATGCTCCACCCGTTTCGGAGGGGAACCCAATGCCAATACATGTCCGGTGTGTACCGGAATGCCCGGGGTTCTTCCAGTACTCAACCGCAAAGCCGTCACCTTTGCCATAAAGGCTGCCCTTGCCACCAACTGCACCATTGCAAAGGAGAGCAGGTTTGACCGGAAAAACTACTTCTATCCGGATCTGCCCAAGGGATACCAGATATCCCAATATGCCCATCCCATTGCCGAACATGGCCATCTCTCCGTTATTGACTCTGACGGCGTTGAGAAGATAATCGGCATCACGAGAATACATATGGAAGAGGATGCGGGCAAACTTATCCATGATTCCGGGAGATCAAAAAGTTTTGTGGATCTCAACCGCACCGGTGTTCCCCTGGTGGAGATAGTCAGTGAGCCGGATATCCGTTCGGCAGCCCAGGCCGGGGCCTATCTTAGAAAACTCCACACTATTCTCCGCTATATTGATGTCTGTGACGGGAATATGGAGGAGGGAAGTTTTCGATGTGATGCCAACATATCCCTTCGTCCGGTGGGTACGGAAAAATTCGGTACCAGGACAGAGCTGAAAAACCTCAACTCTTTCAAGCATGTGGAAAAGGCCATCCAGTACGAGATCCAGCGGCAGACATATATCCTGGACGAGGGCAGGGAGATTGTACAGGAGACCCGTCTGTGGGATACTGTGAAAAACATCACAAAATCCATGAGGGGCAAGGAAGATGCCCATGATTACAGATATTTTCCCGACCCTGATCTTGTGCCCCTTATTGTGGATAGCAACTGGATAGACCAGGTCAAGGCCGATATGACGGAACTCCCGGATGCGAAAAAAGATCGTTTTATGGCCCACTACTCCCTCTCCCCCTACGATGCCGGGGTGCTGACCTCATCAAGGGAGCTTGCCGATTATTTTGAGGAGACAGCAAAGGGCCTGGAGGATAAAAAACTTGCAGCCAACTGGATCATGGGGCCTGTCCTGGGCCTTGTGAAATCCGAAGGCAATACCATTGAGACCCTTCCTGTTCCTTCCCAGGCCCTTTCACAGCTCCTTTCCCTTCTGGAAAAGGGGACAATCAATGCCAACGGTGCAAAGTCAGTGTTGGAAAAATTGACTGATTCACCTAAGTCTCCCTCGGAGCTGGTCCGGGAGATGGGACTGGAACAGCTCTCTGACCAGTCCGAACTCGGGAGCATTGTAGATGATGTCATAAGTTCCAATCCCCGGGAACTGGAGGCCTATCGGGGAGGAAAGACAAAGTTGTTCAGTTTTTTCATGGGCCAGATCATGAAAAAGACAAAGGGTAAGGCAGACCCGAAGATCGTTACCCAGCTTCTTAAAGAGAAACTTTAGGATTCCTGGCATCCTTCATATCATCCCAAAAGTACTTTACATTTTTTTTAATTTGTCTGAAGCACGGACTGCCTCGGATTACACGGGTTTTTTCAATCCGTTAATCCGTTCAATCCGTGATTCAGACAGCGGCACAAATCAGGTGCTTCCAAAGGGAGTTAAAATTGAAAAATCCTCTTTTTTCCAAAATCAACCATAGACTCTCCACAACAGGCCTGGGGTATCTATTATATACACTTTTTATATTTACTGTCCCGTCACTCTTTTGTTTCCCATACATGGACAACAGCCTTTGGGCTTCCCAGGCCGGCATGGAAGAGATTCAAAAAGTAGCCATTGTTCCCTTCAAGATCAACTCAGGAAACGATATTGGATATGCAAGGGATGGTATCTGCAGAATGCTTTCATCCCGAATTGCATGGAAAAATCGTATTGTTGTGGCATCTTCCATGGAGATGGACGCTGTTATGGAAAATATGGGCGGCCAGGGAACGGTTCAGGAAATTGCATCATTGACCAAAGCCCATTATGTTATCCAGGGAAGTCTCACAGAGTTTGCAGGAGCTTTCAGTCTTGATGCCTCTGTTTTTGATTCTGTGGGGGAGACATCCCGGAGATTTTTTTTCCAGGGAGATACCCTGGAAAGACTCATATCCGGTGTAGAAATCATAGCGGCACAGATAAATATGGCTGTTTTCCAACGCAGCACCTCTGCCCTGGCACTTTTACAGCAGGAAGACCGGCAGAAACCCAAAATATCCCTCCATGACAGCCCTGAAAGATTGATTCATGAAATGGGGATTCATGACAGAAAAGCAAAAATACCCTTCTGGAAAATCTGGAGAGATGGAGAGGGAGCAAAGTCATCACCAAAGGAGCAGGAACAGGATGAAGAGATAAAAATCCAGGATTCTCTTCTCATTGACATTGAAATGGATAAAGATGAGAAAAAACCTTTCTGGAAGTTTTGGTAAACCGCTGACTGACTGACTGACTGACTGAATGAATGCCGGGTGCTGATGGCTTTCAAATAGAACAGGAGAAGAGATGAAGACTACGAAAATAATGATAAGTGAGCAGGATAGAGAGAAGTTTAATGGAGACCTGCTGGTATATTTCATGGCGGAAAAGCAGAAGCCCCGGGGAATGGATCCCTTTACTGAAGCAAGGGTGAAGAGTGTAATGGATTGTGGAGACTTTAAAGGTAAAGCCGGGGAGACCATCGTGTTCCACACGGATGCCAATGATGCTCTCTGCACTCTTTCCGTCCCAAGGATTCTCGTTGCCGGAGTTGGTGACGTTCTGCCGGAAGGGGAGACTGGCACTTCACAAGTTCCGGATTCCGGAGCCTTAGATTCGGGAACCCAGGATTCACAACTCATGGATTCCAGGGGCAAGGATTCAGAAGCCCCGGATTCCGGACTCCAGGATTCAGAAGTTCCGGCTTCAGGAGCCCTGGCCCCGGGAGTTTTGGCTTCAGAAGCTACCTCCGG
>JADGBO010000011.1 GCA_015231465.1 Desulfamplus sp.
GAATAGGACTTATTTCCGGCTTTCCCATGGCATTTACCCTGGCCGGAACCTCGATTGTTGCTGCCTGGGTATTCATTGGATTCCAGTCCCTTCCGTTTGTTGCCACAAATATTTTCGGCATGATGTCCAGCATGATCCTCATTGCCATGCCCCTTTTTATATTTATGGCATGTGTCCTTGAAAAATCAGGGGTGACCCAGGATCTCTACAACTTCATGCACCAGTTGCTGGGCTCCCTGAGAGGCGGCCTGGCCATGGGCACGGTATTTATATGTGCCGTGATTGCGGCCATGTCCGGAGTGAGTACCACCGGAGTCGTAACCATGGGCATTATAGCCCTTCCCATAATGCTCAAACAGAAATACAATAAAAGTATCGCCATCGGCCCCATTCTCGCAGGCGGAGCCCTGGGACTTCTCATCCCTCCCAGTATATCCCTCATTATCTATGCCATGATTGCCAGGGTCTCCATCGGCAGACTATTTGCCGGAGCCATTGTTCCTGGTCTTCTGCTGGTTTTGTGTTACATACTCTATATTGGGATACGAAGCTATTATCAGCCCCACCTTGCCCCGGCCCTTGCGGTTGAAAAACGCATCCCCTTGAAGGATAAGCTTCTTCTTGCCAAGAGTCTTGTGCTTCCCATGCTGATAATCATTGCCGTTCTCGGATCAATCTTCAAGGGTATTGCATCCCCCACCGAAGCTGCTGCCGTGGGAGCCGGGGGAGCCCTTTTAAGTGCCGTCATCAACCGCCGATTTAACTGGGAGATGATAAAAGATGCCTGTTACCGCACCATGATGATCAACGGCATGATAATGTGGATTCTCTTTGGTGCGACCTGTTTCACCAGCGTCTTTTTCCGCACCGGCGGTCAGGGTATAATAAGCGATATGATGCTTGGCATTGAAAATCCCGCTTATATTTTTGGAATTATACTTGTGACCCTGATTGTCCTGGGTTTTTTTCTGGATGAGATAACCCAGATCATGATAACCGTACCGGTCTTTTTACCCATTATTGTCCAGTTGGGCTACGATCCGGTATGGTTCGGCGTTCTTTTCATGACCCAGGTTCAGATGGATTACCTTACTCCGCCCTTTGGCTTCACCCTTTTCTACTTAAAGGGGGTGGCCCCTCCCGAGGTGAGCATGGGGGATATATACCGTTCCATTTTCCCGTTTTTGTGCATACAGCTTTTTGTTGTCATATTGATTCTGCTATTTCCCCAGATAGTTTTGTGGCTGCCTGACAATGTTTTTGGCATCCGTTAGTCAACAACCCATTTAAACTTAAAAGGCAATTCATCCCCAAAACTAAAGACTTCGGGGGTTCTCTTGCCAAAGAATTATAAACCAAGGAGTGTAAAGTTTATGGCTCTTATATCCATTGATATGGAAAAATGTATTAAAGATGCTGCTTGTGCGGCAGAGTGTCCCGTGAAAATAATTCACTTTCAGGGGGACTTTCCCCGGGCAGTTGATGGCATGGAGGGTTTTTGCATAAACTGCGGCCATTGCGTGGCTGTCTGCCCCACCGGGGCCTTGACCCACAAGAATTTGGCACCCGAGGAGTGTCCTGGAATAGAACCGGAACTCGCCATCACTCCCGAACAGACAGAGCAGTTTTTGAGAAGCCGGCGTTCCATAAGAGCCTACAAAAAAAAGCCCGTTGAAAAGGAGCTTCTATCCAAAGTTATCTCCCTTGCAAGCCACGCACCTTCCGGCCACAATACCCAGCCTGTAAAGTGGCATGTTATCCATGACAGGGATGAGCTGACAAAATTGTGCGGCCATGTGGTTGACTGGATGAGGTGGATGATAAAAGAACAGCCCCAGGCAGCGGCACTTCTGGAACTTGATATGGTGGTCAAAGGCCATGAAGCAGGCATGGACATCATAACCAGGGATGCCCCCCATCTGATCCTTGCCCATGGCCGGAAAGACAACCCTATGGCACCGCCGGCATGTACCATTGCCCTCACCTGGCTGGAGCTTGCTTTTCCATCCTTTGGACTGGGGGGATGCTGGTGCGGATTTTTCAATGCCGCTGCCATGTTCTGGCCCCCCCTCCAAAAGGAGCTTGGCCTTGAAGATGGCCATATAAGTTACGGAGCCATGATGGTGGGCTACCCCAGGTATTCCTACCACAGGATGCCTCCCCGCAATGTACCTGTTATTACAGGTATTTAATTCCTGAGAATTCTATAGTTTTCCAGATAATGAAATTGGCAACCATACTGTCACGAGTTATTAAAAGCGGCTAGTTTATTTATGAGTTGCTCCCTAATTTTAACTTTATTTAACCCTGCAAGGAGGCGTGATGACCGTAAAATTGATGCATTACTGGACGATTATCCCAACTTCACATGACGAATATGCCAAATTTATAATCAATAAATTCATTCCAGGTGTCAATGGGATGGGCCTGCATACAGTTGCCGGATGGTCAGTGCTGGTAGGTTCTTACAGCGAGGTGATCATGGAGACGGTGAGCAGCGATCTGGATCAGATGGAAGCCGCCCTTAAAAATCCGAAATATCATTTACTGAAAACGGAGTTGCTAAACCTGATTAAAAACTACAAGACCAAGATCATGATTCCCATTAAAAAACGGGGCAGCTACGCCATGAGCATTGCTGAGGATACTATAAAGTTTAACCAAATGTGGGATGTAATAACTCAGAAAGAGGGTGATTACACCCGTTATGAGGATTTTGTCACCCATGAGTTCTACCCGCTTATGGAAGAGATCGGTATTCACCTTGCCGGTGAGTGGGATGTTTTGATCGGGGATGATCCGCACACAGTGTGCGAAGGAAGGGTTACTGATATAAATGGACTGATTCCTGCACTGCAAAGTGAAAAATTTCGCCATGCCAAGCATCAATTGAAACAATATGTTGAAAACTACCAGAGCCGCATTCTCTCATTTCATGTTCGAAAAATAAAAGGTTACCGCTCTGAGGGATATCAACTCATGGATCATTGATTGTGTTTATAAGAATGGCGTAAAACCCCTATCCCTTTAGGGTAGGGGATGTAAGCCATCGGTTAGCCTTGAAAGTTTAAAAAGGGATTTTTGCAACAAATAACAAAAATTTGTTCTGGAATCCCTTAAAACCAGTAATGCGTATCTCTAATCTGTTACCAATTAGAGAATCCGTCTGCCCCTTAGAGTGCAGACTTCAAGGCGATATGAAGGATGCCTTATTAAAAAGAGATGTTTGCATATCAATCACCCCCGACCATAAACATGGAATTCAAACTCTTCACCCTTTACGTAATTATGTTGCAAACACCCCCGACCATAAACATGGAATTCAAACTCTCCACCCTTTACGTAATTATGTTTCAATCACCCCCGACCATAAACATGGAATTCAAACTCTCCACCCTTTACGTAATTATGTTTCAAACACCCGCCCTGGTGACAAAAAAAAGCATGGCCATCAGCATAATAACAGTAAAAATAGCAGCGGAAGCAATGGTAAAGAGTGATTGGCTGAAAGTATCCATGAAGCGCTGTTCAGCCCCGTCCTGTCCGTTGATCTTGACACCGGTCAACTGCCATAACGGCCTGATTACTAAAAGGCAGAGACGGGCCGGTCCTGATTTAAAAAATTGATTAAGAATTGCAGGAAGTGTTTGTACCAAAATTGCCTGCCCCCGGCCGTTAAGATAGTCCATACCTCGTACTGCCGATAACATGAATGCCCTTCCCCCCATTCGATAGAACCAATCAATATCCAGACTGATAACCGGATCCGGGGTCAGCTTACGGACAAATATGAAAAATCCCAGGGCAGTGAAAAGAAGAATCTGCATAGCCTCTGTTACATGGTAGGCGGTGTAAGGTTCATAGTTTGATGCGTAGGGCAACATGTTATAAAGATATGGCGTGTAAACTCCTATAAAGATGCACAGAAAGGCAGCTACTCCCATGGCCAGGTTCATGTGCAAAGGCGGGTCACATGCCTTGTTCCAGGTTTCATCACTACAGTTATTTTTACCGAACCAGATAAAATAGGGCACTTTGAGACCAGTATGCAGAAAGGTTCCGGCCGAAGCAAGCGTAAGGAGAAATGATGCCCAGTATAGATGGGTATCAAATCCGGCAGCCACAATCATGGATTTGCTTACAAAACCTGAAAAAAGCGGAAAAGCGGATATGGAAAGTCCTCCGATCAGGGTAAAGACAAACGCCAGTGGCATCTTTTTGTACAGCCCCCCAAGTTCGGTGAACTTGCTTTTGCCGGTCATATAGAGAACAGAACCCACCCCCATGAACAATAGTCCCTTGTAAAGGATATGTGCAAAGGCATGGGCACAAGCTCCGTTGATGGCCAGTTCAGTACCGATCCCGACCCCGGCAACCATGTATCCCACCTGGCTTATTATGTGATAGGCCAGGAGCCTGCGAGCATCATTTTCCAGCACTGCATAGACCACTCCGTACAGGGCCATGATCACCCCCAGCACAATCAGTATCTCCATACCGGCAAAGCCCCGGGCCAGGGCATAAACAGCCGTCTTAGTGGTGAAGGCACACATGAAGACTGCCCCGCTGACTGTGGCCTCTCCATAGGCATCGGGAAGCCAGGCATGCAGCGGCGGCACAGCGGCATTCAAAATAAAACCTATCATAATAAGATAGATAGGCAAGGTAGGATTACCCACATCCAACTGGTTGAAGCTTAAATCTCCGGTGGCCTGATAGTGGAGAACAAATCCGGCCAGCAGGACTAAACCCCCGGCAGAATGCACTAACAGGTACCGGAAGCCGGATGCCAGAGATTCGGGACGACTGCGGAACCAGACAAGAAAAACAGAGGAAAAGGCCATAAGTTCCCAGAAAAGAAACAGGACAAGAAAGTCCCCTGCAAAAATAACCCCGAGGGAGCCGGCCACATAAAGCCAGGATGCCATAACTTCATAGGGGTTGTCCACGTGTAGTCCATAAAGAGTTCCGATGATGCACATTAAGGTCATAATATAGGCAAACACCAGACTCAGTTTGTCAACCCGTCCAAAGGTCAGTTCCCAGTCCAGAAAGGAGAATATCCCAAAAAATCCTGGAGACATCTGCATTACAGCGGCAAAGGCCAGAATCGGCACGATAAGCATAAATGTTTTACGGGCCGTGCCTCGAATCAGGGGCAGGGCCAGGGCACCTGCGATCAATATAATACCCGGATGGAGCCAGAGGTTGTCAATCATAATACTCCTCATGTTTTGTAATTCCCAGCTTGCCATACCATTTGGAAAGAAAAATGATCACCACGCAGGATAAAAATCCAAATAACGCCCAGAAACCCGGCAATTTTTCCGCCCATGTATGAGCCTTGGTCTTGTCGAGCAGCAGAGCATCAAAAATGAGAAGCAATATCAGCACACCCCAGGAGATTCGGATGAGCAGTCCAAGACGTGTACGCAGATATTCTATTATGTTGAGTATCATGTTGTTACCATCCTAACAAATTGCATCATGATATGGGGAAATATTCCAAGCAGAACTGAAATAATTGCGGCCGCCACAATGGGCACCAGCATTATGAGAGGGGCCTCTTTGATTTTAGGATTCTCTGATATGCTATCATTGGGTTTGCCGAAAAACGCTTTGTAGGTCACCGGCCCAAAATAGGCCACATTGAGCATTGTGGATGCCAGAAGCACGAGAATGATTGCTGTCTGTCCTGCATCCAGGGCTCCCACCAGGAGGTACCATTTGGTTATGAATCCCCCCACCGGCGGTGCCCCGATCATCGACAAGGATGCCAGGGCAAAAGCCCCAAAGGTGAAGGGCATAACTCTGCCCAGCCCCGACATTTCAGAAATATTTTTCTTACGGGAAGCCACATATATGGCTCCTGCACAGAAAAACAGGGTTATCTTGGCAAAGGCATGATTGACAATATGAATTAGTCCACCCTGGACGGCCGAAGGTGTCAGAAGTGCCACTCCCAAGATTATATAGGAAAGCTGGCTGATTGTTGAGTAGGCCAAACGGGCCTTGAGATTGTCTTTTGTCAAAGCGATTATGGAAGCCGTTACAATGGTAAACGAGACAATATATGCAGCAGCAACTCCGAGATTAAGCTCATCCATAACATCAATTCCGAATATGTACAGCATTACTCGAGCGGTGCAGAATACTCCTACTTTGACCACAGCCACGGCATGAAGCAGGGCGGAAACCGGTGTCGGGGCGACCATGGCTCCTGGGAGCCAGGCATGCATGGGCATAATCCCGTTTTTGGCAAAACCGAAAAGAAAAGCCACAAAAAGAATTGTTACAAGAAGATTGCCGGTGCCCTGGGGGATGATGCCGCCATAAATATTGTCTGCAAAATCTAAGTTTCCTGAGAGAGAAAAGAGAATGATCATGGCCGGAAGAACCATCCCCACAGATCCCCCGAGAAGAAATGTCAGGTATTTGCGGGCACCACCACGTCCTTCTCTATCCTGATGGTGGGCAACCAGGGGATATGTCGAGAGGGAGAGCATCTCGTAAAACAGATACATGGTCAGGAGGTTGCCGGAAAAAGCCACTCCAATGGTGGCACATAAAGAGAGGGCAAAGCAGACAAAAAATCGGGTCTGGGCATGTTCGGCAAGGCCCCGCATATAGCCTACTGTGTAAAGAGCCGCGGCAATCCACAAAAAAGAGGATACTAAAGCAAAAACCATTCCAAAGCTGTCAACCCGAAGCTGTATGGAAATATCCGGCAGGACGTTGATCAGATCCACAGTGATAACGTTGCCGGCCAGTATCCAGCCGGTCAGAGACAGCACCATTGCAAATTTCAAAGCGGCCGCAGCAAAGGTCCAGAACTCTCTGAGGTTGGGATGCCGACCGCTTACTGCGATCAGGGGCACGGCCAGGAGTGACGCACAAAGTGCAATCACTGGAGCGATCTGATAAAAGGACACTGGGAACATGGGGGGTCTTGCTGCTCCTTTCTAAAAGCCGGCCGGCACTGACCAGCGGATAAGGTAGGTGACCACTTCATTGGTATAAATCCCCAGACCCAGAAGTGCAGCACCGGCAACAGCAAGGGGAACCAGCATGGTCAGGGGGGCTTCTCTCATTTGAACCGCTCCTGTCCCGGAATGGGGAGCAGAATGGCCCACAGACAAACCTTCGTCATCCAGATTTCCGAAAAAGGCCGCTTCCAGAAGGCGGAAAAAAATAATTGCAGCCATAAGCCCTGCAATCAGCAGGGCTGCAACAAAAATCCATGCCCCTGCCTGAACCGCCCCCTGGAGAAGATACCACTTGGAAAAAAATCCGCAGGTAGGCGGAATACCCACAATTGAGGCTGCTCCGATAAGAAAAACCGCGGCAGTAATAGGCATGCGTCGAAAAATTCCCTGCATGGCATTTGCTGAAGTGTCACCTGTACGATATATGATGGCTCCCACCGCCATAAACAGGGAAAGGGTCATGAGACCGTCAGCCAGAATATGATACACGGCTCCGGTATAACCGGCAGTGTTTGCCAGCCACGCTCCGCCGGTCATGTATCCGATCTCGGCAACGATGATATAGGTCAGCATCTTTCTCATATCCCTTTGGGCAAATGCGGTGATCATCCCCAGGACAACCGCTGCCGAGGCCATGTAGATAACCAGACTGCTCCAGGCAATCTGATTGAAAATATAATCTGCTGAAAAAACCGTGAACATCATCCTCAGCATTATATAGACACTCACTTTGGTCATCAGCGGGGCGATCAGGCATGCAGTTGCGGTGCCTGCCCGGCTGTAGGCATTGGGCAGCCAGGCATGGAGGGGAAAGAGAGCCATCTTTGTCCATATGCCAAGGATGATGAGAGTAAACCCGATCCGGATACTCACCGACTCCTGCAGGGATTCTCTGCTGAGGATATCTGCCAGGTCAGCCATGTTAAGTGAGCCGGTCATAATATATATGTATCCAACCCCCAAAAGATAGAAACATGCCCCTATGGTGCCCATCACAAGGTACTTGAAGGTGGCAAAATATGCTTTGCCCCCGCCCCGGGCAAGCAGACCGTAACTGGCAAGTGCGGAAATTTCCAGAAGAACGTAGAGGTTGAAAACATCCCCGGCCGAGGCCATGCCGAGAAGACCTGTGACCAGCAGAGAGAAAAGGGCGTAATAGTTATTGAGGCGGTCATGGTTGTCCTGACCTGCCGTATGCATGGAGTATATACCGGAAAGCAGGGCACACACTCCTATCATCACCAGCACAGCCGCACTTAAATGGTCTATCACCAGTTCAATCCCCATGGGTGGCAGCCAGTCGCCCATGTAGTAATGAATGGCCTGACCCGTCTGCACCACCCGAACCATGGTGGCCAGGGAAGCCCCAAGAGAGAGGGAGAGGGCACCTATCAGCAGGCCATAAGCAACCCGGGGTCCAAGGGGGCCGATGAGGGTCAGCAGTAGTGATGCAAAGAGGGGTATAGCTATAATGAAGACTGGTGTCTGATCCATCATTTCCGCATATCCTCCAGAATTTCATCCTCTTCAATGGTGCCGTGTATCCTCTGGATATTTTGCAAAATCGCAAGAGCCACACCGAGTACGGCCACCCCCACCACAATGGCGGTGAGAATCAGGACATGGGGCAGCGGATTAGCATAGGCTGTAGCATCCAGCAGGGGCTGTTTGTCAGGAAAAAAACGAATGATGGGAACCGATGCCCCCCATTTAACACCTATGGATACAAAAAAAATAAGAATGGCAGTCTGGAAGATAACCATTCCAATTATTTTTTTCATCAGGTTATTCTTAGCGATCATGCCGTAAAGACCTATAAAGAGAAGGATCAGAGATGCCCAGTAGTTGTATTTGGCAACAATGAAGAAAAAAAATTCATCCATGTCGTTACAGTCCTTCCTCCATATCTCCGCCAGAAGCAAGATCATAATACAAAGATACCATGACAGCCATTACAGTGATGCCCACACCCGCCTCCACGGCCAGAATTCCATGGGATCTGGCCATCACATCTGTGACACCAAGCAGACCGGCAAGGCCGGCATAGCCCAAAAAATTCCATCCCATAGCAAGACAGACAGCCCCAATTCCGGCATATAGCAGTGCCCCGCAGGCACAGCAGATGAGTACCATTTTTTCCTTAAACCGCTGCATTGCAAACTTAAGGCTGTAGCACAAAGAGAGCAGAATAAAGCTAGCACCAAAAATAACACCGCCCTGAAACCCGCCTCCTGGGCTGTAATGACCATGAAACAGCACATACAGCGCAAAAATCTGCATTACAGGAATGATTGACTGGGCAGCACCTCTTAGTATGGTGTCTCTGCCCTCCCGTTTGGGTCTGAAATGCTTGATTCGGGAAGTACCTGTAGATGTTCGGCGCAGCACCAGCATGACCACCAGGGAGGCGGCAAAAACCACAACGGACTCGAACAGGGTATCATAGCTTCGATAATCCGCCAGTACGGCAGTCACTACATTAGGTGTAGCGGTTTCATGGTATCCCTGCTCAATAAAGCCAGGCGACAGATGTGTGCTGGCAGGGGAGCCAGGGTCTGCCCAGTCTGGCAGATCAACAGTAGCAGTGAGCATCATCACCGCACACAAAAACAGTATGATTCGTGCGAACGGTTTCAATCTTTACTCCAGGGGTTGATATACTGGGCAGTTGCCACAATAATTACCGTACTAACGGCCGCCCCGACAGCAGCCTCCGTAAATGCCACATCCACTGCCATCATGTGTGTCCACATCAGGCAGGTAAAAAAACTGTAAGCTCCCGTAACCACAGCACTGCTGACCAGACCCTTGAGGGAGAGGGCAGCAACTGCACAGATCACCATCATCAACAAAATTAACATATCAAACTGCCAGAGCAGATTTGCATCCCAGGTCATAATTTGTTTATCCTTTCAGGTCATCCTAAGAGTTTTCCAGATAATTAAATTGGCAATCGTACTGTAGGGGCAGTCCCTTGTGGCTGCCCTTAAGAATGGATTTGCTGAAATATTATTCCGGAAGTCTTTCATTGTTCGTTGTGCCCGCCAGGGCATGGGGGTTATATAGAAATGTCCTCCATTGTCTTATTTATGTCAGTCGCATCGTCTTCATTTGATGGTTTGTCTGATGGCCTGGTCCAGTAAGGCACCCTAAACTCATACCCTGCATCAATAATTGCGTGGGTGGCAGTGGGACTTGCAATAAAAATATAAAGAACTATAAGTATCAGTTTAATGAAGGTCAGCAGGGATTCTCCACTGAAATCACGGAGTATGTAAAGACTCATGGCCCCAAGGAACATTACAGTTGAAAGGGTATCACCCTTGCCAGCCGCATGGACTCGGGTATAAAAATCGGGAAATCGGATTATTCCCACAGTTGTACCTGTAAAAAACACAAGGCCAGTTATCATCATGGTGATTACCAAGATATCAATAATCATTTGATCTCTCCTTTTCCGCCAGCAGAACCTGCCACTGCGGCACCCTCATCTATGAGGGCAGATGGGGAGGCAGAATGCAAAGACTCTTTTTTATCAGAGTTCACAGTCGGAGCAATCCTCTGGTAAAATCTGGCAACAGCGATGGTGGTTATGAAGTTTAGTAGTGCATAGCCAAGGGCTATATCAATGTACATCTCCACCCTGCGGTCAATTGTGCCCAGGAGTATAATCAAAACTGTGGTCTTGATGCCTATGACGTTGACCCCGAGAATCCTGTCAATAACCGTAGGGCCAGCTACAACACGGTACAGGTTGCACAGCATTAAAAACAGAATCGACACACCCATGCCTATGAAAAAATGTTCCATGTTCACAGGGTTCCTCCTTCAAAAACCCAGGCGACCCATCGCTCCATCTCGCTCGGGGTCCGGCCTGCAAGATCTCCCGCAGACTGAGCGGTGATGGCATGGACGTAAAATACATCATCTTTTATCCTTACGGTTACTGTACCGGGAGTGAGTGTGATGGAGTTGGCCAGAACAAACCTTGCAAATTCTGTTTTAAGGGATGTTTTAAATCGGATAAGCCGGGGATCAAGGTGCTTTGTAGGATGAAGGGACAGAGCCAGGCCCGCAATATGAATGTTGGCCACAATGATTTGACGAGAAAGCCATGCCATGTAGCGGATAAAGCAGGCGATTTGAATGAGTGTGGCACGCAGTTTTTTGGTATGGCCGTCAAAAAGGAGATCATGGGAAAGCCAGGTCACGAGGGCACTGGACAATACTCCCATTCCAAGGTGGAAAATGTCAAACTTCCCTGAGAATACGATCCAGAAACCGAACATAACCCCAAAAGTAAATATTGCCGACATTGACTTGTTTCTCCAACTACCTAAGTTGAATTGTTATTGATAGCGGTTCATTATCTGGAAATCTATATAATTTTTATTGACAAATAACGAATCGTCTATAACATGATTTTTTTTTGCCTTCAAGTATAAAAAATTATTTTTTTTGGCGTAACATCATGTCAACCATGATTTATGAGACATAATGGTTTACCGGGGACTCTTGCTTTATCACTCTGTAGTCAACCATGATTTATGAGGCATAATGGTAGATATTCTGCTGATTCAGCCTCCTGTGGAGGATTTTTATTTTACCCATAAGAGATCCATACCCTGGGGCCTCGCCTCCATTGCCGCATCACTCAGGTTCCATGGTTTTTCCGTGGAGATACTTGACTGCCTTGCCGTAGCCAAATCAAAAAAGATACCGATTCCCCATGATATGGATTACCTTGTTCCTCTTTATGGCAAATCAGATATATCCCTCTTCTCCCTTTTCCATGAATTTCGTCACTATGGCTACAGTTTTGAATATGTTGGAAAGATTGTCCGGGATAAAAAGCCTTTTCTCGTGGGAATATCTTCCCTTTTCACCCCTTACTGGCATACAGCTCAAGAGTGTGCCCGGTATGTCAAGAAATTTTTGCCGGACTGCTTTGTTGTGATGGGCGGGCATCATCCCACGGTTCTTCCCGAAACCGTTATGGAATCACCCTGCGTGGATTTTCTATTGCGGGGGGACGGCGAGGTCTCCATGCCTGTTCTTGCCCGAAAATTGATATCTGGTGAAGATGTCATGGATGTCCCGGGAGTCGTTGCAAGAAAAAATGGAGACCTGGGTCTTCATATATCACAGCCGGCCTGGATTGATGACCTTGATGCCATTCCCCTGCCTGATACATCGCTTTATAATCACAGATTTTACAGGCGTAAAAAAAGGGGCAGCACCGTTGTGGTTGCCGGGAGGGGATGCCCCATGCCCTGTACCTACTGCTCGGTGGGGTCATCATCCTGCCATGGCCCCTTCAGGCAGCGCAGGGTGGAATCCGTTCTCAAGGAGCTGGAACTCCAGATTTTTAAGTATGATATAGGTTTTATAGATTTTGAAGATGAAAATCTGACCCTGAACCGAAAATGGTTTCTGGAACTCATGGACGGCATCACATCCCTCATCCAGGGGAGGGATGTTGAACTCAGGGCCATGAATGGTCTCTATCCTCCCTCCCTTGACATGGAGATGATAAAATCCATGAAAAAGGCGGGCTTCAAAACCTTGAATCTCTCCCTGGGAACAGTTTCACCTGTACAGCTTGGCCGTTTCAGGCGAAAAAATATGGTGCCGGACTTTGAAAGGGTTCTTGGCATGGCATCCCAATGCTCCCTGGATACTGTATCCTATATCATTGCCGGGGCCCCGGGACAGTCCCCCTGGGATTCCCTTGGGGATATTCTCTATCTTGCATCAAAACCCACCCTTGTGGGCCTTTCCATATTTTATCCGGCCCCGGGCAGCGTCGATTACGGGGTGTGCCTTGAAAAGGGACTTTTACCTGCTAATTTTTCACTTATGAGATCATCGGCTCTTCCCATTAACAATAGTACAACCCGCCTGCAATCTGCAACACTTATGAGGCTTGCCCGCATTGTAAATTTCATGAAAAGCATTGAAAGTGACTTGGGCTGGGTTCCGTCGGCCATGCCCATTGGTAATATTTCCTCTTTGCCTCCATCGTTGATGGTAGCCGGCGATGGAGAATCGTTGACAAAGGGTGGTGATGGAAAATCGACTTTGAAAGATGGCAGTTTCAGAAAAGATGCCTCCCTTTTTCTACTGGGATTTTTTCTGTATGACGGTATAATCAGGGGCGTTGATGGAAGCGGTGAAGTTTTCCCCCATCTTGCAGATATGAATTTGACCGGACGATTCATTGAAAGGATCAAGGATATTAAACCCTCATGGTCGTAAACCCTCATGGTCGGAGTCCGGCCACCCCCGATCATGAAAATAATGTATCCATTCCCACGGTAAAATCCATGGAGGCAAAATCCATGGAGGATGGAAAAAAAGTACCCCTCAATAAAGCACTCCTTGATAAAGTGAATGATAAAGTGAATGATAAAATGAACCTTGATATTGTTCTCTTCTCGGTCATGGAGTACCGATTCGGTATTGACACGGAGCATATCATTGACATGAGGAGATGGGGAGAGGGCACAGCCTCCTCCTGGAACCCATCTCCCTCCTTTGAGGAGTCACATCTCTCCTCCTTTGATGAGCCCCATCCCTCCTCCTTTGATGAGCCACATCTCTCCTCCTTTGATGAGCCGCATCTCTACTCCGGGGATATTTACGGTCGTGCAGATCGTATCTATTTTCACGAAACAATTGGCCTGTCCCATGAATCCGTGATATATGAGTCTCCAAGGATTATATCCCTTCAATATCAGGGAAAAGACCTTGAGCTTATAATTGACAGGCCGTCATACATTCCTGTAAATGTTTCCTCAGACCAGATGCACCCTCTTCCAGAACTTATCCATGCTTCCATGCATGGATTGCGTACCGGACTTTTTTGGGCAGTCATGTTCAACGCCGGCAGGATAACTTTTCTTGTGGATACAAGAGTACTGTTTAGAATTTGCTGAAATATTATTCTATAAATCTATTTTGCCAATCGCAAAAATAACCGAACGGTAGAGACGCAATGCATTGGGTCTCTACATAATCACGATTTGTGCATCAAATTGATTTTTAGACACCCCACTTCGATTGTGGCGGTAATGCCGCCATGTTGGTTATAAAAAAGAGATGTCAACCCAAAAATCAGGAACAGCTCCATGAATATAAGACAGAAAAATTTCATTCCGGTTTTTTCAATTATCGTCATGCTTTGCATCATGGCATCCATTGTCACATTCCGTCAGGTGAACAGTCTGAACATGGACAGTGTGGAGAGGCTGATCCGGAGTACAGTGGAGACCTTCCACGCCAATGTTGACTACGCCGCAGGCCAGGCCCTGGAAAAAGCACTGCTTTTTGCCGGAAATCCCGATGTTATAAGGGCACTGGAACTTGCCGGTTCCGGCAATATGGACAATGAGACAGATCCTGTGGTGCAGCAGGCAAGGGAGATGCTTCGGACAACCATGAAGCCTTATACCGAGAGATTTAACGATTTTGGCCTCCCCGGGGCCGTTAAAATCCATTTCCATCTCCCCAACGGAAGGAGTTTTCTCAGGCTCTGGAGGGAGAAGCAGATATTGAGAGACGGCGAGTGGGTGGATGTTTCAGATGATATATCCGCTTTTAGAAAAACCGTCCTTGATGTCAGCCGTACAGGAAAGACCGTCAGCGGAGTTGAGGTGGGAAGGGGCGGCCTTGTGATCCGGGGGGTTGTTCCGGTCATGGCTCCGGTCCGGAGGGGCGGGGGTGATCATGTGCCAATGCCGGCCTTATCCCCTGACATCCCTTCCGCCGTCTCCTCGGATACCCCTTCCGCCGTCTCTTCGGATACCCCCTCGGGCTTCTCCTCGGATGTCCCTTCCGGGTTCTCCTCGGATACTCCTTCTGGGACTTCCTCTGATATTCCTTCGGGGGGTTCCCCTGGTGTCTCCGTATCCTCCGGGGCCCTGGCCACAGCACCTTCCGGGGGATATTCCAATGTAATAATTGGTTCCTTAGAGTTTCTTTTGGATTTTGAAGATGTGGTAAATAGACTCTTCCCGTCGGATAACTATGCCCTGGCTCTCTTCATGAACAGAACCCTTCTGCCCATAGCCCACAGATTCCAGGATGAAAGTACTTATAAAGCAGCAGGGGAGAACTATATTCAGGTTATGTCCCACCAGGGCAGAGGGGTGGATATAACGGATTTCACCATAGCCGATGCAGATACATCCCTGATAGACCAGGGATGCCGTGAGCTTGAAATAAGCTACAACAGAGGTATCGTGGAAGCCGCTTTTCCCGTCCTTGATTACTCGGGCAGGCAGATCGCCGTCATGGCCCTGGCAATGGACATGGAGGAGGAGCATCGCTCCAGCCGCACCATTATAATTTTTCAGGTTGTCCTCCTTGTCATGATTCTCTGTGTGGCAGGCATAGTAAGCTCCTGGGTGCTTACAAAAACAGTTTTGAGACCTGTGGATGAGATGATCCGTTTTGCCGATCATCTTGCCACCGGAGGGATTGAACTTAACAGTTTCATACCCATAGATTCCCGGGATGAGATGGGACGGCTTGCCAAGGCATTCAACAACATGATGATCCATGTCAGGTCCATGATCCAGAATCTTGTGGATGTGGTGAATCAGCTCACTTCAAATACCACGGATATATCAGAGACACTGGAACATGAGGCGGCCAATATCTCGGAACAGTCGGCTTCCGTTACCGAGATAACCTCCACAATGGCTGAATTCTCGGCATCTTCCCAGCAGATCGCCAAGCACTGCGACACGGTCCTTGCCATTGCCGAGGAGGCCCTCAACAATGCAAAAAAAGGTGCCGATTCAGTGGGTCTTATCAACAGTAAAATGGAGGAGATCAACGAAGACAACCAGAGGACGGTGGCCGGCATCCATGAGCTGGGCAGCAAGACCCGGGAAGTTACCAAGATACTTGAAATTATAAATACAATAGCAGATCAGACCAAGTTGATAGCTTTCAATGCTGCCCTTGAGGCATCCAGTGCCGGTGATGCCGGCAGGCGGTTCGGTGTGGTTGCCGCTGAAATCCGCCGCCTTGCCGAAAGTGTAGAGTCATCCACCAGGGAAACCGAAAAAAAAATCACCGAGATACAGGATGCTGTCCAGCGTATGATACTCGCGTCGGAAAAGAGTACCAACTGCATTACCGAGGGAAAAGCTTTTTCCGGCCACACAAGGGAGACCCTGGATGCCATAGTTACAACGTCCCAGAAAACCAGGGATGCCGCCCGTCAGATAACCCTCTCCACCCAGCAGCAGCAGTCCGCAGGAGAGCAGGTTCTCCAGGCCCTCAAGGAGATTGACGAGGGGGGCTGGCAAACATCGGGAGCCATCAAAAAGATCAGTGAAACCGGGGCGGCTCTCAACAGCCTGACAGAACAGTTGAAAAAGCATATCAAGAACTTCAAGCTTTAAGAACCCTTGTCGGGAGCGGGAAATCAAACATGAACCTAAGGGCCATTGAAAAATTCATAGAAGAGAGAACAGGCATAAGTTTTGACTGTCAACGCTCGGCTGTTTTAAGGAGTATTCTCCTTCGTGAAATGGCTGATTTTTTTAAACGGCCGGCTCCAGGCAGGGATATATGCATAAACTTTGGCTGTGATAGACAGGAGAGGGATGCCTACCTTGCCCACATCAAGGCAGATCCCGATCACTTTGCAAGGCTTGTGAATCTTCTGACGATAAACGAAACCTCTTTTTTTCGTGAATCCCGTTATCTCGATATCATGTGCAACCTTCTCATACCGGAGATTTTAACAATAAGGGGTTCAGGATATGGATTGTCAATGCTGAGTGCCGGATGCTCCACAGGAGAGGAGCCCTGCTCCATGGCCATGGCCATTGCAGAAAAATATGGAACAGAGGTGCTTTCCAGGATAAAAATAGTGGGAGCAGACATTGACCGCAGTGCCCTGGAGAGGGCAAAGGCAGGTCTTTATGGCCTCCGTTCCCTGAGAAATCTGGATGAAAAACTTAAACAGCGATATTTCACACCGGCGGGTCCTGGAAAATATCTTGTCAGGCCTTTTATTTTAAATGCCGTAAATTATCGGCACCTCAATCTCGTGGATGATAACGATGTGGCATCTCTTGGGAAGACGGACCTTATCTTCTACCGCAATGTCTCCATCTATTTTGATGATAAAACAAGAAGCAGGGTTCTCACATCCCTGGGTGATCGTCTCCACGAAGGAGGCTTCATGGTTGTGGGGTCAGCGGAAACCCTCTCCCATGAGACACCATCCCTGGAGCTTACCGAGATGGACGGACTTTTTCTATTCAGGAAAAAAACAACCGAAACCTTCCCGGAAAGTACCCGACATCAGAGCCGGGCTTCCCATCTCACCAGGGTTCCAGTTCTTGCCAGCACATCTTCTCTCTCCAGTGAATCTGCCCTCTCCAGGGATTCTTCTCTTTCCTGTGAATCTGCCCTCTCCAGGGATTCTGCTCTTTCCTGTGAATCTGCTATCTCCAGGAATTCTGCTCGTTTCAGTGCATCTTCTCTCCCAGCCCCATCCGGTCCGGCAGTTCCGCCCTGTGCCGCCTGCCCCCCGGAAACTTCCCCGGCCCCCCGGCACCGCTCCGACCACAAGCTTCTCCATGACCCCGACCACAAGCTTCTCCATGGCCTCGACCACAAGCTTCTCCATGACCCCGACCCCAAGCTTCTCCATGGCCTCGACCCCAAGCTTCTCAAGGACTCCGACCGCACACGTCTCCAGGGGAAGTGTGACATGGCCCTCGCCCTGGTGCGGGAAAAGAGATTCCAGGAGGTTGTGCCTCTCTTGTCAATCCTTGAGGAGATGACGGATGTATCTGTTATCATGGACTCTCCGGTAATGTTGTCCCTGGCTGCCAGGATGTGGACATTGAAAGGAGCTGCACTGCTGCACCTTTGCCGGTGGACCGAAGCGAGGGAGGCGTGTGAGACCAGTCTCGGACTCAAGAACGACGTTGTGGCTCCATACTTGATCCTGGGCATGGCGGCCTGGTTCATGAATGACGGGCGGACAGCATTGAAGAGGTTCAGGCAGGCCATATACCTTTGTCCTTCCAACTGGCTTGCCCACTACTACCTTTCCGAGATTCACAGCAGCATGGGGGATATGCAAAGCGGAATGAAAGAGTCTGCCATTGTTATAAAACTGCTTGAAAAAAAGAGGGATGCCGGGTGTGGTCTCGACTATTTTCCCCTTGGATTCTCCCGGGAAGAGATAATTCATCTTTGTAGATGCCGTTGCACCAGGCCTCCCTCGGATTCAAACACCAGGGAGTGTGCCTGTGCCGTTGAGTTTTAAGGGGTGGAAATTTCATCATGGCCTTTGATCGTTCCAAATTTATAACCCGTTTTGTTGAAGATGCCCGGGATCATGTCAAAAGCATGAATCTTGGGTTGATTGAACTTGAGAAGAACCCTCGGGATGAAGGGATGCTCAACAATGTTTTTCGATCTGCCCACTCCATAAAAGGGGCATCGAGAATGATGAAATTTATAGGAATCAGTGATTTTGCCCACTCCTTGGAAGACCTTTTTGATGCCTTGAGAAACAGCCGTATATCCTGGTCACCTTCCTTGAAGAATTTGCTTTATGAAGGAGTGGATGCCCTCTCTTCAATGCTATCTGCTGTTTCTGAATCAGGCAGCCCGGAACCCGAACCCCCGGAAGAGCTGATGGAGCGTCTGACAAAGGCGGTTTCCGGAGAGCTGTCAGGATCAATACCCGGAAATGAGTCAGGATCAATGTCCGGAAATAAGTCAGGATCAATGTCCGAAAATGAGTCAGGATTGATGTCCGGAAAGGTTTCAGGAGATGTTTCAGGAGCGATGTCCGAAGATGCTCCAGACTCAATACCGCCGGAACACACTGATGGCATAGAAGGGGATAGGGTAGTGCCGGTGGAAGAGTCCCCAGGAGAGAGGGTGGCACCGGTGGAAGAATCCCGGGGGGAGAGGGTGGTGCCGGTGGAAGAACCCCGGGGAGAAAGGGTATTTCTGGCGGAAGAGTCCCCAGTTCCCTCTCCGCCTGTTTCACCAGCCGGAAAATTCAATGGTCGGGAAGAGTCCATACGTGTAAACGTCAGCAGACTGGACAACGTGATAAATCTCATGGGAGAGCTGAATACCCTCCATAGAAAATTTGCCCTGGGGGTACAGAGGATGGCATCTGTAAATATTTCCGACACATTTCAACGGACGGCATCGGTAAATGTCCCAGGAGCCAGCCCAGAGAAGGGATATGTGAATGTTTCCGGAGTCCTTCCAGGGATGGCATCTGTAAATATCCCGGGAGCCAGCCCGGAAAAGGGATATGTGAATGGTTCCGGAGCCGGCCCCCTTGATTCCATGGAGTGCATGGATGTGGCTGCAGGCGAAGAGCTTTGGACAAAACTCCATGAGATTAAAACCTTAAACAATGACATCATGAGTTTTTTATCCTCATGTCACCCACTGATGACAGAACTTCAGGATCGTGCCCTGGAGCTTCGTATGCAGCCCCTTTCCACCATTTTTGACGGCCTGTACCAGCGGGTTCGGGAACTCTCTAAGGAGGCAGGGAAAAGTATAGATTTAACCATCTCCGGTGGAGGTACCGAGATGGACAGGAAGATGATAGAAAAACTCAAGGATCCCATCATACACATGCTCAGAAACAGCATAGATCACGGCATTGAATCCCGGGAGGAACGGATGGCCGCCGGCAAGCCGGAACAGGGAAGCATCTCCCTGAATGCCGGTTATGAAGGTTCCATGGTACTGATCACCCTCAGGGATGACGGTCGGGGGATCAATGACAGGGCAATAGCTGAAAAGGCCCTGGCCAAGGGGCTTATAACAAGGGACGAACTTTCCGGACTCTCCCGTGGACAGAGGCTTGATCTCATGTTTCTTCCGGGAATTACAACCTCCGGGATGATCACCTCCATATCCGGCAGAGGCGTGGGAATGGATGTGGTAAAGGGCAACCTGGAAGGAGCCCTGAACGGATCGATTCAAATTGATACGGAGCGGCACAGGGGAACAGCTTTTCATATACGCCTTCCGGCAACAATATCCCTGATACATATCTTTATCATAAAAGTTTTTCACAAAAACTTTGCCGTACCTGCATCCCATATAAGAAAAATTGCACGAATTCCAAAATCCGACATCATAATCCTCAAGGCCGGCCGGGCCCTTCGCCTGGGAGACTCCCTTGTACCCCTGAGATATCTTTCCCGCATCCTTGACATCCCGGATAAATCCATGAAGGAAACAGAAGAACTTCTGGTCATAATAACCGGAACCCGGGATGAGCCCATGGCCTTTGTGATTGACGATATGACAGGAGAAGAGAGGATGATCGTCAAATCTCTCCCCCCCCACATGGAACGGTTTAAAATGGTCTCGGGTGTTATCATAACCGGCGACAACGAACTTATAAATGTCCTTAATATGCCCCGGGTCATTGAAATGGCCGATAAAGATACCCATTTGAAAAAAAGAGTTCAAGGCCATCCTTCACATGATCTTTCCCGGGAAATGACCCGGGATGCGAAAAGAGAGAGTGTTCCCATGCATTTTCTTGTGGTGGATGACTCGGTCAGCACCCGGGAGATAGAGAAAAATATCCTGGAATCATACGGTTACCAGGTCACCCTCGCGGTGGATGGAGCAGATGCCCTTGAAAAATGTGGTAAATTTCAATACGATCTTGTAATAACAGATGTTGACATGCCCCGCATGGACGGCTTTACCTTGACCCAAAATCTCAGGGAGATGCATGATTACAGCACAACCCCCATCATACTTGTCACTTCAAGGGAACGGAGGGAAGATATGATACAGGGCCTTGACTCGGGTGCCGATGCCTATATCATAAAAGGGGATTTTGATAAAAACAGTCTCATGGAGACCATTGAGAGTTTGACGGCATGACCCTGATTACCGAGACCTGGAGGCTGATTACTGATTACCACGGCCGCAACCTGGACAAAAAATTGGCTACCCCTTTAATCGCTTATTACTGAAGGCTGATTAACTGATAAATAGGCTGCAATATGAGTAAAAAAAATCTTAAAGTACTGCTTGTGGAGGATGATCCCTTTGCCAGATCCATGCTTGAGGTAATCCTCTCCACAGAGGGCTACCATGTAATGATAGCTGAAAACGGGAGGGATGCCCTCAATATATATTATGAAGAGAGCGGCATTGATATGATTGTGTCGGACATGAACATGCCCGAAGTTAGCGGACTTGATTTAATAAGAAATCTCCGGGACAGGGGGGAGAATGTACCCATTATAATTCTTACCAGCAACAGAGATATAAAAGTTGCAGTACAGACCATCTACAGCGGGGCCAGTGCCTACCTTCTTAAGGATGAGAACATTGAGGACACCTTCATCCCCTCCATTCGCCAGACCTGGGATCATCATATGCTTGAGAGGGAAAAGCAGCAGCTTCTAAAGGATTTGGAGCGTAAAAACAAGGAGCTGGAACGCCTTTCATACCTTGATCCCCTCACAGGCATTTCCAACCGGAGATATTTTGACCAGGTGATGCTCCAGGAGTGGCGCCGCATGGCAAGGGAAAAAAGCCCCATCTCCATCGTCATGATAGATATAGACTATTTCAAGCCCTTTAACGATTTCTACGGTCACCAGGAGGGGGACATCTGCCTGAAAAAGGTGGCCGGAGCATTGAATGACGCCCTTTTAAGGCCCGGGGATTTCGTGGCCCGTTACGGAGGAGAAGAGTTTGTTGCGGTTCTGCCAAACTCCTCCATCAGGGGGGCAAGGGAGGTGGCCGGAAGGATGCAGACAAATATCGAAAATCTTGAATATCCCCATGCCTATTCCAAGGTTGCCGGCCATGTCACAGTGAGTATCGGTGTTGCATGCACCTTTCCCGACAACAGTTCCCAATTCAGGGAACTTGTTAATCAGGCTGACCAGGCCCTGTACAGTGCCAAGGAGAATGGAAGAAACAGGGTGCATACATATAAGGATGTGAAAAAAAAGGATGTGAAAAAATCGGATTAGGAATTACCAATGGAACAGAAATACGATTCTCCAGGCTATCCCCATCTCTTCACTCCCATGCGGATTGGAAATATGATGGTGAAAAACCGCATTATGATGCCTGCCATGAGCATCAATTTCGGTGTCGATGAAAATTGTCATGTCACAGAACAGTTGACATGCTATTTTGCCCAAAGGGCCAGGGGCGGTGCAGGCATGATGCTTATCGGCGGAGGCAGTGTCCATCCCGGGGGCCAGGAGCTTCCTGATCTCCCCGTGATGTATGAAGATACATGCATCCCCCGGTTAAGAAAAATGGTGTCCGAGGTCAAGTCCCATGCCGGGGATGTCAAATTCGGTGTCCAGCTCATGCATGGAGGCAGACAGTCCTATCTGCCCCGCAAGGTGGCACCTTCGGCAATACCTGCCCCGGCGGTGGTCAAAGGTGAAGTCAGGGCCCTTGAAATTGATGAGATACACGAACTAACAGAGTGCTTTGGCCAGGCATCTAAGCGGTGCCGGGAAGCGGGATTTGATTTTGTGGAGATACACGCGGCCCATGGATATCTCATAAATCAGTTCATGTCCCCCAACTCCAATGTGAGAGATGATAGATATGGAGGCTCCTTTGAGAACAGAACCAGGTTTCTCTTCGAAATCATGGATGCTGTCCGGGCCCGGGCAGGTGATGATTTCCCCCTGGGGATACGTATCAACGGAAGGGATTACATCGAAAACGGATGGAACCTGGATGATGCCCTGGCACTTGCTCCCCTTCTCGAAAAGGCCGGTGCCGCATATATCCATGTCTCCGGAGGAGTTTACGGCTCCAGCGAACTGACCATCCCCTCCATGTACACCCCCCACGGCTGTTTTGTCCATCTTGCCCAGGCTGTGAAGGAGACTGTTCCGGCAACTCCGGTCATTGCCGTGGGAAGGATCAAAACCCCTGAACTTGCGGAAAAGATACTTGCAGATAAAAAAGCGGATATGGTGTCCATGGGCAGGGCCCTGCTGGCCGATCCCATGCTTCCCCGCAAGGCCGCGGAAGGAAGGGAATCGGAAATTCGCCCCTGTGTGGGATGCTGCCTGGGTTGCATCCATGCCGTACTTGCCAAAGAGCCAGGCTCCTGCGTGGTAAATCCGGATGTGGGACGGGAATACATTCTCGGAGTCCATGGATATACCCAAAAAAATCTCCCGGGGAATAAATTGAACATCATTGTGATCGGGGCGGGCCCGGCAGGTATGGCTTCGGCACGTATTTTGGCCATGGCCGGCCATAATGTCACGGTGGTGGAGAAAAGGGAGGGCCCGGGAGGTCTCCTGGCCCTTGCATCCCGATCACCAGGGCGGTCCGAGCTTAATGACATACTGGAGTTTTTTCAAAAAGAGCTGATTCGCCTTGGGGTCAAGGTTTTTTACGCCAGGGAGTTTGATGAAGATATCATTTCATCCCTGAACCCTGACCATGTTGTTGTGGCCACCGGTTCCATGCCGGATATGCCCATGATAAAGGGCCTGTTTCAGGGTGCCATGGATGTTGTGACCAATGTGGATGTGCTGGAGGGTGATGGGGAGACTTTGAAGAACAGGGGTTGCGTCATTGTTCTCGGCGGCGGCATGACAGGTCTCATCACGGCGGATTTCATTGCAGAAAAAATTGTGCCGGAAGGAGGCAGGGTTGTGGTGCTGAACCGCAAAAAAAGCTTTGCCGAAGAGATGTCTGCCAATGACAGGTACTATCTGAGGGAGAGCCTTAAAAAAAAGGGTGTGACCCTGTTCAAGAATGTTTCCATAAGCTGTTTTACGAATCAGGGAGTACGTTTCAGGATCAAGGGAGAGACGGGAACAAGGGAGATTGACGGATGCGGCATGGTTGTGATTTCTGAAAAACATGTACCCATAAGGGAAGTCTGCCGATTAGAATCCATTACCAATGCAACGTTCCATTACATTGGGGATGCATCGTCACCCCGCCATCTCATGTACTGCATAAGTGAAGCCCAGGAGCTGGCATCTCTATGGGAGGCCCCCTCCAAAGGTTGTTCGGGAGTTCCTCTATAGACTTCCAGAATAATATTTCAGCAAATCCATTCTTAAGGGCAGCCGCAAGGGACTGCCCCTACAGTATGGTTGACAATTTCATTATCTGGAAAACTATATGATGGCATGATTGCAGCAACGGATTTAACTCACTATCGGTTGTTTATGAAAATACTTACAGTATCCGATGTCGTGATTCCTGAACTTTACAGAGAATTTGACATCAATAGATTTCATGATATAGATTTGGTTCTCGGCTGCGGAGATTTGCCTCCGGAATATCTGGCATTTCTCCTCCATGCCATGAATGCTCCCCTGTATTACGTGAAAGGAAACCATGACCTGCGATATGACTCCAGCCCTCCCATGGGCTGCTTGGACATCCACGGAAGGATAGTAAAATTTAAAGGGCTCAATATAATGGGACTTGGGGGCTCCCGATGGTATAACGGCGGCATCAACCAGTACACCGAAGCCGAGATGAGAAAAACAATAAGGAGAATGATCCCCTCCCTGTGGTGGCACCGTTGCATTGATATTCTTATTACTCATGCTCCGCCCCGCCATGTACATGATGCAGAAGACCGCTGTCACAGGGGGTTTGACTCATTCTGTCGATTTATAAGCAGAAAGAAACCCCGATACCTGATTCATGGTCATATACACCGTACCTTTGACCATCCCCGGGAACGGATAACTTTAGTCGAAAAAACAGAGGTTATAAATACATATGGATACCATATCCTCGAAATCAATGATGACAAGATTTCGTGAACTCTTCCTCGGCAGAGCCCCAGAACCGGATTCCCCTGGCAGTGAAGGAGATATGCCAAGGAGCGACATGGTATCCAGGGAGATCAAATATTCCGGACGGAAAGGGGATCCTCTCTCCATGGATTCAAAAAAGATGCCTTTGGATATGAACGATTTCGAGAACACCCAGAAAAAAGAGGGAGCCTTTGACAGCAGGGACAGAGGGGTTCAAACGGTGCCCCTGAAACAAATAATTGGAAGTGTGGGACGATATCAGGATTTTGACGATCGGTTTCAGTTCAGGCATAACATCCCATCGGAACGCTTCGCTTCAATCATGGATGCCATGCGAAAGGGCCAGCCCCTGCCGCCGGTCAAACTATATCAGATAAAGGATGAGTACTATGTGCTGGACGGGAACCACAGGGTTGCCGCTGCAAAAAAACTCAAGCATGACGAGATACTGGCCACCATAATAGAGTTTGTTCCCTCAAGTGAAACCCTTGACAATGTTCTCTATCGGGAAAAAATGGCATTCTGTGACAGAACCGGTCTGCCAAGGACCATATCCCTTACCGAGGTTGGGCAGTATTCCCATCTTATTTCCCAGATCCAGGAACACTATGTAACATTGAAAAAGGAGACTCCTGAGATAACCTTTCCGGCCGCAGCAAGGGATTGGTACAGAACCATATACCTGCCATTTTGTTCAATCATTCAACGGGGCAACATTGTGGAGACATTTCCCGACCGCACCATTGCCGATCTGTATGTTTATATCTCGGTGGGACACTGGAAGCGGCAAAGAACCGCAAGGTACGGAATTGGGTTGGGCAAACTCATTCCCAGAACCATGGAGGAGTTCAGGCACCAGATAACAACTCTCAATGAGTTTGACTACCCTGAAATGAAACGGGGTATCGTGGCCTTTGTACTGATGAGCGTTAAGGGCAAACAGGAGCATAAGATCATGGACAAGCTGTTTGAACTGGATGAGGTGCTTGAGGTTCATGCAGTCCATGGAGATATGGATCTCCTGGTCAAAGTAGGCCTCACAAGGGATCTTCTCAGCTCGGATGCAGAGATAATATCAAATTTTGTCCATGAGAAGATGCGGCAGCTAAATGGTGTCGTCACCACAAAAACCCTTATTCCAGGTTATTCAAAAATCAAATCGGTATAACGGCCATGCCCTGGCGGGCTCAACCAAGCATGAAAGTCCTCAAGAGTTTTAAAAAAACATGGAATTTCATATAACTCATCAGTGATAAGTTCTCCGAATGAGTGCCACAAATGGTATTTTTAACAAGACAATGCCACAATCTATAGATGCAAGAGTGAGAAATTACCACTCTTGAGCATAAAAAAAATTTTTGTGGGTGTAAGTATCTTGTACCGGCAATTGGGGATCATGGAGAATCCAAGGTAAAAACATGCAAAAAAATATTAAAGATCATAACCAGGACACCTTTTCCTCCCCTGACAAATCCGTTTTGAATGCACATGGCAATCCTGACAAATCCGCTTTGAGCGAACATGGCAATCCTGCGAAGCACAAATGTTTTGAGGAGCGTTCAGGCAGAAACAAATGTCTTTTCCAGGAGATTTTTGAAAATTTAAACTGTGGTGCAGCCATATTTGAGGCCGTAGATGATGGTGATGATTTCATCTTTATTGATTACAACAAGGCCGGCCTGGAGATGGACCATGTCGCAAAGGAAGATGTTCTGGGCAAAAGGGTTACGGAAATATTTCCAGCAGTCAATGAATCAGGCCTCCTTGATGTTTTTAAGGCTGTCTGGAAAAAAGGCGGGGAAATAAGCCATCCCGTAACCATCTATAAAGACAAAAGGCTCCACACCTGGCGAAAAAATTATGTTTATAAACTCTCCACAGGGAATATTGTATCTGTCTATACTGACGAAACAGACAGGAAAAAGAAAGAGGACTATCTGAAACTGTCAAAAATCATATTTGACAACAGCCAGGAAGCTATCATAATCACCGACCTCAGGGGAATTATTCTGGACACCAACCCCGCTTTTACAAAAATAACAGGATATGCAAGGGATGAAGCGGTCAATAACAATATCGGTTTCATGAAATCGGGCAAAAGCGGCCCTGAATTTTATAAACAGTTCTGGAAAAAACTCCATAAAACAGGTGCCTGGCATGGAGAGATATGGGACAGAAAAAAGACCGGGGAGATATTTCCCAAGTGGCTCACAGTATCCACGGTGTATGATGACAGCGGTCTTCCGTTGAAATATGTGGCTATCTTCACAGACCTTTCCGTCATCAAAAAAGCCCAGGATGATATAAACAGACTTCATCATTATGATATTTTGACAAAGCTTCCCAATCGATCCCTTTTTTATGACCGGCTGAAGCAATCCATTGAAAAATCAAGCGTTGACGGCAAAAAAATCGCAGTGATTCTTATGGGTATCGACAAAATAGCAAGGATCAATGAATCCTACGGCATACGTTTTGTTGACAACCTTCTTGTAGAGGTGACAAAAAGACTCAAGCATTCCCTTTTCACTGCCGAATCCCTCTCCAGGCTCATAAGCGACCGATTTATTTTTTATATATCAAGGCTTGAGAGCTATGATCCCATTGCAGCCAATATACAGCAGATCAAGGATATTTTTGATAAGCCCTTTGAGGTTGACAACAATCATATATACATAAGTGTCTCCATTGGGGTCACCATATTTCCCAATGATGCTGCAAATCCCAATGATCTCATAAAAAACGCTGAAATTGCCCTTAACCATGCAAAGATGACCGGCCCGAACAATTTCCAATTTTTCTCAGGGGATATGACGGTGCGGGCCTTTGAACGAATGCGGCTGGAAATTGCTGTACGTTCCGCCCTCAGTAAAGGCGAGCTGATTGTTTATTATCAGCCCAAGGTAAATATCAGAGACAATGATAAAATCGTGGGCATGGAGGCACTCCTCAGATGGAACAATCCTGAAATGGGCATGATTCCGCCCATTAAATTTATTCCCATTGCCGAAACCAGCGATGTTATATTGACCATTGGGGAATGGGTTCTTCGCCAGGCCTGCCGGACAGGAAAAAAAATAATGGATATGGGATTGACAAATTTTGTTGTGGGGGTCAATCTCTCGGCCAAACAACTGAAACAGAAACATTTTGTGGATATTGTCCGTCAAGCCCTGCAGGAGAGCGGTCTTCCGCCCCAATGCCTGGACATTGAACTGACTGAAAGCATGATCTTTGATAATTTTGACCGAAACGTGAAGTTCATGCATGAACTAAAAAGCCTTGGCGTAACCCTCTCCATTGATGACTTCGGCACAGGCTACTCATCTTTGAGCTATCTTAAAAGTTTTCCGGTGAACACTCTTAAAATAGACAGATCCTTTGTCATGGATATTCCCGACGACAAAGATGACATCGCCATAACCTCCACCATAATATCCATGGCCCAGAGCCTTGGGCTCGAAGTTGTGGCAGAAGGTGTGGAGACCCGTGTCCAGGCCCAGTTCCTCAAGGAGAGGGGATGTTACACGGTGCAGGGCTATCTTTTCAGTCCTCCGGTGCCCGAGGATCACTTCATGCAGCTATTGAAGGACGGATTTCCTGACCTGATTAGAACGTGAATAAAGATATAGTAGGATTTAGGAATAAAACCTATTTTTATATTGACAATTTTCACATTGACTTGATATTCAGCTTGTGTTAATTGCACCTGAACCGATGTTCATGGAAATATTTTTTTCTGTCTTGAAAAAATAGATTATGGCTGTTATATAGTTTTCCAGATAATGAAATTGGCAACCGTACTGTAAGGGCAGCCCCCTGTGGCTGCCCTTGGGAATAGGATTTGCTCAAATATTTTTCTGGAAGTCCATAGAAGATCGGACTGAGTCAACTCATAATTATTAAAAACTGGATCCAGGCTGTTCATAATGACACGAAAAAAATTCAGCACTATACGTGAATTGGCCTATTACAGCAGCCTTGGTTTGACATTGGCCTTATCCATATTTATAGGTCTGTTTTTAGGTGTATGGTTGGATGGACTTTTTGATACAAGACCTGTTTTGACGCTGGTTTTTATAGGATTCGGCATTGCCGCAGGTTTCAGAAATCTATTAATGGCAGCAAAACGCAGCAGAGAACTTTAAGGCATGGATATCCAAAAAAGATTGATTTTATTTGTCGCCAGATCTAACTGGTATATTCTAATCCTTGCAACCCTTCTTGGATTGATTAATACCCCTTTGAGGTTTGCCGCAGGTATTTTTTATGGCGGCCTTCTTGTAACGGTTAATTTTCACCTTTTAAGAAAAAGTATTTCCAGGGCATTCAACAGTGACAAAAAACATTCAAGTCTCAACAGCGGAATTATTGGCGGGGCACTGATAAATTATTATATGCGGTTTGCAATAAGCGGAATTATAATCTTCGCACTTATATTTAAAAACGTAGTTGAGCCGATAGGTCTGCTACTGGGCCTGTCTGTGGTGGTTGCCAGCATCATGGCGGCAATTGCCGTTGAATTAACAAGACTTATTTTCAAGGAGGCGGTTTAAGTGGAGCATCCATATCTGTTTTTTGTGAAACTATTTGAAATGATAGGTCTGGATCATTTTGCCCATGGTTATATACATGTTATTTATATGTGGGTGGTTATGGCAATTTTGATTCTTTTCGGCTGGCTCGCTGGTAGAAATACCCAGCTTGTGCCACAACCTGTCCAGAATGTTTTTGAAGTGTTTATTTCAGGTTTTGAAGAGTTCATGGTTGAAATTACGGGTGAAGAGGGCAGATGGCTTTTTCCCCTTGCGGCGTCGCTCTTTATGTTTATCTTTATAGGCAATCTTGTGGGATTGATTCCAGGTTTTTTTCCGCCTACGGGCAACCTTAATACAACTGGTGCCCTGGCCCTGGTTACAGTGGTTTTTACCCATGTCATAGGTATAAAATACCATGGGGCAAATTATTATAAACATTTCATCGGGCCGGTGTGGTGGCTGATTCCCCTTTTTCTGCCCATTGAAATAATAGGACATGTTGCAAGGGTACTCTCTCTCTCTTTCCGTCTTTTCGGCAACATGATGGGACATGAACTTGTTTTGACAATCCTGTTTTTTCTTGCAGGTGCATTTTTTGCCCCTCTGCCGATAATGGCCATGGGAATTTTTGTTGCACTGGTCCAGGCTTTTGTTTTCTTTCTGCTCTCGGTCATGTACTTTGCAGGGGCAATGGAACATGCACACTAATAATATAGGGATAATAGTTTCGACAAGAGCCATACACAATATAATGACAGTGCCATACAGAAGAATATGATTACAGATCAGCATTGTGCTGATATTTAATAAACCGGCGGGTTTTTGGAAGAAGCCGCAGGAAATTTTAACATTATTTTTTTAATCAGATGAAAAGGAGAAAAGAATGGAATTTTTTATCGCGAGTGTGTGGGCAGCG
>JADGBO010000120.1 GCA_015231465.1 Desulfamplus sp.
ACCATGACAATGCCGAGTCCTATGTTGATAGTAAAATTGAAGATAACATAAATACCCCGGGAGCAGGCAGTGTAAGGCAGAAGGTTTCACAAGGAGATATTGACTTTGGAAATTACTCCTGGGACCAAATTGAAAAACTCTATATTGATTTTGTACTCAAGAAAAATAACTGGAATGTAACATGGGCGGCAAAGTATGCAGGGGTCAACCGTTCCACATTTGCATCCAGGATGAGAAAAGTTGGTATCAAAAGGTCAAATCTTGGTTGATTGCAACGTCAGCCATCTTGAAACGTTTACAGGTGTTAAGTCTCACCCTAAACGGACTTGATGAGGGGGTGAAATTCTCAAAATATATTGACCAATTTGTTCAGGCCCTATTTGATGGATTTTCGACGGCCCTCTGCTTATGTTTCAAATAATCAGAAAATTTAAGCCAGCTTAAAGTGAGAATCAACATTTTATACCTTCATTAATATAATGCTCGGATATGGTTGTTGCGACATAACTCATATTTTCTTCCTTTTTTATTTTGGCAGGTTACTTGAACTTTAAAGTGGCGTGCCTGATTAACCGCCATTTTTATGGCCTGGACAAGGCTTGTATGATCCGCCCTGTTCTGCCAGGCAATGTCATAGGCTGTTCCATGGTCCACCGATGTTCTTATGATGGGAAGACCCAGGGTTGTATTGACACCGTCGCTGAAATGGAGGAGCTTGAAGGGGATAAGTCCCTGATCGTGGTACATGCAGACAACGCAGTCATATTTTCCCTGGGCAGCATTGTGGAATATGGTATCCGGCGGAAAGGGGCCTTGAATAACAACATAATGGTTGCGGATTTTTGCCTCGTCAACGGCTTTTTTGATTGCTGGCTGTATTATCTCTTCCTCTTCATGGCCGAACATGCCCCCTTCACCGGCATGGGGGTTGAGTCCTGCCACTGCGATCCTGGGGTTTTCGATGCCGAATCTCTCCTTGAGGGACTCCACTGCAATGGAGATGGTCTTTACCACGGCAGGCACCGTGAGCTTTCCAGGCACCGCTGAAAGGGGTATATGGATGGTGACGAGTATTACCCGAAGTTTGTCTCCAGCCAGCATCATGGCATAATTTGTGGTGCCGGTTTTATGGGCGATCATCTCGGTATGGCCGTGGAAAGGGGAATCTGCCATTTTAAGGGCTGTCTTGGTGATGGGGGCCGTAACCATGGCTGCTATCTCTCCGGCCAGGGCAAGGTCAACGGCCCTTGTTATGTAATCTATAACGGCCCTTCCTCCTTGGGATGTGGGCACCCAGGGATTGGGGAGGGTAGTCTCCAGTTGGGAGAGGCTCATCACTTCAATGGTCCCGGGATCAAATAGGGCATGTCCAGGCTCCTGGGTTTCATGGATATTCAAGGAGCTTCCCTTGAGTTTCAGGGCAGCTTTCATGATTCCGGCATCACCAATCACCAGAGGGGAGCATATTTCCTGAACCCCGGGCTCTTCCAGGGCAGCGGCAATTATTTCCGGGCCGATGCCCGCCGGATCTCCCATGGTGATGCCGATCACAGGACGAGCCTCGCTGTTGCCAGCTATCTTGTTGACGGATTTAGTGGTCATCTGTTTATCCTGCTATGTTTTGATTATTGATTTTGACCGAGATAATTTTCTTTAAAACATCCCAGGGGACATCTTTTTTCATTCCAGGGCATGAGCCTGCCATTACATTCCAGTTTTCAGGATGGTGTATGACCGCCTCTATGAAGGGCCATTTCCGGCACATGGGGGGTTTTACAGGATGGATGGTACACCCTTTTTTATCATCAAAAAATATGCAGTTTCCATCTTCCGATGTGGCAAGCACGTATCCGGAGCCGGATACCGAACAATATTTTTCCCTGAAACTGGCAGGATCACAACCAATGAATTGGGATATTGCCAAACACTCCTCCCGGGAGACATATGTCCCGCCAAACCCTGAACAGCAACTGCCGCACATCCTGCATTTGAAGATATCATCCTCTGTTTTAGATATTGAATCCATGTCGTCCCTCCATGGCCCGCTGAATGGTAACCTGATCCACATACTGCAGATCACCGCCCATGGGAACACCGGATGCGATTCTTGACACTGTAATATTTCTGTTTCGTTTAAGGTTCTGGGAGATGTATGAAGCTGTGGCTTCACCTTCGACATCAGTTCCTGTGGCTATGATGATCTCCATTATCCTGGTCCTTTGAAGGGCTGTATTTTCCTTTATAACCATCTGGTTGACGAGGGGCTCTGAATTATTGGCCGGGTCATCTGAATGTTGGGCAATCCTTTGAAAAAGCTCCTTAAGCCTTATGTCATCAGGTCCTATCCCGTCCATGGGGGAGAGGGCACCGCCCAGGATATGGTATCGGCCGTTGTAAACCCCTGATTTTTCAATGGCCGCCATATCCGCCGGATTCTCCACAACGCATATTGTGGAGCTGTCCCGTCCCGGGTTTTGGCAGATACGGCAATGGTCATCATCGCTGAGTGCAAAACAGTTACGGCAAAGTTTGACCTTCTCCTTGAGTTCAAGAATGTCGGATGCCAGTGTTCGTGCCTCATGCAGGGGGGCGTGGAGTATGTGCAGAGCAAGGCGTTCAGCCGTTTTCCGGCCGATACCGGGAAGAGTGGCAAGACTCTGGATCAGCTTGAGTATTGATTCAGGATAGGTGTTCAAAGTGTAGTCAATATAGTGTAGTTAATCTGCTGTTATCTGCCGATTTCATGTCAAACCAGGAATATTCAAACCTCCGGTGAGTTTTCCCATCTCGGAGGAGACCATCTCCTGGGATTTGTTCAGGGCATCATTGGTGGCTGCAAGAATCAGATCCTGGAGCATTTCAATATCTTCTGGATCGACAATCTCCTCTTCCAGGGTAATGGAGACAATCTTTTGGGAGCCGTTTGCCACCACTTTTACCATACCCCCTCCGGCAGTTGCTTCCACGGTTTTTGAAGAGAGTTCTTCCTGCATTTTCAGCATTTTTTTCTGAAGTTTCTGGGCTTGTTTCATCATGTTGCCCATATTTCCCATATTTTTCATTTTTTGCTCCTTAAGTTTTGATATAACGGCCATGCCCTGACGGGCACAACGAACAATGAAAGCAGGGGCGATTCATGAATCGCCCCTACGGACGACTTTCATATAAACGGCCATGGCGGCATCACCGCCACAATCGAAGTGATGAAAATCCTGAAACGGCGGGGATTTTCATATAAATCCATATTAAAGCTTTGGTGTTCAGATAGTGGGTCAAAAATAATTTATTATCAGAAATTGCTCCTTACGTCCACAATGGTGCCGGAAAAAAGATTTACAGCATGCTGTACAAGGGGATGGTTTCTGGCTTCCTGTTTGATTTTAAGGGAAGTATCCGTGGAATTTGCATTAGTATCCTTTTTTTGGGTGCCGTCAATTATTTCAAGTTTCATGTTTCTTCCAAAATAGCTGCTGCATATGGCCTCAAGATCGCTCTTTTTTGAATCGATGCGTGACAGGTCAAACGCGTTTCCCAAAACTTCAAAGGTCAATCCATGGTCGGAGATGTTTTTGAAAAGGGTTTTGTTTAAAATCGCCGCCATCACCCGTTGTTTCTTTGATACTGCCTTGATGAATCCTTCCCAGCTCTTTTCTGCTGTGGGAGTCTGTGCGGCCGGGGTAGGGGAGGGGTAGATTGTCTGGGCCGGGGGCATGGCTGGAGCCGGGTATGTTGCCGGAGCCGGGGGTATTGCCGGAGCCGGGGTCATGGCCGGAGCCGGGGTCATGGCTGGAGCCTGGTATGTTGCCGGAGCCGGAGGTATTGCCGGAGCCGGAGTTATTGTCGGTTGGGGTACGGTGGGAACCTGGGGCCTTGTTGGAGCCTGGGGCACGGTGGGAGCCTGGGGCATGGCCGGAGCCAGATGGACGGTGGGCACCGGGGTTGTGTGAAGAGGCCGGGACGGCGGCACCTTTTCCCGGGGTAATGGTTGTAAAATGGCTTGAGCCGGTTCAAAGGGTATGGTGGACTCCATGGTTCCATGGACTCCGGGGGGATTTCCCATTACTTTGGATGCAAGGGCATCCAGTTTTTTGATAAGCTCGTCAACTTCCATTCCGGGGCGTATCTGCATGATTTTCAGGAGTACTGTTTCAACGGCTGTGCGTGGGTGGGATGATAGTTTTACAAGGGTCTCCTCCTTCAGAAGCAGATTCAGGAGTCTGGTGAGATGGAGGGGTGAGAGCCCTGAAACCATCCCCTGGATTTTTTCCAGATCTCCGTCGGTCACATCTGTTGTGAAGGAGCTGGAACCCATGGAAGACGAAGAAGATTGAGTCTCCATACATGCTCGTGTAACAGTAATATTGCGAAAGTGCCGGATAATGGAAGCATAAAATTTTTTCAGGTCGATACCCAGATTGTGAACCTTTTCGATGATCCCAAGTATGGCCGTAACATCATGGCTTAGAATGGCCCGGGAGAGATCAAAAACAATTTTTTTATCAATTATGCCGAGGTTGTTCAAAATGGAGTCATGGCTGATATCCTTATCCCGGGTTCCGGAGAGAATGCGGTCCAGAAGGCTTAAGGCATCCCGCATGGAACCGTCGGCTTCCGAGGCAACAAGATCAATGCTCTCCCTGGATATGGAGAAGCCCTCCCCGGAACATAGTTTTTGTAGGTGGTCCGATATCAGGGAGAGTTTCAATCGTCCCAGATCATGGCGCTGGCACCTTGAGAGGATGGTAACCGGAATTTTATGGGATTCTGTGGTTGCAAAGATAAATACAACATGTTCCGGGGGCTCTTCCAGGGTTTTCAGAAGAGCGTTGAAGGCAGCCATACTCAGCATATGGACTTCATCTATTATATATATCTTGAACTTGGATGATGCAGGCATATATGTGACATTTGCCCGGAGTTCCCTTATCTGATCCACGCTGTTGTTGGATGCTCCGTCTATTTCAAATACATCCGGAGCGTTGCCCATGGTGATCCTGCGGCATGAGTCACAGTCATTGCATGGGGTGGAGACGGGACCCTGGGCACAGTTCATGGCCTTGGCAAGGATGCGTGCGATGGTGGTTTTTCCCGTACCTCTGGGGCCGGTGAAGAGAAATGCATGGGCAACCCTGTCCGAATCAATGGCGTTGGACAGGGTGGTGGTTACATGTTCCTGTCCGACAACATCCTGGAAGGTCTGGGGTCTGTATTTAAGAGCTAATACTTTATATGACATTTTACCCGGGAGCGGAACATATCTGGAAGGATGGAGGAGAATAAATGGCGGAGAGAGAGGGATTCGAACCCTCGGTACCCGTTAAGATACACACGCTTTCCAGGCGTGCACCTTCAGCCGCTCGGCCATCTCTCCGCATTGAATAATGCCCGATGGTAATATACTTTTTAGGATGAAGTGTCAAGAAACAATTTAAAATTTGGTGTTGGGTGTCGGCATCTTTCATATAAACTTCCAGAAAATTATTTTAGCAAATCAATTCGTAAGGGGCAGCCGCAAGGGACTGCCCCTACAGTATGGTTGCCAATTTAATTATCTGGAAAGCTATATCATCCAAACAGTACTCAATGAAAGATGCCGTTTTCCAGATACTTTTTAATTCCCCGGTATCGACTATTTTACTCTACCCTCTTTCCAGGCTTTTATCAGCTCATCATAATCCACTGTTTCACCCTGGGGTTTTTCATTGTCAAGCTTGGGCTTGGGAGAACCTGGCTGGCTGAGCCAGTAGGATTCATCCTTTTCGGGATTGAGAAGGGGGCCTTTATCTCCCTGTACACCGGATCTCTCAATTCTCTTGAGAATGCGATCCTGTTCCTTTGCCAAGTTGTCCATTGCGGTTGACACCGTGACTTCACCGGCAACGGCCTCACCAATATTTTGCCACCAGAGCTGGGCCAGCTTGGGATAATCCGGAACATTGGTTCCAGTGGGAGTCCAGGAAACCCGGGCCGGGCTTCTGTAGAACTCCACAAGACCGCCAAGTTTCGGGGCCCTTTCGGTAAAGGATTCATGGCGGATGTCGCTGTCCCTTATGGGGGTCAGTCCGAAATGGGTTTTTTTCAGGGAGACGGTTTTGGAGACGGTGAACTGGGCAAAGAGCCAGGCTGCCTTTCTACGCTCCACAGGGGTGCTTTTCAAAAGGGTCCATGAACCGCAGTCCTGATATCCCAGCTTCATCCCCTCTTCCCAGTAGGGACCGTGGGGGGACGGGGCCATGCGCCATTTTGGTGTGCCGTCTTCATTGACGGTGGGCCCAGGTTTTACCATATCTGCAACAAATGCCGTGTACCAGAAAATCTGCTGGGCAACATTTCCCTTGGCAAGAAAAGGAAGATATTGATAAAAATCCATACCAAGGGCACCTGGAGGAGCATATTTCCGGAGCCAGTCCATGTATTTTGTAAGGGCATACTTGGCTGCAGGGCCGTTGGCTGCACCCCCTCTGCTTACACTTGAACCCACGGGACGGTTGTTTTCATCGACCCTGATACCCCACTCATCCACGGGCTTTCCGTTGGGAAGGCCCTTGTCTCCGGCACCGGCCATGGAGAGCCAGGCATCGGTAAATCGCCAGCCAAGATCCGGAGCTTTCTTGCCATAGTCGTTGTGGCCGTAAACAGCCCGGCCGTCAATCTCCTTGACATGCTCGGTGAAAAATTCGGCAATATCCTCGTAGGCCGACCAGTTCACAGGAACTCCCAGCTCATAACCGTAAATTTCCTTGAACTGCTTTTTTAAATCCTCCCGCTTGAACCAGTCATACCTGAACCAGTAAAGGTTGGCAAACTGCTGGTCCGGAAGCTGATATATCTTGCCGTCGGGTCCGGTGGTAAAGGATATGCCCATGAAATCTTCAATATCAAGGGTGGGCAGGGTCACATCCTTTCCTTCGCCTGCCATCCAGTCTGTGAGGTTTACCACATGGCCGTATCTGTAATGGGTGCCGATTAAATCCGAGTCATTGATGTAGGCATCAAAAACATTCTGGCCGGACTGCATCTGGATCTGGAGTTTTTCAATGACATCACCCTCCTGGATAAGATCATGGGTCACCTTGATGCCGGTGATCTCCTCAAAGGCCTTGGTAAGCACTCGGGATTCATACTCATGGGTGGGGATGGTCTCGGAAACAACCTTGATTTCCATGCCCTTGAAGGGCTCGGCAGCCTTGATGAACCACTCCATCTCCTTGAGCTGCTCCTCTTTGCTCAATGTGGATGGCTGGAATTCATCATCAATCCACTTTTTGGCCGCGTCAATTCCGGCAAAAGCAGAACCGACAGAGAAAACAAACAGCAATGCGGCTGCCAGGCAGAGCTTTGCCGTGACCTTGGAAAATCTCTCTTTAATCATAAATCTCTCCTTAAAATAATGGCCTTTATGTTTAAATGGTCAATGAAATGATTCCATGTTATTCCGGGTAAAAGGCCGTTAATACCGCGGAATATTGACCTGTTCTCATTCTAATTACATTAAAAAGATTCAATTCATGGTTTTAACCCCAACGCATCACCACACCCATCCATACCAGTGATGCAGCAAAGGCAAACCACAGGGTGAACGGGGTCAGGCCGAGCCATGCCAGATGGATATAGGCACTGCTGAGAAGGCCGATGAAGAGACGATCTCCCCTGGTCGTGGCTATGGGAAGAAATCCTTTTCGTTTCATACAAGGTGAGATAATTTGCCATATGGTCATGGCAATGAGAATAGATACTATGGTGATGAAAAAAATTGCTGTGGGCATTGTCCATGCCATCCATTCCAGATTCATGAATAAACCGCTCCTTTTTTGCTGTTTAAATCTCTATACTCTTCCCATGGCAAAACCCTTTGCCATGTGGTTTCTCACAAACCAGATAACCAGAGCACCAGGTACGATGGTCAGTATCCCTGCCGCAGCAAGAAGTCCCCAGTCCAGGCCTGTGGCACTAACTGTGCGGGTCATGGTGGCGGCAATGGGCTTGGCCTGGGTGGTGGTAAGGGTTCTTGCAAAGAGCAGCTCCACCCAGGAGAACATAAAACAGAAAAATGCAGTAACACCCACGCCGGATCTGATCAGGGGCATGAAAACCTTAACAAAGAATCCAGGAAATGAGTAACCGTCAATGTAGGCGGTCTCATCAATCTCCTTGGGAATGCCGGACATGAATCCTTCAAGAATCCACACTGCAAGGGGAACATTGAAAAGACAGTGGGCCAGGGCCACCGCTATGTGGGTATCTATCAGCCCAAATGTGGAGTAGAGCTGGAAAAAGGGGAGAAGAAAGACCGCAGCAGGTGCCATGCGGTTGGTGAGAAGCCAGAAGAACATCTGGGAGTCGCCGATGAATCTGTACCTTGAGAAGGCATAGGCCGCAGGTAGTGCCGTTGCAAGGGATATAAGGGTATTCATGGTGACATAGATAATGGAGTTGATATAGCCGGAATACCAGGAGGAGTCCGTAAAAATCTTCATGTAGTTGGCAAAGGTAATGTCCTTGGGATAGAGGGAGAAGGTTGAGAGAATATCTGCATTGGTCCGCAGGGACATGTTGAGCATCCAGTATATGGGCAGCATGAGAATTATGAAGTACAAGATAAGACCAATGGTTCGTTTTTT
Source organism: Desulfamplus sp. (assembly GCA_015231465.1). Taxonomy (GTDB): domain Bacteria; phylum Desulfobacterota; class Desulfobacteria; order Desulfobacterales; family Desulfobacteraceae; genus Desulfamplus. The sequence continues at coordinate 8,622 of JADGBO010000120.1, forward strand.
TATTTTCATTGGGCACCTCCTTTGCCGGCATTTTGAAGAACCTGGTAAAAGAGCCAGGAGAAGAGCAGAATAATTAGAAAATATATCAGTGAAAAAGCCGCAGCAGGACCGAGATCAAACTGGCCCACCGCAATTTTTACAAGATATATGGACAGGAATGTGGTGGTGTTACCCGGGCCACCCCCTGTGAGGACAAAGGGTTCGGCATAGATGAGGAAGCTGTCCATGAACCTAAGCAGCAGGGCAATGGTGAGAACTCCCCTCATTTTGGGAAGCTGGATATATTTAAAGACGGCCCATGAAGAGGCTCCATCTATCTTGGCTGCCTGGAAATAGGCCTCGGGAATGGCCCTAAGCCCTGCATAGGCAAGAAGGGCCACCAGGGGTGTCCAGTGCCACACCTCCATGAGCATTAGTGTTATCCATGCCTGGATAGGACTTGCAGTGTGGTCAAAGGGGATTCCCATGCCGTTCACCGCAGCTCCAAGGAGACCGATGTCAGGCCTTGTGAATACAATCCATATGGTTCCTATAACATTCCATGGGATAAGAAGGGGCAGGGCTATGAGAACCAGACTCAAAGAGGCGGCCCAGCCCTTTTTAGGCATCATAAGGGCGATGATTATACCCAGGGGAATCTCAATTAAAAGAACCATTCCGGAAAATAGAAACTGCCGGAGAAGGGCTTCGTGGAGTCGGGAGTCATGGAGTACCTCCTTGAACCACTCCACGCCCACAAATATCCTCTCCCCGGGACCGAATATGTCCTGGAGGGAGTAGTTTACCACCGTCATCAGGGGGATTATGGCACTGAAAGCAACAATAACAAATACAGGCAGCACCAGAAACCAGGCTCTATTGTCTTCCCACTTGTCCATTATTAAGCACCTCCGCATCATTTTTTTTATATGAAAGTCCCCGCCGTTCAAGGGCTTTCATCTTTTCGATTGTGGCGGTAATGCCGCCATGTTGGTTTTATATGAAAGTCGTCCGTAGGGGCGATTCATGAATCGCCCCTACTGGACTTTCATGCTTCGATTGTGGCGGTAATACCGCCATGTCCGTTATATGAAAGTCGTCAGTTGTCAGTACTCAGGCATCAATTAACAGCTTCCACTCTTCGTTGTGGCAGATGAGTCTGCCATGGCCGTTTTATAATAAAATCCTTGCCGTTTAAATCACCGTTTAAGGATTTTGATTGTTCTTTGTGGTTGGGGCATGGGGATTATTTTAAAAGCCTCTCATCGGCAAAGAGCCGAATCCATTCCGTGGGAAACTCCAGCCAGACCCTCTCCCTTTCGCATGGGCTGCCTTCTGCAAGCCGGGCCCTGAGCGTATGGCCGGCCATATCTACGGTGAGTATCTTGAAATTTCCCTGATCCTGGAG
>JADGBO010000121.1 GCA_015231465.1 Desulfamplus sp.
CTCCCGTGTGGGAACCATTACAAGGGCTTTGATACCAGATACCCGGCGGCTTGTCTTGTTTCTATGTATCCTGTCAATGACAGGGATGGCAAAGGCTGCTGTCTTTCCAGTTCCTGTCTGGGCAATGGCAAGTACATCCTCTCCATTTATTATGGGAGCGATGGCCTTGAACTGAATGTCGGTGGGTCTTTTAAAACCCATTTTTTCAAGGTTCTCTTTTATCTCCTGGGAAATATGATAGTCAGAAAATTTCATAAGATTTTATGGCCGGCCTTTAAAACTGATTGTTTGGATAAACTCGTGAGTGATAAGTTCTCCCACTGACCACTACTGATAGTAGTGTAATGCAATATATAACCACAATATATGGTGTAAAATATAAGAACTTACAACTCTTGAGGGATAAAAAATGGGGACACCCTGAAAAACGGATGCCCCCATTGGCTTTTACTAAACCAAATTCGATTTGCCGTCACCGGATGATCATGGCAGCGGATTCTGTTTCATTTGTTTATGATTATGATACTCCAGAAACTACCCCCGAACCTCTTCCTTCACCGTGGTGGCGAGCTTGAACAGCACCGTAAGAATGAGAAGGCCCGTGGCCAGGACACCGAGACTTATTAAAACTTCCTGGAATGTGGGGACATATTCAGTAACATGGTGCAGAGGAGAGGGTACAAATCCTCCGGAGATCATGCCGAGACTCTTGTCTATCCATGTCCCTATGAATATAAGGATGCAGGTAAACGGCAGAATTGTCTCGTTGTTTCTGAATTTGGGCACTATAAGAAGCCCGATGCCGGTGAACATGAGAATCATGGAGGTCCACATCCAGGGTACCAGGGCACCATGGCCGTAAAGGCCGAAAAAAAGATACTGGATATGGGACATGTGGCCGGGAATCTTGCTGTAGAAGACCACAAAGACTTCACACAGGAAGAAAAAGACATTGGCAATGAGTGCATAACAGACGATCTTGGAGAGGGTTTGAATGGCCTCCCATCCTGGATCGAATTTTGTGAATCGTTTCACAATATAGCAAAGCAGAATCAAAAAGGCAGGCCCTGCTGCAAATGCCGAGGCCAGAAACCTGGGTGCCAGTATGGCCGTCATCCAGAAACCCCTTCCGGGAAGACCGCAGTAGAGATATGCCGTAACCGTGTGGATGCCTATGGCAAAGGGGATGGATATATAGATCAGAGGCTTTGTCCAGTCCGGAGGCCTGACCTGATTTCTCTCGGCCTCAAGCACCTTCCAGCCAATGACTATGTTGAGGAAAAGGTAGCCGTTAAGTACGCACATATCCCAGAAGAGCATGGAGTTGGGTGTGGGATAGAGCAGAACATTGAGCATACGGGTGGGCTGCCCCAGATCGGCTACAATGAACATAAGACACATGATCAGGGAAGCCACGGCCAGAAATTCACCAAGTATGGTGATGCGGTGGAACTTCTCGTAATCATGGAGATAGTAAGGAATTACAACCATTACACCCCCTGCGGCAACCCCCACAAGAAAGGTGAAATTGGCAATGTAAAATCCCCAGGAGACATCACGGCTCATGCCGGTGATCATAAGACCGTTGACAAACTGGTCAATATAGACGGCAAAAGCAACGGCCATGACCGTGAGCAGAGCCCCCAGCCATATCCAGTATTTTTTGCTTCCTTTAATCGCTATTTCAAGCATATGTATCGCCCCTCTTACATGATATAGTAAACAGAAGGCTCTGTGCCAAGCTCCTGCTTACGTCGGATTGCATAGTTTTCTTTTAGAAGCGCCCTTATCTCCGAGCCCGGGTCTTCCAGGTCCCCCACCACAATGGTACCTTCAGATGCTTCCACACATGCGGGCTGCAAGCCCTTTGCAAGACGCCCGGCACAGAGATTGCATTTTTCCACGACACCCTTGGATCTGGTTGGAAAATCAGGATTGATCTCCGGGATAAAGGGTTTTGGATCCCTGAAGTTGAAACTTCTTGCACCAAAGGGACAGGCTGCCATGCAGAATCTGCATCCGATGCAGCGATGGAAATCCATCATGACCACTCCGTCCTCCCGCTTGAAGGTCGCCCTTGTGGGGCATGCCTGGACACAGGGTGCATTTTTGCAGTGGTTGCAGGTCACCAGAAAAGGCATACTCTTAAACTTATCGGCAAGGAACTCATCTTCCATTTCAGGAAAAGCGTGGTGATAACTCTCCTCCCAAATCCATTTCAGCTCCTGATCCTTTTTAGGAGGGCGGAGACCGGGATATTTATCCTCATCCGGCTTATGACTGAAGTCAGGAACATTGTTAGCTTTCCGGCAGGCTTTAACAATATTGCCGGCTATATCGCCGTTCATTCTTCTACAGTCAATTGCCATACCCCACCTTTTGGCAGAAAAGGCTTCGGGTCTTCTTGTTTTAGAAGGCAGGGAAGCAGCACCGGAACCAGACGCAGCAACAGCCTTTATTGCCGGAGCTGCACCAATGGCCAGCACAGAAACACCTGCGGCTTTAATAAAGCTTCTTCTGCTGTGAATCATCGGGTAACCTCCTCGGGGGTTGTGTGGCACTCCCAGCAGTAGGGAGCCACAGATACAAAATTATGGCACCGGTCACAAAATTTCTCCTTGTCGGTATGGCAGCCAAGACATGAATCCTCACCGGTGGAGAGGCTCATATTGAAGCTCTTGCCATTGGTTCCCTTATAGAGCCTGTCGGCATCCCTGACCACGGAATCCCTCCACTCATCAAGAAGGGACATATGCTCGGCTCTCATATCGTACTTTTCCAGGACACAATATCTTGCGGCCTTTGCCCTTTCGGAAAGCTCAATTTCAGGAGCCGCGTTTGAGCCGCCGATATTGAACCAGAAGGGAAAAAGGGCCGTCGCCACAAAAACCACAAGTCCTGCGATGATCGCATTCTTACTCATCTATATCCTCCTTGCCGGGTAACGGCTCCATCCGCAGGTCCATCTCCCTGTCATGCTCACCGGGAAGAATCAGGGCATTTCCAACCAGCTCATGGATACCACACACTTCCACTTCCGGTACCCAGTACTCCATAAGTGTGGAGAGGGCGGCCCGGTCAATGGCACATATGGTGCCAAGGGTATTTACACCAAACTTTTCATGAACATATTTTACAGCATTGGCTCGTGGAAGACCCCCGGCCATTCTCAGTTCAATATTTTCACCTGCATTGAGGCCGGAACCGCTTCCACAGCAGAAGGTCTGTTCCCGGATGGTGTTCTCCGGCATCTCAAAGAAATTGTCACAGACATTTTTCAAAACATATCTGGGCTCCTCAAGCAGGCCCATACCCCTTGAGGTGTTACAGGAGTCATGGTAGGTCATGATGCGGTTGGCATTTCGACTCTTGTCCAGCTCAAGCTTGCCATGTTTTATAAGATCTGCCGTAAATTCGGTTATGTGGACCATCTTTGTGGATTTTGCATTCTCAAATTTTGTGCCGGTGATGGGGTTCACAGGCTCTTCCAGGAAATCGGCAGGTCCGTTCATGGTGTCCATGTACTGATGAATAACCCGCCACATATGGCCGCACTCGCCACCAAGAATCCACTTTACGCCCAGGCGCCTGGCCTCGGCATACATCTTGGCATTGAGGCGCTTCATGGTCTCGTGGGAGGTGAAAAAACCAAAGTTTCCACCCTCGGAGGCATAGGTACTCCAGGTCACATCAAGTCCATATTTATCTTTGAGATACTTAAAAAGTATCAGATATCCCTGGCATGTGTATGTGCCGGGATCGGCAAAGACATCACCGGAGGGAGTGATGAAGAGAATATCAGCACCCTTTTTGTTGAACTGGGGTTCCACGTTTACACCGGTTATCTCTTCGATATCCTCGGTGAAAAACTCCAGCATATCCTTGAATGCATGGGGCTGGATGCCGAGGTGGTTACCGGTCTGGTAGCAGTTGGACACAGGCGTGGCAATCCAGTCTATGTTGAGGCCCAGAAGGTTTAGAAGCTCCCTTCCCATTATGGTGATCTCGGCGGTGTCAATGCCGTAGGGGCAGAATACCGAACATCTGCGGCACTCGGTACACTGGAAAAAGTAGTACCACCACTCCTTTAGGACATCCATTGTCATTGGACGGCCCCCGGCCAGGAACTCTCCGCCGGGGAGAAATTTGAGAAGCTTTGCCGCCCTGGTAAAATCGTTCCTGTAAACGGATCTCAAAAGTTCGGCCCTTAGAACCGGCATGTTTTTGGGATCCCCGGTGCCGAGGAAAAAGTGACACTTGTCGGCACAAGCTCCGCAGCGAACACATATATCCATGAACACCTTGAAGGTTCTGAATCTCTCCAGTCGCTCCTTGATGCCGTTATGGATAATCTCCTGCCAGTTCTCCGGAAGCTTCCAGTCATCTTCCGCCGGATTCCAGGGACGGGCATTGGGAAGTCCCAGGGTCTTTACGCTTTCGGCCTTGGCAGCATAGCAGTACATCCCGGGTCTTATCTGAACCGGAGTGTCCATCCAGTCCCCGCCGTCAGGTTTATGATCTATCTTGTTCAATAGTTCATCGGGTTTAAGTTCGTCAGACATTGATTACTCCTTCTTATCCACTGGAAGTCCAGCTTCGATCATTTTATCTCTGAAGTGATCCTCATACTGCTCATATGTATGAACATCAACAGCATAGTTCCAGGGGTTCACATGCCTCTTTGCCCGGGTGTTGTTGGCCATGTTCCTGGTGGGGCTGAGAAATATTCCGCCCATATGCATAAGCTTGCTCATGGGGAAATATACAATCAGAACCGATACCATAAAGAGATGGGCATAAAAAAGAGGACCCACACCGGCGGGAATCACAGGCTGGAATGTGACAATTCCCATTGTAAACTCCTTCACCCCTACAACATCCACCTTGGTAAAGTAGCGCATGGCAATTCCGGTTACAGCAATTCCTATGATGAGGAAAAGGGGAAAGTAATCCGCAGCAAGGGAGATGTAGCTCACCTTGGCATCAAAAATCCTCCTGGCAAGCAGAAAAAGAGCGGCTGCAAGAAGTACCAGCCCGGACATAAAGATGTTGGGCAAGCCAAGCTGAACTATGCCGTCCATATACTCCAGGGCTTTGAGGCACCAGGGAACCGGCTCCATGAAAAAACGAAGATGGCGCACCGCGGTTACCAGAAAAGCATAATGGAATGCCAGGGCACCCAGCCACAGAAATATCTCCCAGGAGTAGCTCAGCCTGTTGTTCTCGTCTCTGTGAAACGCAGCCTTGGTATTTCGGAAAAGGGATCTGAACAGAAAAATCTCCAGCACCATACGGATAAAGACTCCCCAGGCTGTATCAGGGTTGTCGATGCGGTTCTGTTTGATCCACGGAAGGGATTTCTCCTGGCCGCAGGTTGTGGGAATCCTGAAGGGCACCGCCGAGTCCGCCCACCCCATAACGCGGTTCACAAAGCCCCAAATAAAGGCTATAACCGCAAGATACGGAATGACAATCCCGAAGAACCATTGAAGTCCGGCTCCCTCAACCCCTGCATATGCCAGCAGAAACAGCAGGACCACCCCTGCCAGGGGCAACATGTACTTTTGATTCATATTCCAAGCACCTCACATGTCTTCGGCCATCAACCGCCGGATACTGAGCCGGTAAAATGGCCAGATTTAAGATTTTTATGAGCCGGGGAGACCTTCCTCAACCAGCTCAGTTACTAAACCCGCCCTTTCAAAGGCCCTGTGAATACGCCGTTTGGATTCATTGGCCCGTAAAAGGAATATATCTTCTCTGCACTTCATGAACCTGTCAAAGGCGGCCAGGGCCACCTGATCCACGATGGTGAAAAAAAACTCCGATTCTGCGAAAATATCCCCGGAAAACTCTTCATTGAGTCCCATGCCCAAGGATCTTCCCTGGGGATGGTCCAGGAGGGATTTGACAATGTCCTTCAATTCAAACACAAAACCCACGGCCCGGGACGGCAGAAAACCCTGGACAGCCCGAATGCGTATTACCGGGTCAAGGGCCCTCTCCACAGCCATGCCGTCAATCACCGGAGGGGAAGGGGCATGGGAAAGTGACCCAAAGATCAGATCCAGGGTATCCTGAAGGCTCTGTTTTGTGGCACTGCCCACGGGATTGTCAAATCTGTTGCCTGATTTCAAAAAAATACGGGCAGTATCCTGGGGATATGATTTAATTGCGGCATCAAACCACCGGTCAAATATATGCCCCCTGCTCTTCTCCATGAGACCGTGAAATTCCATCAGGATTTTATTCCTTATTTTAAGAGGGGTGATTCATGAATCGCCCCTGGGGACGACTTTCACATAAAATTTTTTAAGGGTAAAAAAAAGCACTTTAACTCTCCATTAACGTATGGGATATAACCATACTGCCATTTTATGTCAAGGATAAAAGCTGTGGTTCCTCCATGGAAAATAGTTCTTCGATGACCTTGAGCAGCATGAAAGGATCCCGATCCCCGGTTATTTCACGTATGGCATGCATTGCCAGTGTGGGGGCTCCGGCATCCACGGTCTTTATTCCGGCCCCGGAGGAGACGGCGGGGCCGATGGTACTTCCGCAGGGCATATCACTTCGCATCACAAAGGTTTGTGAAGGTACCCCTGCCCTTTTACAGAGCAGCTTGAAAAGGGCCGAAGATTCACACTCCGATGCATAACGCATGGAAGCGTTTACCTTAAGTACCGGCCCCTGGTTGAGATAAACATGATGGGATGAATCATAAAGTTCTCCATGGCCGGGATGCACGGCATGGGCATTGTCCCAGGATATTATAAAGGATCTTGCAGCGGCCCGGCAGAGATTTTCAGTGCCAGGGACAAGACGGGAGAGAACGGAATTGAAAAAATTGCCCCGGGCACCTCCGGGTGTCTCACTGCCGACCTCCTCGTGGTCGGCACAAAATATCATGGCCGGAACTTTACCCCGGGCCAGGGCAATGCCGTTCATGGCTGCATGGCACGAGAGGAGATTGTCAAGCCTGGGGGAGGATATCATGCTGCCGTCGAAACCGGTGTAAAAGGGTCCGTCAGCATCGGAAAAGATGAGATCAAAACCAAGAATATCGCCTATTCCGGAATCCGAGATGAGATCAAAACCAAGAATATCGCCTATTCCGGAATCCGAGATGAGATCAAAACCAAGAATATCGCCTGTTACGGAATCCGGATGCTCCCGGATGAGCTGTTTTTTCACAAATTCCTCAAAAATGAAATGTTCAGACCCCACTCCATTCCATCCATATCCCCCCCCATGCACCAGGGGCCGGAGGTCTATCTCGGCATTCAGGCTTCTTTTTGTATTGGCCTCCCTGTCCAGGTGGATGGGCAGGGAAGGAATCTGGGCCAGGGGCATGTTAAAATTGACGAGGAATGTCTCCAGTACCTCCCGGCCGCCCCCATACCTGACCAGGGCAGTGACCCGCCCGGCAAGGTTCAGCCCCCTGTCCAGCCAACTGTTGAGAAGTGCCCCGCCGTAAACCTCAACCCCGACAACGGCCGTGGATTTCCGGCCGGTGGTTTTCATGGGAAGGGGTTTCACCTTGAGGCAGGGACTGTCCGTATGGGCGGAGCAAATTGCCATTCCTGTTTCCCAGGGCCTGTTGTCTCCGGTGTAAAAGGCAATTATTGATCCCCGGTTTCTTATGACGTAATATCTGGAATTTTTTTCAATATTCCAGGCATCACCCTCCAAAAGCCTTATAAAACCTCTTTCCGAAAGATAAGAACCCATATTTTCCACGGCATGGAAAGGGGTCGGCGAGTCACCGATAAATCTAAAAAGCTCCTGGTTGTAATTTTCAATGTGGGCAGGTCTGCTGCCCGGTGGAAAGCTTGTGAACTTAGGTCTCATAAGGTTCATTGATAAACTGTAACCAATCTGTATTGTTTTTTTATTTTAGTTGATTCAAATGTATTATTTTTTAGTTCCAATCATTATGTATAACATAAATGTTTTCTATATTCCGGATTTCCAAGCCTCTCATCTATATCAATATCAAAGAAGCGGGCAAGGGGTGCAAGGAGTTCCGGATTGCGGGCCTGGACCTTTTTTGCCGCATCGGCAACAATCTCAATGCCCTGGGGTGTCATTTTTCCCAGTGGTCTCCGGCATGGGCCCGACGGCATACCGAGAATCTGCATAAGGGTCTTCAATGCCAGGGGATTTCTGGCCCGGCATGTTACAGAACCATGGGGTGTATCTTCCCTTGTGGTTACAGTGACCAGTCCAAGAAGGGGCATCAGTGCCTGATTGAGGGCCCTTGCCTCCTCTGTTCTGCCCTGGCTCTGGAGCATTACCATATCAGTGAGGGCACCAGGCACAATGTTTGACAGCACAGATATGCCGCCGCAGGCCGCTATGGCCGGATCCTCCATTATCTGAAGAAGAATTCCGTCATCCCCTGAAAATATTTTAAACCCATCCCCGCAGCACTCCCTGGTTCTTCTCATGTTGTCGATATTTCCGGTTGCCTCCTTGACATATGCCACATTGGGGCACTCATTGCTGAGGATTGCCAGGTCTTCGGGAAGAAGCTGGGCACCGGTGCGTCCAGGAATAATATAGGGAATGATCTTCATTTGTGGATAGGCCTTTGCTATGGGTTCCAGATACTCTTTTCTTATCTCTAAGGAGCTTGGGCCGTTATAATAGGGATCCACCATAAGCACCGCATCGGCACCGGCATCCATTGAGTGGGCAACGGCACTCATGGATTCGTTTGTGTTGTTGCTTCCGGCACCTGCAATGGAGATGCATTTATCACGGCAAACATCGGTGATCCTGGCGATTAAATCCAGGTGTTCTTCCCATCTCAATGTGGGACTCTCTCCGGTGGTTCCGGCGGCAAGTATGCCGGTAATGCCGCTTTGAATCTGGAAAGCTGTCAGTTGTTCAAGTCCCTCGGTGTCCAGCTCTCCGCCGGCGGTGAAGGGTGTGATAAGTGCTGTGTAGCATCCTGTTTTCATAAATTATATCTCCCTTGGATAATAGGTATAGCTTTCCAGATAATTAAACCAGATAATTAAACCAGATAATGAAACCAGATAATGAAACCAGATAATGAAATTGGTTATCATACTGTAGGGGCAGTCCCTTGGGGCTGCCCCTAGGAATGGATCTGCTGAAATATTATTCTGGAAGTCTATAGATTTGCTCAAATTATGGTTCCTGAGTCTGTCGAAGGAAATGAGTATCAGCCCTGGGGCTGTAATTTAGCCCTGGGACTGTAATTTAAACTCGGTAATCCTGCCATGCCCCCGTCAGTGGGAGCCGCATCCGTCTTTACCGGATATGCCGTGGGAAATGCATATATCTTCGGATTTGAACCCATGAAGCTCTCCCCTTTTCATCATCTCAAGATTTGTCTTTACGGTTCCTTCCACACCCCTTAGAACCCTGATACCGGATGAGGCAAGCTTATTCAAGGCCCCCCGGCCTATGCCTCCTACAACCACAGCTTCAACGGCAATGTTGCCCAGGGCCTTCAAGGGCTGACACTGTCCGTGGGCATGATCCTTATCCATATTTGTCTTTATTTCATAAGCTCCGCTCTCTGTGTCAACAATCACAAAAAAAGGTGCTGAACCAAAATGGTTATAAACTGTTCCTGTAAGGCCAAGATCGCTGTTTGAAGGGAATACGACTCTCATTTTTTTCTCCATTGTTTGATTGGTTGGTTGATTGGTTTTTCCCGGGCAGTCATTGTTTAATTGCTTTTTCCCGGGCAGTATTACAGGCTTGCCATGGGAGCTTGGGTAAGTTAATTAAACCCAATTACTAATTTAAATTATTTTTTATGCTTTCGAGATATTTTTCAATCTCTTCTGCCCCAAGCCCTTTGAGTCTCTCTTCCGGTTTGTAGTTGGCAAGAACCTCTTCC
>JADGBO010000122.1:0-483 GCA_015231465.1 Desulfamplus sp.
TTGTTAGGCCATTGAAGGAATAGTATGAAAAATCTTGAAGAAATAAAAAATATTATCCGACATCAGAAACCTGTTTTGATTAAAAAACATAAAATAAAAGATATCGGAATATTCGGTTCATATGTGCGTGGTGAACAGAGATTGAACAGCGATGTCGATATTCTGATTAGTTTTGAAGAATTCCCCGGATTGATAAAATTTGTTGGTATAGAAAACGAACTAAGTGAATATCTTGGTATAAAAGTCGATCTGGTCACCAAAACAGGCTTAAAACACGGAATAGGCAAGCATATACTCAAAGAGGTAGTGTATCTATGACAAGAGAGATAATTGATTTTATTAAAGATATAGTAGAGTCTCTTACCGATATCGAAATCTTCATAGAAGAGTTGACTTTTGATCTATTCTGTAAAGACAAAAAAACTGTTTATGCTGTAATTCGGGCTATTGAAATAATGGGAGAAGCTGCCAAAAATATTCCGG